>DASZHJ010000176.1:0-1976 GCA_035938015.1 Allostellaceae bacterium
GTCGCCGAGAAGCTCGGCATCGCCCGCGTGCTGGTGCCGGCCAACGCGGGCGTCGGCTCCGCGGTGGGCTTCCTGCGCGCGCCGGTCGCCTACGAGATCGTGCGCAGTCATCTCGAGCGGCTGAGCCGGCTCGATGTGGCGGCGGTCAACCGCCTGCTCTCGGAGATGCGAGCGGAGGCCGAGGCGATCGTCCGCAGCGGCGCGCCCGAGGCAAAACTTGTCGAGCAGCGCTCGGCCTTCATGCGCTACCGCGGCCAGGGCCACGAGATCGCGGTGAGCCTGCCGGTGCGAGCCTTCACCCGCGACGATGGCGGCCACCTTACCGAGCTCTTCGAAGCCGCCTACCGCCGGCTCTACAGCCGCGCGATCCCCGGTGTCGAGGTCGAGATCTTGAGCTGGGTCGTCTCCGTGAGCGCACCCGCGGAGGGCAGCCTTGCGACACCCGTCGCGGTCAAGCATTACGAGGCCAAGCCGCGCACGCGCCGCCGCGTCTTCGACCCCAACACCGGTGAATTCCTGGAGGTGCCAATCTACTGGCGTCCGGACCTCACGCCCGGCGCCCGCATCAAGGGACCCGCGGTCATCGCCGAGGCCGAGACCTCGACGGTGCTGAGTCCGCTCTTCGACGCCGAGATCGACGGCTTCGGCTATATTGCGCTGACGCGCCGCAAGGAGACTTGACCATGGTCGCACGCCCCAACACCGCCCTCGCGCAGATCCATACGCAGATCATGTGGAGCCGGCTCATCGCCGTGGTCGAGGAGCAGGCACAGACCATGATCCGCACGGCCTTCTCGACATCGGTGCGCGAAGCGGGCGACCTCTCCGCGGGGGTGTTCGACCGCGAGGGCCGCATGCTGGCGCAAGCGGTCACCGGCACGCCCGGCCACGTCAATTCCATGGCGAATGCGGTGATCCACTTCCTCAAGGTCTATCCGCTCGAGACCATGAAGCCGGGCGACCACTACATCACCAACGATCCCTGGCTCACCTCCGGCCACCTCCACGACATCACCGTGGTGACGCCGAGCTTTTACAAGGGAAAGCCCGTGGGCCTTTTCGCGTGCACCGTGCACGTCGTCGACATCGGCGGGCTCGGCATGGGGCCCGACGGCCGTCAGGTGTTCGAGGAGGGGCTCTCGATCCCGATCATGCCGCTCGCGCGCGAAGGCAAAATGAACGAGGACCTGATGGGGGTCGTGCGCGCCAACGTGCGCGAGCCGCTGCAGGTCGAGGGCGACATCTACGCGCTCTGCGCCTGCAATGAGGAAGGCGCCAAGCGGCTCGCCGAGATGATGGACGAGTTCGAGATCGCCCACCTCGACAATCTCGGCTCGACCATCGTCGAGGCCTCGCGCGAGGCGACGCTCGCCAAGATCCGCGCGCTCCCCAAGGGGACCTATCGCAACAGCGTCGCCATGGATGGCTACGACAAGCCGCTGCTGCTGAACGCGGCGCTCACCATCTCCGATGAGGGCATTCACGTCGATTTCGACGGGACATCGCCGGCCTCCGCCTTCGGCATCAACGTCGTCTACAACTACACCCTCGCCTACACCGCATTCGGCGTGAAATGCCTGGTGGCGCCGGAAGTACCCAACAATGCGGGCTCGTTGGCGCCCATCACCATCAGCGCGCCCGAAGGCTGCGTCCTCAACGTGAAGCGGCCCTGGGCAGTGGCGGCGCGCCACACCGTCGGCCACATGCTGCCCGACGTGGTATTCGGCTGCCTGCACCAGGTATTGCCCGGCGGCGTCCCCGCCGAGGGTGCGTCCTCGCTCTGGAACCCGCAGATCTTCGGCGGCGGCTCGCTGGTCGACGAGGTCGCGGAAGGCACCGACGCGGGCGCGCTACCGGAGTTCAGCAGCGTGATCTTTCATTGCGGCGGGGCGGGCGCAAGGCCCGGCAAGGACGGGCTCAGCGTCACCGCCTTCCCGAGCGGCGTGCGCACCATCCCGGTGGAGGCGACGGAGAGC
>DASZHJ010000177.1:0-15075 GCA_035938015.1 Allostellaceae bacterium
GCGAGCGCGGCGCCCGCCGCGAGCGCCGGCAAGCACATCGGCAACACGATGGTGGCGATCACGCGCAGACGCTTTGCGCCCGCCGCCTCGGCAGCCTCGATCGCCTCGCCCGGCAGTGCCCGCAGGCCCGCGCGCAGCGTCAGGAACACCAGCGGCGCATGCTCGAGCCCCATGATCCCCGCGATGCCGCCGAAGCCGTAGAGCGGATGCGGCGTGCCTGGCGCGGGCGCGAGGCCCAGCGTCTTCAAGAGCGGGCTGGCCGGCCCCAGCAGGTTGATCCAGGCGATCGCGGTCACCTGGGACGGGATCATCAGTGGCAGCAGGAAGACGAAACCGAGCGCCGATTTGCCGCGCAGGTCGGTGGCGCCGACCAGCAGGGCGAAACTCGTGCCGAGCACCGTGGCGATCGCGGTGGACGCGAGCGCCGTCGCGAGCGTCCGCTCGGCGGCGAGCCAGGTGCGCGGCGCGCGAAGCACGCTTTGAAGCGTACCCAGATCCAGCCGGCCGCCGGGTGCCACGCCTTCGAGCAACAGCCGCACCAACGGTGCCGCCGAGATCGCACCCACGAAGACGATGAGGCCGAGAAAGAGCGCGCGCTCGCTTGCCGTGGCTCCCAATCGCCGCAACAAGCGATCAGCCGCCGAAGAGCTGGCTGAAGCGCTCCTTGAGCGCGGGCGCCTCGCGCGTCGCGGCCGCCATATCGAGGGGCAGGATGGTGAGGTCCGCCGGCCTGGGTAAACCCGGCGGCGGGGCCACGTCGCGGCGGGCCGGGAGGAACCCCTGCGAGGCCGCGAGCTCCTGGCCTGGTTTCGAAAGAATGAAATCGACGAAATCCCTGGCGGCTTCGGGGTGCTTCGCGGTCTTCAGGATCGCCACCGGCTCGGTGACGGCGCTCACGCCCTCCTTGGGAAACACGAAATCCACCGGCGAGCCCTTGGCCTTGGCGTTGAGCGCCATGAACTCGACGAGCACGCCGTACATGCGCTGGCCGCCCGCGACTTGGGCGACCACGGCTCCGTTGCCTTGCACGGCGATGGCGCGGTTCTCCGCGAGCTTGCCGTAGTAGTCAGGCGCGAGCGCGGGTGCCGCGCTCACCGCGGCCATGTGGATCACCGCCGCGCCCGAATAGAGCGGGCTCGGTAGCACCACCTGGCCCTTCGCTGCCGGTGCCAGCAGGTCGAGCCAGGATTGCGGCCTCGGGGCCGCGGTGTTGTAGACGATGCCAGTGGTGATGAGCTTCGAGCCGAAATAGGTCTTGTCTTGATCGTAGGTGGCGGCCGGAAACGCCGACACATCCGCCTCGGGATAGGCGAGCAACCGGCCCTCGGCCTTGAGCCCCTCCATGGTAACGGCGTCGGCGATGAAGAGCACGTCGGGCTGGGGATCGCCCGCCAGGAACTCCGCGGAAAGCTTGTTCATGACCTCGGTCGTGCCGGAGCGGAAGGTCTCGACGGTCACGCCGGGGTGCTGCTTGTTGAACGCAGCGACCGTCTCCGCTGAGATGCGGTCGGGCTGCGAGGTGTAGAGCGTGAGCTTGACCGATTGCGCGTGGGCAGTAGCGCTCAGGAGCAGGAGCAGCGCCGCGCCCGCCAGCTTTCGCATCATCGCACGGTCTTTCCTAGGCAATGCACATTGCGCATAGCGCGGAACGATGTCGGCAAGATGACAGCGGCGGCGCAGCGGCAATCACTTCGCCAACGGTTGAGCGCCCGCGCCCGCTTCGCTGGCAACGCGGAGCGTCGCGGCGCGCATGTCGTCGGCGGTGCGCTTCAGCTTGCGGTAGTAACGGATGCTGAAGGGGAAGGAGCCGACGTAGATCACGCCCACCACGAGCAAGGTTGCCCAGGGCTCGGTGGTTAGGAAGGCCGCGAGCGCACCCACGCCGAGGAGCGTTGGCAGCACCCACTCGCTGCGTACGTGGAAGCGCTTCAGCGCGAAAGTCGGGACCCGGCTCACCATCAAGCCTGCCACCGCCAGTATCACGAAGGTGTTGAGCGCGGGGGTCCGGAAGAAGGTGTCCCCGAACTCGAAGGCCGCGAACATCGGGATTATCACCAGTCCCGCGCCCGCGGGGGCTGGCACGCCCGTGAAGAAGTTGTAGGCATAAGGCGGCAGTTCCTGGCCGAGCTGCGTATTGAACCGCGCGAGCCGAAGCCCGCAGCAGACCGCGAAGATCAGCACCACCGCCCAGCCGAAACCGTGGAACTGGTCCATCGTCCAGATGTAGAGCATGACCGCGGGCGCCACGCCGAAGCTCACGAAATCAGAGAGCGAGTCGAGTTGGGCGCCGAAGCTGGAGGTACCCTTCAAGAGCCGCGCGATCCGACCATCGAGCCCGTCCAGGATGCCCGCGACGATGATCGCGGCGACCGCGGTCTCGAACTTGCCGACGATCGCCAGGCGAATGCCGGTCATGCCCGCGCAGAGCGCCAGAAGCGTCAGGATGTTCGGGATCATGCGATTGAGCGAGAGGTGCACGGGTTGCACCCGGACCCGGACGCGCATGCGAGGTCGTCTCAACATCAGTGTAGTCTCCCTTCGCGTTGCGGCTCAGGCGCGGCGGCATCTGCGATCACGGTCTCGCCGCCGACGACGCGCTGGCCCTTGACCACCAGCGGCGCCCACTCCGCCGGCAGGTAGACATCGGTGCGGCTGCCGAAGCGGATCAGCCCCAGCCGCTCGCCGGTGGCGACCTCTTGGCCCTCGCCGAGGGTGCAGACGATGCGGCGCGCGATCAAACCCGCGATCTGTACCACCGCGACATCCGGCCCCTCGGTGGAGGTGATCCGGATCGCCATGCGCTCGTTCTGCTCCGAGGCCTTGTCGAGGCTCGCGTTGATGAACCGGCCCTTGCTGTAGGCGAGCTTCTTGACGCGACCGCCCAGCGGCACGCGGTTCACGTGCACGTCGAACACGTTGAGAAACACGCCGATGCGCGTCATCGGGGCTTCGCCCATCTCCAGCTCCTTGGGCGGCGGTACACGGTCAGCGGCGACCACCACGCCGTCGGCGGCGCTCACCACGAGCCCCGCCCGGCTTGGCGTCACCCGCCAGGGATCCCGGAAGAAATAGGTGATCCAGGCCGCCACCACCAGGGCAAGCCAGCCTAAGGGCGCCACGCCCAGCCAGAACAGGAGCAGCGCCACCACAACGGCAGCCGCAATGAAGCGCCAGCCGTCCGGGTGGATGGGGGCCAGCACGGATCTCAGCATGCGCGGATTTCCAAGGGGACGGGCCGCGGGTGGGCCGGCGCGGCGCGCACCATAGCGGAAAACGCCAACCGATCCCACCCCTTAGGCTGGCCGCGACGATCTCGAGCCGATAGGCTCGGGCGCGATGATCCGCCTCCTGGGAGAGCTGACTCGCCGACCCGGCTGGCTGCTGGCGGCGGCGGCGCTCGTCCTGCATCTCTATGCCAGCGGCGGTTACGACTACTTCCGCGACGAGCTCTACTTCATCGTGTGCGGCGACCGGCTCGATTGGGGCTATGTCGACCAGCCGCCGCTCATTCCGCTGATCGCAGCCATCATGCATCGACTGTTCGCGCCCTCGCTGGTGATGCTCCGGCTGGTGCCGGCGCTCGCTCATGCCGGCGCGGTGGCGCTCGCGGCTGAGAGCGCGCGTCTTCTCGGCGGCGGGCGATGGGCGCAGGCGATCGCGGGCCTCGCAACGCTGGTCGCCGGCGTGTTGCTCGGCATCGGCACCATCCTCACGACCAACGCGCTGGAGCCGCTGGCGTGGCTCGCCTGCGGATACATCCTGATCCGCATCGTCCGCGAGGGCGACCGACGCTGGTGGTTCGTCCTCGGCGCGATTACCGGCGTGGCGCTGCTCGCCAAATACACCATCGCCATCTGGCTGGCCTCGCTCGGCCTCGGCCTGCTGGCGACGCGCGCGCGTCGGGTGCTGATGCGCCCCGAGCCCTACCTCGCGGCGGCGCTCGCCGGCCTGATCGTGCTGCCCAACATCCTCTGGCAGGCCGCACATGATTGGCCATTCCTGGAGATCGCCCGCAACGCGGCCGAGACCAAGAACGTGGCGCTGTCTCCGGTCGCGTTCTTGCGGACGCAGGCGATGATGCTGAACCCCGCGACGGCGCCGCTGTGGCTCGCGGGTTTCGTCGCCTTCGCGATCTGGCCGCGGCTCGCGGACCTGCGCTGGGTCGCAGTCGCCGTCGCGGCTTTGATGGCCGCGATGCTGGCGCTTCACGGCCGCGACTACTACACCGCCGGCGCCTATCCACTGCTGTTCGCGGGCGGCGGGGTCGCGCTCGAGGCCTGGATCGCCTCGCGTGCGGCGCGCTGGGGCTACGTTGCCGTGGTCGTGCTGCTCGGGCTGATCGCCGCGCCTTTCTCGCTGCCGATCCTGCCCATCGAGCAATTCGCGCGGTATCAGGAATATCTCGGTGTCACGCCGCAAATCGGCGAGCACCGGGCGCTCGGCCGCTTGCCGCAGCACTACGCCGACATGTTCGGCTGGCGCGAGCTCGCGGCGCTGGTCGGTCGAGCCTATGACTCGCTCCCGCCGGATGAGCGGCGGCAGGCGGCCTTCCTCGCCCGCAACTACGGCGAGGCCGCGGCGATCGACGTGTTCGGCGAGAGCATGCCGCTGCCGCCCGCGATCAGCGGCCACAACAACTATTTCCTCTGGGGTCCGAGAGGGCATGACGGCAGCGTCGTGATCCGCCTGGGCGGCAACCGGGACCAGCTGCTCAAGGCCTATGCGTCGGTCGAGCCCGCGGGCACCGTCGAGCATCCCTGGGCGATGCCCGACGAGACCGGCCTGACGCTGTGGATCTGCCGCGGTCGCAAGCCGCCCTTCGACGCAGACTGGCCGAGCTTCAAGCATTATGGCTAGAGCGGTTCCCGGCTGCATCAAATCGGCTTTCCCCGCCATCGCGCTCGCTGATCTCATTCGATAAATCGGCTCTGCTTTCCCAATGTGACGATTCTCGCGGGATCGCCCCCCAAAGCGGTTGGGCGCGCGGTGCGGCCGAGTTCCGAGGGCGGATGCCGCAACGGGTTCCGCCGCATCGCCGCCTTGCCCCTGGGCATCCTGGGCCGGGCGCGCTCCAGCTCATTCAACCGATTCGCCGCACTCTGCGCCGCGCGCGTCATCTCTCGCTCCTCTGCCGATCGGGGGCTCGACCCAAGACAACTCCCGTCGATCGACAGTTGACCATCGGATTGTTCAGGCGCGCTTAACAAAAGCGACGCCAGTCCTTCGACACGTGCCCCTTCGGACCTTCGGATCTCGCGCTAGCGCGTCGCCTCGGGCCGGGCGATCGCAGTCATGGGCACTGCACCTGCCGCTTAAAGCACCATCACGGACAGGCGTTATTACGGCAGCGATATCCCCGACTCGTGCAACCGAGCCTCGAGCAGGGCGATGCGCTGGGCCAATGCGTCGAGGCCCGGCGTCAGCTCGCGCTCGGTGAAGCGCGGCGTGATGTGCTGGTTGCAGTTCATGTCCCAGGCCTCGACATGGATGCGGATCGCGCGCTCCGGGCGCGCATCGTAGCCGGCGGGCATCAGCGCCTCGATCAGACCGGCGTCCTCCACCACCTCGGCGCGGCCCCAGATCTTGAGCCGGCGCGCATGCGCCCAGTCCATCAGGAACAGATGCACGCGGTCGTTCTCGGCGAGATTGCCGATGCTGAGGTATTGGCGATTGCCCGAGAAATCCGCGAAGCCGAGAGTGCGCTCGTCGAGCACCTTCAGGAAGCCCGGCGGGCCGCCGCGATGCTGCACGTAAGGCCAGCCTTCACGGCTCGCCGTCGCCATGAAGAAGCTGTCGCGTTCCGCGATGTAGCGAACGAGCTCGGGCGTGAGCGCGTCGCGGGTGGCGGGATGCGCCTCCAGCCGTTCGCCGCTCGCGCGCGCACCGTTGCGGCGCTGCGCCTCCTTGACGGCCTCGGTGAAGGCGATGCGGGCGAAGGCGCGACTCACGGCTGCCTTGCCTTGGGCCAGGGAATGACGCGGCCGAGCTCCGCCGTGATCGGCACGTGACGCGGCTCGGCTCGGACCCGCGCAAACCACTGCCGCAGCGCGGAGTAGGGTCCCAGATCGTAGCCCGCTTCGTCCGCCACGTGGCCGTAGGCGAAGAGCGCGATGTCCGCGATCGTATAGCGGGTCCCCGCGACGAAGGGCGTGCGCGCGAGGTGCGTCTCCAAGATCGCGAGCGCGGCGTTGCCCGATTTGAGCTTCTCCGCGATCTGGCCCCGGCGCTGCTCGCCGAGCTGCAGCTCGGTAATCCAAAAGCGCGGCGTCCCGATGTTGGGCTCGATCCGGTACTGCTCGAAATTCATCCATTGCAGGATCTGCGCGCGCGTCCATCGGTCCTCGGGCAGGAACGGCGTCCCCTCGGCGAGGTACCAGAGGATCGCATTCGACTCCGCCAGCACGCGGCCGTCGTCGAGCTCGACGAAGGGCGTTTGGCCCAGCGGGTTGCGCGCGCGGAAGCGCGGCTCACCCGTCTCGCTCGCCAGCAAATCGATGTCGATCCGCTCGAACGGCACCTGGAGCTGCGTCAGCAGCAACCGGACCTTGTAGGAATTGCCTGAGCCCTGGAAATTGTAGAGCCGGATCATGCGTACTCCCCGTGAGACTTGCTCACTCTCGCACCGAACATAGTAACGGCGGAGCGCCCTGCAAAACGAAGTCTTTTGACGCCGATCGTGAGCGGAGCTAACAGTTCCCCATGGTCCAACACTTGCCTCCACTGGCGGCGCTGCGCGCCTTCGAGGCGGCGGCGCGGCATCTCAATTTCACGCGCGCCGCGGAGGAGCTGCACCTCACCCACGGCGCCATCAGCCACCAGATGAAAGCGCTGGAGGCGAGCCTGGGCGCGCGGCTGTTCCGACGCGAGGGCCGCAGGCTGCTTCTAACGGACGCAGGCCAGCGCTTCGCCTCCAGGCTCCGCGATTCCTTGGGCGATCTGCGTGCCGCCGTCGCGGAGGTCGCCAAGCGTCGCGACCAGCAGGAGCTCACCATCAGCGTGCTGCCGTCTTTCGCCTCCCTGTGGCTGATTCCGCGGCTGGCTGGCTTTCATGGCCGCCATCCCGAGATCGACGTCAACATCCGCGCGACCCAGGCGCTCGCGGAGTTCGGCCCCGACGGCGTCGACCTCGCGATCCGTATCGGGGGCGGCGATTGGCCCGGACTGGTGGCGGAGAAGCTCTTCGACGAGGAGGTGTTTCCGGTGGCAAGCCCCCGCCTCAATGGCGGATCGCTGCCGAAGCGGCCAGAGGGCCTCGCCCGCGCGGTGCTCTTGCGGAGCGAGCGCCAGCCCTGGACGCCGTGGTTCCGCGCCATGGACCTCGATTGGCCGGAGCCGAGCCGCGGCCCGATCTACAGCGACGAGACGCTGCTGGTACAGGCCGCGGCCGAGGGCATCGGCGTGGCGCTCGCGCGCGGTGCGCTGGTGGCGGCCGACTTGGCCGCCGGTCGCCTGGTTCGGCTGTTTCCGCGGCGGGTGCCGTCGCGCGCCGCCTATTACCTCGTTTACCCGCGCGCTGCGGGCGAGCTCGCGCGGGTGCGCGCCTTCCGCGATTGGATCCAAGGCGAGGTCAAATCCGTGCCTCGCCCATGACGAATCTTCGTATTCAATGCCCGCCTGGCCTGCTTTGATGGCCGGTCAGCAACCCGCGAGGAGCATCATGGACAGAGAGTTCTTTCCGGAAATCGAGCCCTATCGGTCCAGGTACCTCAAGGTCTCCGCGCTCCATACGATCTATGTCGAGGAGGTCGGCAACCCCGAGGGCGTGCCGGTTGTCTTCCTGCACGGCGGGCCCGGCGGCGGCTTGACGCCGAGCTATCGGCGCTTCTTCGATCCCCGCTACTATCGCGTGGTGCTCTTCGACCAGCGCGGTGCCGGCAAGAGCACGCCCCATGCCGAGCTTCGCGAGAACACCACCTGGGATCTCGTCCGCGATATCGAGAAGATCCGCGAGGACCTCGGCATCCGCCGATGGGTCGTGTTCGGCGGCAGCTGGGGCAGCACGCTCGGGCTTGCCTATGCGGTGACGCACCCGGAGCGAGTGCTCGGCCTCATTCTCCGCGGCATCTTTCTCTGCCGGAAGCTGGAGATCGATTGGTTCTATCAAGAGGGTGCCAGCCACATCTTCCCGGACGCGTGGGAGAAGTACCTGGCGCCGATTCCGGAGTCCGAGCGCGGCGACCTCGTCGGCGCTTACTACCGCCGCCTCACGGGGCCGAGCGACGAGGAGAGGCTGCATTGCGCCATCGCGTGGAGCAAGTGGGAAGCGTCCACGATGTACCTGATCCCCAATGAGGGGAGCATCCGCGAGCACGAGGAGCCCGAGGCGGCGCTCGCGCTGGCGCGCATCGAATGCCATTACTTCCAGCACGGCACGTTCTTCGAGACCGGCAACTACCTGCTCGAGCACGTGCGCAAGATCCGACATATTCCCGGCGTCATCATCCACGGCCGCTACGATCTCGTCTGCCCGATCCGTAACGCCTGGGATTTGCGCCGCGCCTGGCCCGAGGCGGAATTCTCGATCGTGCCCAACGCGGGCCACGCCGCGATGGAGCCCGGCACCCGCACGCGCCTCATCGAGGCGACGGAAGCCTTCAAGCGGATCGAAGCCCGGGACTGAGCAAGATGATTACCGCCCCTCGCGCCGCCAGGCCGCGATGAAGGTGCCGAGGGCGAGCAGGAGGGCGAGCAGGCCCGGCAGGAGCGGGGTCTCGTGGACGCCGGTTACGATGTAGTCGCCGTTGGCGCGCAGGCCCAGCCAGCCGCGGCCCGCGGCGGCGCGCTCGGGCGCCACGCGGCGGAAGTCGGGGATGGTACCCGGGCCGACCCAGAACAGACCGCCGCCGGTGGCGCTGACCGCGGGAGAGAGCTTCTCGTCGGTTGCCCGCACGTCGGACATCTCGATCGGATTGAGCGCGCCCGCGGCGGCCAGCGCGGTGTTGGTGCCATCGGTGATGCGGTAGAGGCCGCTCTCCTCGATGGGCAGGGTGGCGACACTGCGGCCGCCGCTCTCGGCAGTCAGCGGCACGTCGCGCGGGACCCCATCCGGACCGGTGACACGAACCGGCCGGTCGTCAGGCTGCAGCGATTGCCGTGCAATCTGCAGCCGGTTGCCCTCGATCCGCGCGGTGAGCGCGTTCTCCTCGAGATCGGGCTCTTTCATCAGCCAATAGACCAGGCGCCGCAGCAACTCCGCTTGCGGGCCGCCGCCGTCATAGCCCCGCGTCCAGAGCCACATCTGGTCCGAGAGCAGCTGCGCCACGCGTCCGTCGCCGACATGGCTCAGCAGCAGCAGCGGCTCGTTGTTGACGCCGCTCATGACGCTGACGCTGTCGGCCTTGGGCGTCGCCTCGATATGCCGCATCCAGCGGCCCCAGCGCGGGTCTTTGGCGTCGGAACCGGTGCCGCCCGGCAGGTCCGCGGTGACGGGGTGGCGCAGGCCCTGATCGGTAACGTGGGGCTTGTAGCCCTGCTCGAACACCTGGCCCGTGGGCTCTGCCGGGAGAACCGCGCCGAGCGGCGAGCGGTAGAGACCCATGGGCGTGCCGAAGCCGGGTCCCGCGGAATCCAAGAGTGCGCCGCCCTTGCGCACGAAACGCACGATGTTCTCGAGATAGGTCATGGGCAGGATGCCGCGGCGCTCGTAGCGGTCGAAGATGATCAGGTCGAATTCGTCGAGCTTGACGTCGAAGAGCTCGCGGATGGGGAACGCGATCAGCGACAACTCGCGGATCGGGGTGCCGTCCTGCTTCTCGGGCGGACGCAGAATGGTGAAATGGATGAGATCGACCGACGGATCCGACTTCAGGATGTTGCGCCAGGTGCGCTCGCCCGCATGCGGCTCGCCGCTCACCAGCAGGACCTTGAGCCGGTCGCGCACGCCGTTCACCACGAAGGCCGCCCGGTTGTTCTCGAGAGTGAGCTCCTGCGGTCCCGGCTCGACTTCGATCTCGACCACGGTGGGACCGCCGTGATCGATTGCGATGCTGACGGGCGTGTCACGCCCGACCGGCACGGCGAAGGTCTTGGGGGGCCCGCCGTCTTTGCGCAGGGTGACGCGCGCTTGGCCTTGCGCTTCTTTCTCGGTGTCCGGCAAATCGTCGACCCTGAGCGTGACCGCGACCTCCTTGCCGACCAGCCCGAAGCTCGGTGCCTCCTTGACCAGGAGCCGGCGGTCGGCTTCGCCGGGCTTGCCGGTGATCAGCGCGTGGAGCGGCGCCGAGAAATCGAGCCGCTCGGCCGGCGGCATGTCGTGCACCTCGCCGTCGGTGATCATCACCGCACCGGCGACGCGCTGTTTCGGCACGTCGGCGAGCGCGTGCTGAAGCGCCGTATAAAGTCGCGTTCCCGCGTCCGCGAGGCCGGCGCCCGGCTCGGCGCCGCCGGCGTGCACGATCCTGACGTCGAGATCCTTGAAGTCCTTCAGCTTCTCCGTGACGCGGTCGAGCGCCTGCTGGGCGTATTGGCGGCGGTCTCCGATCCGCATGCTCGGCGAGTCGTCCACCACGACGGCGGCGACGTCACGCTGCGGCAGGCGGTCCTCCTGGACCAGCGAAGGGTCGGTGAGGATCAGCAACAGAACCGCCGTCGCGAGGAGCCGCCACGCGGTCCCACGGGCCCGGCGAATGGCACCGAACAGCAGCGCCAGGATGGCGAGCCCGGCAAACCCGGCGATCGCCCACCAGGGCAGCAACGGCGAGGCCGCGAGGGCATATCCGGCGATGGTCATTGGCCCAACCGCTCCAGGATGGCGGGAACGTGGACCTGGTCGGTCTTGTAGTTGCCGGTCAGCGTGTACATCACGAGATTGACGCCAAAGCGATACGCCATCTCGCGTTGCGGCTCGCCTCCGGGCACGACGGGATAGACCGTGCGGCCACTCGAATCCACGGCCCAAGCGCCGGTATAGTCGTTGCTGCCGACGATGATCGAGGCGACGCCGTCATTCACCTTGCCTTCGGCCGGCTGAATCCAGATCCGGCCGCCGCTCCAGCGGCCCGGAAACTCCTGCATCAGATAAAACGCCTTGGTCAGCACGTGGTCGGGCGGCAACGGCTCGAGCGGCGGAATGTTGAGGCCGGCAACCAGCCGCTGCAGGCGCTGCTGGGTCTGGAAGGCGGTCAGAGAATTGCTGTCGCCCTGGTCGCGTGTGTCGAAGAAGATGGTGCCGCCGGTCGCGAGATAGCGATTGATCTTGTCGATCGCCTTCGCCGAGGGCAGCTGTTGTCCCTCGACCACCGGCCAGTAGAGCAGCGGGAAGAACACGATCTCATCGTTCTCGATATCAACGTCCATGGGGGCCGCCGCCTCGACCGCCGTCCGGCGGTTCAGCACGTCGGACAGACCGGCGAGCCCCGCGCGCGCCTGGTCATCGACCTCGCCGATCCCAGTTCGTACGAAGGCGAGGTGGAACTCGCTGGTGGCGCGGATGGTCCAGTCGTCGTCGCCGGCGGCCTGGGCGGGCAAGGCTCCGAGTGCAATCAGCAAGAGCGCGCCACCCACCGTCCGGCCGCTACGCCTCCGGCCGATCCCACCCAGCAAGCCGCGTAGCGCATAGGCGACGATGAGATCGACGAGAGCCAGGCTGAGCGCTGCGCCCAGCAACCACGGCCGGAAATCGACCTCCTTGGCCCGCTCGTAGGCCTGCGTCGCCACACCTGGCGGCAGCTGCGCGATGGGCTCGAGCGCGGGCACGGCACCTGCGAGGTTGAGCGCGCGGCGGGTGTCGGCCGTGCCGTAGAAGCCCGGCGGATGGCGCGCGTCGACCTGGGTGTCCTTGAAGGCGCCGGCGGGGATGAGTTGCGCGCTCGCCGGCGCTTGGCCGAGGCGCCCGAAGCCATCGAGGGTTTCGACCGGCGGCAGCGCGGCGTCGGAAGCGTTGGCGACACCCTGGCTCAGCCCGACCACGCGCCGCAGCATGTCGACGAACAGGCCTGAGATCGGCAGCGACGACCACGCGGGATCAGCGGTGGTGTGCATCAGGACCAACCAGCCTTTGCCACGCTTTTCGGCAGTGACCAGGGGCGTGCCATCGGTGAGCCGGGCCCAAGTCTTGCCGGAGAGGTCGAGCGACGGCTCGGCCAGGACTTGGCGCGTCACCGTGACATCGTCGGGGATCGCAAGCCCAGCGAACGGGCTCTCGGCGTCGAAGGGTGCCAAATGGGCCGGCTTTTCCCACGAGAGCGCGCCGCCCAGCACGCGGCCGCCGCGCCTAAGCGCCACTGGCAGCAGCTCGTCGCCGTTTTCGGCAAGATTGGAGCCGGCAAAGCGCATGACCAGCCCACCCGCCTCCATCCACTTGACCAGCGCGGCACGGTCATTGGCATCGAGGGTGGTCGCGTCCGGCAGCAAGATCGCGGCGGTCTCGCGCTGGACCAACTGCGCGATGCTGGCGCGGCGCACCTCGCTGAAGGGCTGCAGCGCCCGTTCCAGGTAATAAGCGCCGGAGAGCAGCGGTTGGGCCGCCTCGCCAGGCGGCGGCGCCGCGATGCCGACCGGACGCCGGCGCCAGCGCTCGTCGAGCAGCAGCGTGGCGCCAGCCGAGGTCTCGCCCTCGATCAGGACGCTGGTCGCACGATTGCGGAGCTCCACGGGCATCTTGAGCGATACGGTTGCAAGAGTAGTGCCAGGCGCCATCCCTTCCTCGGCGCGGGCGAGCAAGCGGCCGTCATCGCCGACCGCGCGCACGACGAATCGATCCTCGCCCTCCGGGCCCGCGCGCCGCACGACCGCGGTCAAGTCCTTGGCCTCGCTGTCGCCGGGGGTCAGTAGCCGAGGCAGCTCGGTGGGCTGATCGAGCATGACGCGGAGGTCGCCAAGCTTCACCAACCCTTGCGCAAACGGCACCGCATCGCCGCCATCGATCCCGTCGCTCAGCCAGACAATCGAGGCGCCCTCGAGCGCGAGCCCCTGCAGCCGAGCGAGCGCGGCCTTGCGGTCGACCGGCCATGGGCGAGGTGCGAGCTCGGACACGACGGCGCGGGCATCCTCGGCGCGCAGCATCGACAATGGCGCCGGCGCCACGCCGCCGGGCGGCGGCGCGGTGCCAAACAGGACCACCCGCCGGCTCTCCCGCTGCGCTTGATCGACGAGCTGCGTCAGCGCGGTCTGTCGCTCCGACCAGCGATCGGCGGCACTCCAGCCGTCATCGACCGCGATCACCAGCGGCCCCGCGCCCGCAAGCCGCGCGCTCGGGTTCAGCAACGGATGCGCGAGCGCCAGGATGACGAGCGCCGCCAGAGCCATGCGCATGAGGACGAGCCACAGCGGGGTCTTCGCCGGGGTCTCCTCGCGCGGCACCAGATCCAGCAGGAGGCGGAGGGCCGGGAACACCACTCGCTTCGGCGCCGGTGGCGTCACGCGCAGCAGCCACCAGAGGATGGGCAGCACGGCGAAACCCAGCAGGATCCAAGGAGCGGCGAAGGCGAGGCTGCCGAGGCTCATCATGGTGTCAAGCCTTGGCCGGGCGCGCGAGCGCACCATAGAGCGCGAGCAATGCCGTGGTCGTGGCGCGGTCGGTCCGGTGCGTGGCGAAGGTCCAGTCCATGCTCCGGGTCAGCGCCATCAAACCATCGCGGTGGCGCTGCAGGCTGGCCGCGTATTGCGAGCGAATCGTCTCCACGCGACTGAGCAGGAGATCGGCCTCGCTCTCGAGCCCCTCGAAGCGCACGCGGCCCTCGAAGGGCAGCGTCTCCTCCACGGGATCGAGCACCTGCAGGAGATGGCCCTTGACGCCCATGGCGGCGAACCGGCGGGCGAGCGCATCGATCTCCTCGAGCGGCGAGAGCAGGTCGCTGATCATGACGAGCTGGCCATAGCGCGGCAGCGGCTCGAAGGCGGGCAGGCTGGTGCCCGGCTGGTCCGTGCGCTCGATCACCAGCGCCAGCCGATTGAGCACGCTCATTCCGGTGGCCGGCGGATAGCCGGAGCCCAGCAAGGTCACGCGCTCGCCGCCGCGGATCAGCAGCGCCGCCAAGG
Organism: Allostellaceae bacterium; assembly: GCA_035938015.1. GTDB lineage: Bacteria > Pseudomonadota > Alphaproteobacteria > ATCC43930 > CGMCC-115725 > DASZHJ01. The sequence goes on from DASZHJ010000177.1 coordinate 13,978, forward strand.
CGAGTGCCACCAGGTCACCGCGCGCGCGCTTGGTCGGGAGATCCGGGCTCGAGGCGTAGTCCATGGAGGGCGAGCTGTCGCGCCAGATCCAGACGCTCTCGGACGCCTCCCATTCGGTCTCGCGGACATAGAGCCGGTCCGAGCGCGCACTTTCGCGCCAATCGATGCGCTGGGCAGGCTCTCCCGGCTCATATTGGCGGAACTGCCAGAAGGTCTCGCCTTGGCCGACGCGACGGCGGCCGTGCACCCCTTGAGATACCGTTATCGCGACGCGCTCCGCCTCTACGAGCAGCGGGGGCAGCTGAGCCGCCAGCTCCTCTGCGCGATGGCGCATCGCGCGCTGCACGGACGTGGGGGGCATCGAGCGTGACCTTTACGACCTCCGTGGATTGTCAGTGCAGCGGCGCGATCAACCGCTCGATCACCTGCGGCATGGTGATGCCGTCGGCGCGCGCGGCGAAGTTGAGCGCCATGCGATGGCGCAGTACGGGGGCAGCCAGCGCGATGACGTCGTCGATCGAGGGGCTGAGTCGGCCGTCGATGAGGGCGCGGGCACGGCTCGCCAGCATCAGCGCCTGACTCGCACGCGGGCCTGGGCCCCAGGCAACGTGGCGCTTGACCTCTGCACCGGAGTCCGAGTCCGGCCGCCCCGCGCGCACCAGGGCGAGGATCGCCTCAACCACGCTCTCGCCGACGGGAATTCGACGGACCAGGCGCTGGGCCGCCATCAGCTCGGCGGCGGCCATCGCCTCCACCGGCTTGTCCTCCGCGAGTCCCGTCGTGGCCAGCAGCATCTGCCGCTCCGCCTCGAGATCGGGGTAGCCGACGTCGATCTGCAGCAGGAAGCGGTCGAGCTGTGCCTCGGGGAGCGGGTAGGTGCCCTCCTGCTCGATCGGATTTTGGGTGGCCAGCACGTGGAAGGGCCGCGGCAACGGGTGGTACTGCCCCGCGACGGAGACCCGGCCCTCCTGCATCGCCTGCAGCAGTGCCGATTGGGTGCGCGGGCTCGCACGGTTGATCTCGTCGGCCATCAGAACCTGACAGAACACTGGACCCGGTATGAAGCGGAAAGAGCGCCGGCCCGCGTCGCTCTCCTCC
>DASZHJ010000178.1:0-2427 GCA_035938015.1 Allostellaceae bacterium
GCGATGACGCGCTGCAGCCTGGGCGCCCGCATATGCCGTCTCGACCATGGTGCGACCTCGCAAGAGAACCGGCCGGCTCAACCCAGAGGTTGGACCTGCGGTCTCGGTTTCAAGGCTGCCTGATCTCCTGCGGCAACGCGCGCGCGCCGGGCCCGAGTGGGCGCTGCATCATCACGCAATCGACCCAGCGCCCGCGCTTGAAACCGATGGTTGGGAGAAGCGCCGCGTGCGCGAAGCCCAGCGACTGGTGCAAACCGATAGAGCCTTGGTTCCCGCTATCGCCGATCACCGCAATCATCTGCCGATAGCCGGACGTCGTGCACCGCTCGATCAGGGCCTCCAGGAGCAGGCGTGCGATGCCTCGTCGGGTCGCCTGGGGCGCCACGTAGATCGAATCCTCCACGGTGAAGCGATAGGCCGAGCGTGCCCGATAGAGCGAGGCGTAGGCGTAGCCGAGGACGCCCCCGGTTCCGTCGCTCGCGATCAGGTAAGGCAGTCTCTTGCCAAGGATCTCGCGCCGGCGCCGCGCCAGTTCTTCGACGTCGGGCGGCACCTCCTCGAAGGAGCCGAATCCGTGCATGACGTGATGGGCATAGATCCCGGCGATCGCCGCCAAATCCGCGTCTTTCGAATCGCGGACGACGAGCGTGCTCGCCTTCGGCGCTGCGCGCGCGCTCATGCCGCCTTGAGTTGGCGCGGTTGCAGCAGCGCGAGCGCAGTCATCAGGTCGCGCATGTCCTGGGCGAGCTGGCGCAGGAACGGCTTGCGGTCGATGCTGCGCTCGTCCATGTAGAGCGCGCGACTGATCTCGATCTGGATCGCATGCCGGCCGCCTTGCGGCGCGCCATAGTGGCTGGTGGTGAAACCGCCGGCGTAGGGTGCGTTGCGCACGACCCGATAGCCCTTGGCGGTCAGGATTCGTTGGGCGGTTTCCATGATCACGGGATGACAGGAGGTGCCATGGCAATCGCCCAGCACGATGTCGACGCCGTTGCGCTTGAAATCGCGCTCGCCCGGCCCCGCGGTCGACGGCATGGAGTGGCAATCGATCAGCACGTAGCCCGCGAAGTGCTCGCTGGTGGCGGACAGCAGCTGGCGGAGGGCTTGATGGTAGGGGCGGTAGAGCCGCTCGACGCGCGAAACGGCGTCGGCAAAGCGCAGCTTATGGGCATAGATCTCCTCGCCCGTTGCCACGACGCGGGCGATGGTGCCGAGACCGACCTGCACCCGGGGCGAGCGACTGTTGACGTAGGCGGGGAGCGGCTCTGCAAACATCGTGGGATCGAGCTCGAAGGGCTCGCGGTTGGGGTCGAGATAGGCGCGGGGAAATCGCGCCTTCAAGAGGGGCGCACCCAGCTCGACCGCGCCGCCGAAGATCTCGTCGACGAAGCAGTCCTCGGAGCGCCGGAGCGTCAGCGGATCGAGACGGGAGGCGGCCAGGAACTCCGCAGGATAATCGCTGCCGCTGTGCGGCGAGGCGCAGACCAAGGCCACCTGCTGCTGTGCGGGGGCCGCCACCTCGAGCGGCGGGTCGACCGACGCGCCCAGCTCCGTAACACCGTCCATGGCGGTGAGATTACGGGTAAGGAGTGGGCCATGTCATCAACGCAGTTCGCATAATAACGAGGCAGGTCGACCGTTTAACCTTCCCTTGTTGCTTTGCCTGTATGCCCTGGGCAGGGTTTCGCGGGCTTAGACGGACATACGATGGCACGGATCCTGCTGGCCGAGGACGACGACAACCTCCGTCGGTTTTTGAGCCGCGGGCTGACGCGTGCGGGCCATACGGTGCTCTCGGCGCCCGACGGTGATGCGGCCTTTGCTCTCATCCTAAAGGCGCCGGTCGATCTTCTGCTCGCCGATGTGGTCATGCCCGGGCTCGACGGCATCGAGCTCGCGCGTCGGGCCACCATCCGCTGGCCCGAGCTGCGCGTGATGTTCATCACGGGCTTCGCGGCCGTGGCCTTGCGCAATCGGGAGATCGGCAATCAGACCGCCGCGGTGCTGGCGAAGCCCTTCCACCTGCGCCAGTTGGTCAAGGAAGTGACGCGCATCCTCGCGGCCTGAGCCGCCCCGCCGGCGTTCCGCGAGCATGCGGGCTTGTCAGCCCGGCTGAATTGGGTTACATGCCCCACGCTTTGCGTGGGGCGCTCAGCCCAGCGGGAGAGCACCACGTTGACATGGAACGTTGCTCATTCCGCAAGAACTTGATTTGTAAAGCTTCGGATGCGAGGCTGATACGCAACTGAAACCCAGATGGGCATGTAGCTCAGCGGCAGAGCACCGCCTCGACACGGCGGGGGTCAGAGGTTCAATCCCTCTCATGCCCACCATCTGCTAAGCCTTCCGCTCGGCCTTCCAAGGACACGTGGGCGAGGCCCAGCCACCGCTCGAAGGTGGACCGTGCTCGTCGCCACGCTAGATTGC
>DASZHJ010000179.1:0-5758 GCA_035938015.1 Allostellaceae bacterium
CAGTTCAGGCACGGCCGGCTCGGCGGGCGGCGGCTCGATCAGCGGAGCCGCGGACGGCGCCATGGCCTGGCGGCGCGCCAACTCGAAGAACGGCGTGAGGTCGCCGGCCTTGCCGGAGACCGCAAGCTTGTCCTGCACGGCGATGCTGGCCAAGCTCGCGGTCCGAGGCTTCGCGGCCCTCGTTTGGGCGCTTGCAGTCTTCGCGGGCGCGGCCTCAGGACTCGCCGCCGGCGCTACCGACGCGGCGTCGTGGCTCGGTGGCACGGCATCGCCGTCCGGCGGAACCGATGTGGAGCTGGGCTCCATATCGAAGGCCGGCATGACCATCAGACCGACTCCGACCTCATGGGCTTGAGGCAGCTGCAGGGATCGACGATCTGCGCGGGCACCTCATTGCGCAGATAGTGATCGAGCGCGCTGATCAGAAGCTCCCGATTGCTGATGCCGAGTTTGGCGGCAGCGAGTTGCAGGTGCTGTCGGCGCGCCCGGTCGAGCTGTACCGAAACGCGCACGGGCGCGTTCGGATCGCGGCGCGATGGGCGCCCGGGCGCGCCCCCAAAGCCTCCGATCGAGCCTCCGGAATGGCTGACCAGGATATCCGCGGGTCCCGGGCCGCCCTTGCGGAACAGCAAGGTGCCCGTGAGCGGAGCTGCGTGACTGTGCTTCATGGGGCGCTCGCCGCCATCGGCATCGGTGCGCTGGGCGCGAGCTGGTCGGTGGTGAGCAGCGTTCGGTGCTCGCCGTGGAGCCGACGACTCAGGTACTCCCACAGCATGGCGATCTCGTTGGCGGCGCGGACCTCGTCAGGAACCTCCATGACCGTTCGGCCATCGATCATGCTGGCGGCGAAAGCGGTGCGCTGATGGATGATGGTGGGCGCGAGCGTGCCGTGCTGGGAGAGCGCCATCACGGCCTCGGTGGTGATGCGCGCGCGCGGCGTCGCGCCATTCACCACGAACACCAGCGGCTTGCCCAAGCGCTCCACCAATTCCACGGTGGCGCCGGCAGCGCGCAGATCGTGCGGACTCGGCCGCGCCGGCACAACCACCAGGTTGGCGGCGCGGACCACTTCGGAAATGGTGGCGGCGATCGCCGGCGGCGTGTCGATGACCAGGAGCTTGATGCCGAGGGAATCCATCCGAGCGATATCCTCGGCAAGTCGCTCGGCGCCGGTGCGCGCAAAGAGCGGCGTCTCCGCCGTGCGCGCGTTCCACCACTCCGCCAGGCTGCCCTGCGGGTCGGTGTCGACCAGCGCCACCGGTCCGGCGCCGGAGCGATCCGCCTGGACCGCGAGGTGGCCGGCGAGCGTGGTCTTGCCCGATCCGCCCTTCTGGGAAGCGACCGCAATGACGTACATATCAACCATCTCCTTGGGTCGAGGGCCGAAAGCCGGCTTGGCGCGAGAGTACCCCCGCTTCATTGTAAATAACAGGAGTAATGCTCGGCATTTTCCCCAATTACTCAGGCATATAAAGTATCTCTGAAGATTGACTAACGAATTATTAAGCGAACCTTAAGAATTCGTTTCCTTCGCGAGCGCGCATCCGGGCGCAATTGGCTTTGTTTCGAAATCAATGCCCTTGCGCACCCTGTCCCGGCTCAGAGGAGGGCGTGGCGCTATGGGGCTCCGGCCGCGGGACGTCGCCGTGCTCCACTCGCTCCCCGCGCGCAAAGCGCCGCGCTTGGCGGTGATCCAGGATGGCCATCGCGCGATTGAGCTGGCGCTCGACCGCGACCTCGTAGCGGGTGAGCCTACTCATGTCATGGCCCAGCCGATCGAAGATCATGCTGGCATCGAGCCGGCGCGAACGGTGCGGCCCATCGATGGCGACGCGCTCCCGACGATACTCGGCTTCGGCGTTGATCATCGCGGCTTCCGCCCGGCTCGCGCGCCGGAGCCGCCAGCCCAGGATCGCGATCCGCTCGACCAGCGAGCACTCCGTCGTGCCCCGGGGCTGCAGATCCGAGATGAGGCCCTCGCGAAACGCCTCGAATTCCATCTCGAGCTCGTCGAACAACACCACTGTTTCCGCGGTCATCCCATGCCTCAGCGGATTGAGCGCCACCGCCGCCTTGCCCTGGGCCGTCTTCGGCCCCGTGCTCTTCTGCGCGTTCAACCGGTTCGCCGCGATCTGTGCTTCGCTTGCCATGTCGACACCAGACCATGGGATTGTTGATTCCCAATCAACAAAACTCAGGGGGTGCGCGACCGCGTGTGCGACGGGCCCTCAGCGAGGATCGCTCGCTAGTGTGATGGTTCCTAAGTTCGCAAGCGAACTTAGGAACCTGAATCACACTAGATTCAATAAGTTAGTGGCCCGCTTATCCCGGAAATTCGCCTTACGAATTTCCGGGGCGGGACACTAGGCTCGTCTTGAAGTAGGCGGCAATGGCGGGCTCGAAGCTCGCCTTGAGAGTGGCGTCCACCTCGGGCATGCCCACGGCGATGCCTTGGGCCGCGAGCGAAGTCACGCCGTGCTCGCGGATGCCGCAGGCGACGATGCCGCGATAGTGCGCGAGGTCGGGGTCCACGTTGAGGGCGACGCCGTGGTATGTCACCCACTGGCGCACGCGCACGCCGATGGCGGCGATCTTGCTCTCGCGGCCTTGGCCTTCGTCGATCCAGATGCCGACCCGGCCCGCGCGCCGCTCGCCCTTGAGATTGAAGCGCGCGAGGGCGCGGATCATCCACTCCTCGAGGGCCGCCACGAAACAGCGCACGTCCGTGCCGCGGCGCCTCAAGTCGAGCAGCACATAGGCAACGCGCTGGCCGGGCCCATGATAGGTGTACTGGCCGCCCCGGCCCGTGCGATAGACCGGCAGCAATCCAGGCTCGAGCAGATCGCCGTCGCGCGCGCTGGTGCCGGCGGTGTAGAGCGGCGGATGCTCCAGAAGCCAGACGAGCTCGGGCGCGCCCCCCGCGCGGATCGCGGCCACGCGCCGCTCCATCTCGGCAACCGCCGCCTCGTAGCCCACGGCCTCGTCGCTGATGCGCCATTCGAGCGGAGGAACGATTCCGGCCGGCTTTTCCAGGGTTCGCGCGAAAGGAGCGGCGAAGCCGGTGCTCATGGGGTCAAGGCGAGTCATGCCACTCAGTCTATCGCGGCCCGCCCTCAATCCGAGGGGTGGCAGGCGAGAGGGGCGGCGAGCGGGCGGGTGGTGGCGCCATCGGGCCTGAGCACGGTCTCGGCCTCGTAGACGATCACCGAGGGTGCCTCATTCCAGCGCTGCCGATCGAGCTCCTTGAGCGCGCTCGCCATGCAAGCGGGGCCCGATTTCCTTTGCGCCTCGCAGCGCCCCTTCGCCATTTCGTTCTTGGCCTTGAGATAGCCGGCGGCGCAATCCGGCTGCTTGGCGGCGGTCTCGCCCGTCGCGGCCGCGATCTTGCTCCAGCAGCCCGTGCCGTCGTGAGGCACGGAGCAGTCGCCGCTGTAGCTCCGGGCGTAGCGGAGCGTCAGCACGTTTGCGCCGAGCGCGACGCTCTTGAGGTTGCCGACCGCCGAATCCTCGAAGCGCTTCTTGGCATTGCCCGCGGAGACGACCGCGAAGCCGAGCCCGCCATTGACGCCGTCGTCGGCATCCAGAAACACATAGTCGCCTTTGACGCCCTTGACGTAGCCGGTCCAGTCATTGGCGCTCACCACTTTCTCCGCGGGTACATTCTGGCGCTGACAGGCCGGCTTTGGGCCGCCGGCGATGGGGAGGATCGAGATCTGCGCGGCGCCGACCTCGCCGTCGTCGACCTCCTTGACCATGAAATGCGGGTAGTAGCGGCAGGTCAGGATGGACTTGGGCGTGTCCTTCACGGCCGGGAGCGTGCGCTTCTGGGTCTGGAGCGGGGGGTCGAACACGGAGGACGTAGCCCGAGCCGCCTCAGCGGCCGGCGCCGTCAGCAGGGCGATGCAGAATGCCGCCAGAACCGCCTTCATGCTGCTCTCCTCATGGGCCGAACGCCTGTTGCGTACCAATTGCCGAGCCGCCGGCCGGGCGTCAAGCTCTTGTAGCCCGACGGATTTCCCGGCCGAGCCGAAGGCTACGCCTTGCGCAGAGCGCCCGCATCACCTTGCTATGGCGCAGCGGATTTGGTAAGCACGCGCGCGATCGGCGGCACCCTCGGGGATGCGACGCCCGCTCTCGCGGCCGTGGCGGAATTGGTAGACGCACTAGCTTGAGGTGCTAGCGGGGGAAACCCCTTGGAAGTTCGAGTCTTCTCGGCCGCACCAAACCTTATCGCCTAGATAGACATGGGTTAAGCGACACGGTCCGCGCGCCGTTGACTCGGCCCTATTGGCCGCTAGGATACCCCCCTATCCTATAGGCAGCACTAAGATGAGCCACACCATCCGCCACAAGCAGAAGCTGCTGCATCGGGTGAGCCGCATCGGGGGGCAGGTCGAGGCGGTGAAGCGGGCGCTCGAGGGGGAGGCGGGCTGCTCGGAGGTCATGCACCTGATCGCGGGCTGCCGCGGGGCCATCAACGGGCTGCTCGCGGAGGTGGTCGAGGACCATATCCGCACGCATCTCGTCGACCGCGCGAGAAATCCCGATGCGCTCGATCACAAGGCCACCGACCAGTTGGTCGATGTGGTCCATAGCTACTTCAAGTGAAAGTACGGCCATGACGAACCAGCAAGAGCCGATGCGCGCCTACGCGCATAGCCATGTCTTCCTCGGCAGCGACCACGAGCAGAACGAGCGGAAGACGTGGGGCGTGATCGCGCTCTGCTCCGCGATGATGATCTTGGAGATCGGGGGCGGCAGCATTTTCGGATCGTTGGCGCTCGTCGCCGACGGCCTGCACATGTCGACGCACGCCACAGCGCTCGCCATCGCCGCGCTCGCTTACACTTATGCGCGCCGCCGCGCGGCCGATCCGCGTTTCACGTTCGGCACGGGCAAGTTCGGCGACCTCGCGGGGTTCACCAGCGCCATAATCCTGGCGATGATCGCGCTGCTGATCGGATATGAGGCGGTATCGCGGCTCTTTGCCCCGATCCACATCGATTTCGACCAGGCGATTCCGATCGCGGTGCTCGGCCTCTTGGTGAACATCGCCAGTGCCTGGCTCCTGAGCGGCGGCGATCATCACGGCCACGTTCACGGTCATAGCCGCGGCCACAGCCACGGCGGTCACGGCCATGCGCACGAGGCAGAGATCCAGGGCATCGAGACGCCTTTCGGCCGGCTCCGGCTCGAGGTTTTCGAGGACGGCGTGCCACCCCGGTTCCGGCTCCGCTTCGAGGAGAGTGGCACACGGGGTCCCGATTCGACCTCTAGCCCCATTACAATCGAGACCGTCAGGCCAGCCGGTCAGCGGCAGCTCTTCGCTTTCGCAGACCGCGGCGACTATCTCGAATCCCTCGAGGAGATCCCGGAACCGCACGAGTTCAAGGCTGTCCTCCGGGTGGCCAACGGCGATCGTGCTTGGAGCCACGAAACGGCATTCACGGAGCACGAGCACGATGAGCACGCTGCGCACGGCACGGCCGGCCGGGACAACAACATGCGCGCCGCCTTCCTACACGTCGCCGCGGATGCCGCGGTGTCCGTGCTGGCAATCATCGGCCTGACGACGGGCCGGTTCTTCGGCTGGGTCTGGATGGATCCGATGATGGGGATCGTGGGCGCGCTGGTGATCGCCAACTGGTCCTATGGTCTCGTGCGCGATACCGGCGGCATTCTGCTCGACATGACCACCGATCAAGGGATCGCCGACCGTATCCGGATCGCCATCGAGACCGACGGCGACCGGCTCGCC
>DASZHJ010000180.1:0-6145 GCA_035938015.1 Allostellaceae bacterium
GTGCGCGGCCGCCCCAGGAACACCACGCCGAAGGCCTTGACGAAGCACACCGCGGCGAGCGCCGCCGAGAGCGCCAGCATGGCGCCCACCAGGGGCACGGCGAATTTGAGCAGCCATTGCGGCAATAGCGAGCCGTCGAGGATCGCCTGGAAGGTCAACCACTCCGAGACGAAGCCGTTGAACGGAGGCAGCGCCGAGATCGCCACGGATCCGATCAGGAATACGAAGGCCGTGCGCGGCATCCTGTGGATGAGCCCACCCAGATGCTCCATGTCGCGCTCGCCGGTCGCCACCAGCACTGCGCCCGAGCCCAGGAACAGCAGGCTCTTGAACATGGCGTGGTTGAACACGTGAAGCAGCGCCGCCACCAGCGCCAAGCCGGCCAAGGCGTCCAGATGGTTCGCGCGGAAGGCCAAGGCGAGCCCCAAGCCGATTACGATGATGCCGATGTTCTCCACGGTGTGATAGGCGAGCAGGCGCTTCAGATCGTGCTGCATCACGGCGTAGAGGACGCCCATCAACGCCGTGATGCCGCCCACGACCAGCACGACCACGCCCCACCACCAGGGCGGCGTTCCCATCAGGTCGAAGAGGATGCGCACGAGCCCGTAGAGCGCGACCTTGGTCATAATGCCGCTCATCAGTGCCGAGACGTGGCTCGGTGCGGCGGAATGCGCTGGCGGCAGCCAGACGTGGAGCGGCACTAGCCCTGCCTTCGATCCGGCACCGACCACGGCGAGGCCGAACAGGATCGCGGCCCTGGTCGGGTCGAGCGCCGCGCCGCGCAGCGCCTCGAAGGCGTAGGACCCGACCCCGCCCGAGAGCAGGCCGAATCCCAGCAGCAACGCCCCCGTCCCGAAGCTCGCCATCACGAGGTACAAGAAGGCCGCGGGCTGGGTCTCGGGCTGGCGGTGCGTCGACAGCACCAGGAGCCACGAGGCCAGCGACATCAGCTCCCAGCTCACCAGGAAGACGAAGGCGTCGTCCGCCACCAGCACCAGATTCATGGCGGAGAGGAAGAGCGGATAGAACGGCAGGACGCGGCCGGGCTCGTCGTCGTGCGCGGCGTACTCGAGCGCGTAGATGCTGATCAGCACCGCCGCGCCGTTGACGACCAGCAGGAAGAACGCGGAGAGCGCGTCGACCCGGAAATGCGCACCGAGCCAAGGTAGGCCCACGGGCAGCACAGCGCTGACCGGTGCCGCTGCCTCGATCAAGGTCCAAAGTGCCGCCAGCGCGATCACCCCGGCCGCGATCGCGGCCGTGGCATAAACCGCGGCCAGCATGCGCCTTCCGCCCAGCCCGGTAAGGGCCGCCACGGTGTAAAGCCCAAGCCCGGCCGCCAGCGCGGTCAGCACTCGGGCGCTCTTGCAGCTCTGCTCAAGCGGGGAAAGACCACCGAAGCAACGTCCTCGATCGCTCGACCGGATCGGCGCCGCCTGGCCGCCCTCCCTCACGAGCGGCGGACGACGACGGGCGATCTAGGCAATTAACACAATAAGAACGTGGATTCTAACAGCAGGTCGGCTGGCCGCAAGCATCTCCGACGCGGCTTAAGGGCGCAGCACCGGCCTCGCGCCGGTGCCCGGCGTCGAGATCCCGGATCTGCTCGGCTCGACTCAGTGCTCCGTCGCGAGTGCGCGGGCAAGCTGGCTGAGGGCCTCTTGGTAGCGCTCGTTCGGGATCTGAGAGAAGTTCTTTGCGAGCTCGAGGCACATGCGCTCGCGGGCGCTCTGAACCTTGCTCTGCGGTCCCTCGATCCCCTCGAAGAACGTACCGACGGGGACGCCCAGTGCCCGGGCGATCTGGAACAGGCGCCCGGCCGAAACGCGGTTGATGCCCCGCTCGTACTTGTGGGCCTGCTGATAGGTGACGCCGATCAGGTCGGCAAGCTGCTGCTGGGTGAGCCCAAGCATGATCCGCGACTCGCGGATGCGGGCGCCGACATGGCGGTCGATGTCTTGGACGCGCGTGGTCATTTGAGTCATGGGCGAATCACTGGCTCCTTACTGGGAAGAAAATCGGCACTGGAGCGGCAGGCCGCCTGCCCGAAAGCCCCACGCCAGCCAGCACCATCCGAGCACACACCCCGCATTGGAGGTCGACAGAGCGCGGCGCCCGACCCGCCGCTCTTCGCCGGTGCGTCCGGCTCAACGGGGATTTAGGCCGACGGGGAGGATTTTCAACCGTCGTGGTCCCGATGCGGTAGCGGCATGGCTGGCGCCCGCTGCCGGGGTTTGACAGGGCGTGCGGCCGGGTGATAACGACGCGGAGTGGCAAAAGTCGAGACGCAAGCCGTGCGAGCCCATCGATAGGAGACAGCTCAAGCCCATGCCGCGCATCTCGATCGGCGACTGCCACCTCTATTACGAGCGGCATGGCGGCGGGTTTCCGGTCGTCTTCGTCAGCGGCTTGACCGGCCAGGCGGCGTTCTGGCGAGAGCAGCTTCCCGCCGTCTCCCGCGAGTTCGAGGCTGTGGTGTTCGACCATCGGGGCGTCGGCCAGAGCGATCACAGCCGGATATCCTATACGGTCGAGCGGCTGGCGGCCGACGTGGTCGCCCTGATGGACACGCTTGAGATCGAGAAGGCTCACGTCGTAGGCCATTCGACCGGCGGCGCCATCGCTCAGATCCTCGCAATCGAGCATCCCCGGCGGCTTGCGAGCGTGGTGATTTCCGCCAGCTGGACCAAGGCCGACGCCTATTTCCGCCGGCTCTTCACCCTGCGAAAGGAGCTGCTGAGCCGGCTCGGGCCCGCGGCCTATCTGCAGGCGGCCACGCTCTTCCTCTATCCGCCCTACTGGATCGCGCAGAACAACGAGAAGCTGCGCCAATGGGAGGCGCAGAACCTTTCGACCTTCTCTCCTCCCGAGATCGTCATCAGCCGCATCGACGCGATCCTGGCCTTCGACCGCACCGCCGAGCTCTCCCGCATTACCACGCCCGCGCTGATCGTCGGTGCGCAAGATGACGTTATCACCCCGCACTATTTCGCCGAGGAGTTGGCACGTCTTATTCCGGGTGCCGAGGTGAAGATCTTTCCCCAGGGCGGCCACTGCTTCACCCAAGTGATGCCGCGCGACTTCAATCAGGCGGTCCTGCGTTTCCTCAAGGCCCACACCCCCGCCTGAGCGCGACAGGGTCAACAGATGGTAAACCGGGCGCGATTTTCGCCGTGCCCATCGCGGCTTGCGCGAATTGGTTGAAGTCGCGCGTCGACCGCTGCCAGTAGCTTGAAATACCGTGACTTTTCGGTAGACCCTTAAGTCTTCCTAAAGCTGTAAGCGGCTAGTTTGATGGCGCGGGCAGCCTCGCTTCACGCGTGATTCGACCCTTTTTGTCATGACGAGCGCAGCGGAAACATGACCTCGGACGCCCAATCGACGCTGAGGCAATTGCACTGCGCTCTCGAGGCCGCGGGCGACCTCGCCTATGTCTGGGATCTCGCGAGCGACCGGTTGGAATGGCACGGCGCCATCCTGGCGCGGCTTGGCGCATCCAATGTCGCCGCCATCGTCACGGGCAAGAGTTTTGCCGACCGGATCCATCCTGAGGACCGCCCGCTGAGAAAGAGCCGTCTCGCGGCTTCCGCCTCGCGTGGCGAGTTCTTCGAGTGCGAATATCGGCTGCACGACGACCAGGGTGCCACGATCTGGGTCCAGGATCGCGGCCGAGCCGAGCTCGATGCCGCCGGCGCGCCGCGCCGCCTGATGGGCGTGCTCCGCCTGGTCACCGACCGCAAGGTAGAGGAGCAGCGGCTGGAACGGCTCGCCAATTACGACGAGCTCACCGGGCATTTCAATCGCACGCGCTTGCGCGAGGCGTTGAGCCAGGCCGTGTCCTCGAGCCTGCGCTCGGGCGTGCCGGGAGCCTATCTCGCCATCGGTATCGACAAGCTGGGGACCATCAACGACGCCTTCGGCTACGAGACCGCCGATCAGGTGATCATCGAGATCGGCCAACGCCTCGACCGGCAGTTCCGTGACAGCGATGTCATCGGGCGAGTGGGCGGCGACCGCTTCGGTGTCGTACTGACCAATTGCCCGGCGGAGAATGTGTCGACGGTCGCGGAAAAGATCTTGGCGTGGATCGGCCAGGCGCAGATCACGACGTCCGCGGGCCCGATTTATGCCACCGTCTCGATCGGAGCCGTGTGCTTTCCCGGGCAAGGAAAGACCGGCGTCGATGTCATGACGCGGGCGGAGACCGCGCTCGCCGAGGCCAAGCGCGCCGGCCGCGACTGCTTCGTGCCCTATCGTCTTGCCGAAGCCCAGCAGCGCCAGCACCGCACCGACATCGCGCTCGGCGAGCGGGTTCAGCGCGCGCTCAAGGAAGATCGGCTGGTGTTCGCCTACCAGCCGGTCGTCAACAGCGAGTCCGGCGCGGTCGCCTACCACGAGTGCCTGCTGCGCATGATCGCCGAAGACGGCAGCATCGTCCCGGCGGCTGCCTTCGTTCCGGTGATCGAGCAGCTGGGCTTCATCCGGTTGCTCGACCGCTATGTGCTGGAGCGCGCGGTGAGCGAGGTGAGCCAGCATCCCGAATGCTCGCTCGCCTTCAACATCTCGGGCTTGACGGCGAACGATCATGCCTGGCTCCGGCTTCTCGTGTCGCTCCTGCGGGACCGGCCGGATGTCGCTCGCCAGCTCATCGTCGAGATCACCGAGACGGCGGCGCTGCACGACATTCAAGAATCGGCGCGCTTCGTCGGCACCCTGCGCGAGCTCGGCTGCCGGGTCGCATTGGACGATTTCGGCGCGGGCTTTACCTCCTTCCGCTACATGCAGGCGCTCGACGTCGACATCGTGAAGATCGACGGCTCGTTCGTGCGCAACCTCGCCGAGAGCTACGAGAACCAGGTCTTCCTGCGACACCTGGTCGGATTGGCGGACGCCTTTGGCCTGATCACGGTGGCGGAATGCGTGGAGTCGGCGCGCGATGCCGCGATCCTGCGGCAAGAGGGGGTGCGCTTCCTGCAGGGTTATCATTTCGGGCGTCCGACGCTCGAGCAACCCTGGCGCGCCCTGCAGAGGCCGGTGCCGGTCCCCGCGCCCGTCTTACGCGTCGCTGCGTCCTGACGCTGAGGCTCGAAAGGCTGGGCCGGCGCGAAGCCGGTTCCCCTATCCCTTCCGGTTCTTCGTGAGCTCCTCGACCTGCTTCTGCAGGGTGTTGATGCGGTCGTTGAGCTCCTTGATGTCGCCCTCGGCCTCGGGTTTGTTGCCGGGCGTCGGCGGCGTCGTTCCCGGCGCCGTAAAGGGCGAAAACATCTTCATGGTCTGCTCAAAGAGCGCCAGGTTCTGCTTGCCCATCTCCTCGAGTTTGCCGAACGGAAAGATGCCGCCGAAGGTCTGCTGCAGGCTCTTGCGCATCTGCTCTTGATTGAGCGCGAAGGCCGCCATCGCCTGTTCGAGGTAGCGCGGCACCAGCCATTGCATGCTGTCGCCGTAGAGGCTGATCAGCTGGCGCAGGAAACCGATCGGCAGCAGGTTCTGCCCTTTCTGCTCCTCCTCCACGATGATCTGCGTCAGCACCGCGCGGGTGATCTCGTCGCCGCTCTTGGCGTCGAACACCACGAATTCCCGGCCTGCCTTCACCATCCGGCTCAGATCGTCGAGCGTGACGTAGCTGCTCGTCGACGTGTTGTAGAGCCGACGGTTCGCGTATTTCTTGATGACGACCGGCGCGAGTTTAGCCCCCGCGTCCTCCGCCTCGGCTCCGGCTCCGCTTTGCTCGTCTGACATGGGGCGATTTCCGCTGTGCTCGAATATAGGGCAGCATATCAGCATTTGGACACTCGTCCCGCAAGGGATGGGGGCTGCTCCCGGGTCCGCGCCTGGAAACCGTCACGGACGGCCGATATACTCCGGCCTCATGGCGGACCCGCCCGACCTCTCCGCCCTGGCCAAGCGCTATGTGGACCTGTGGCAGGATCAGCTGATCGCGCTCGCCGCGCACCCGGAGCTCGCCGAGGGTTTGGCGCGGGTGCTGGCGGCGTTTCCGTTCCCGTCGGTGACTTGGCCGCCCACCGCCGGGACCACGCCCCCTCGTAATGGCCACGCTTCAGCCGCCGCGCCTCGGACCTCGGCCTCTGCCGCTGCATCTGGCGGCGGCGATCTCCAGCTTCGCGAGCTCGCACGCCGCCTT
>DASZHJ010000181.1:0-1857 GCA_035938015.1 Allostellaceae bacterium
CGATCGAGCTGCGCACGAGACCGCCGGTCTCCGAGAGCAGGCGCACGTCATAGACGGGCTCGTCCCTCTCCAGGTTCGCGAACTCGAACACGGAGGCCACGGCGAAGCTCATCACCCGAAAGCCCGGAGAGACCACGAAACCGATGCGCTGCACGCGCCACCTCGCCCAATGTCCGAAAACGCCGCATATATGACATTTGAGCCAAGGGTGTGCAAGCCCAGCTCTCCCTCTACCTCACTTCTTATTAGGGGCCCCACGCGACGAGCCGGGAGGGCAGCGATGGCCATCACGATCAAGGTCAACGGCGTCGATCGAGCGGTCGACGTCGACGACGATACGCCGCTTTTGTGGGTGTTGCGCGACGTGCTGGGCATGACCGGCACGAAGTTCGGCTGTGGCATGGCGCTTTGCGGCGCCTGCACCGTGCATGTCGACGGCGTCGCGACGCGCTCCTGCATCACGTCGGTCGACAGCATCGGCAGCTCCGAGATCACCACGATCGAGGCGGTCGGCGCGACGCCGGCAGGCGCGAAGATCCAGCAGGCCTGGCTCGCCCGCGAGGTCGTTCAATGCGGCTATTGCCAGTCGGGCCAGATCATGTCCGCCTCGGCGCTGCTGGCCAGCAACCCGCATCCGAGCGATGCCGATATCGACGACGCCATGTCCGGCAACATCTGCCGCTGCGGCACCTACATCCGCATTCGCGAGGCGATCAAGCAGGCCGCGGGCGGGCAGGGGGGCGCACAATGATCCTTGATCGCATCGCTGCCGGATCTGCAGACCCCGGTCCCGCGCCATCGGCGCACGGGTTCTCTCGGCGCCGCTTCCTGCAGGCCGGCGCGGCCGCGGGCGGCGGCTTGATGCTGAGCCTGAGCCTGCCGTTCGCGGAGCGCGCGGCCGAGGCGGGTGAAGCCGGCGGCTTCGCGCCCAACGCCTTCATCCGCATCGAGGGCGACGGGCAGATCGTCCTGACCATGCCTCAGGTCGAGATGGGCCAGGGCACCTATACCTCGATATCCATGCTGATCGCCGAGGAGCTGGAGGTCGACCTCAAGCAGGTGCGGCTGGAGCATGCGCCGCCCAACGAGAAGCTCTACGGAAATCCCTTGCTGGGCGGCGTGCAGGGCACCGGCGGCTCGACCTCGATACGGGCGTTCTGGACGCCGATGCGCCAAGCCGGCGCGGTCGCGAGAACCATGCTGGTGGCGGCGGCGGCCCAGCGCTGGACTGTCGATCCCGCGTCCTGCCATGCGCAAAGCGGCGAGGTGCTGCACGCGCCCACGGGGAAGCGCCTCAAATACGGCGAGCTCACCGCGGACGCCGCCCACATGCCCGTCCCCGAAACGGTCGCGCTCAAACGATCGGAGGACTTCACGCTCATCGGCACTCCGGCGAAGCGTCTGGACACGCCGGCGAAGGTCAACGGCACCGCCGTCTACGGCATCGACGCGCGGCCGCCCGGCGTCAAGATCGCGACGCTCGCGCAATCGCCGGTCTTCGGCGGTCGCGTGAAGAGCGTGGACGATAGCGCCGCCAAGGCTGTCAAGGGCGTGCGCCAGATCGTCCGGCTCGACGACGCCGTTGCGGTGGTGGCCGATCATATGGGAGCCGCGAAGAAAGGGCTGGCGGCCCTTACGATCGAATGGGACGACGGCCCCCATGCCAAGCTCGACACGCGCGAGATCGCGGCGGAGCTCGAAAAGGCGACGCTCGATCCGGGCGCGGTCGCGCAGACCATCGGCGATGCCGACGCGGCGCTCGCGGGCGCGGTCACGAAGGTCGAGGCCAGCTACGAGGTGCCGTTCCTGGCGCACGCGACCATGGAGCCGATGAACTGCACGGTTCATGTCCGCAAG
>DASZHJ010000182.1:0-2112 GCA_035938015.1 Allostellaceae bacterium
CAAAGAGGCCGGCGAGGAGGCTTCGGTTCCAGCCTCGCTCATCGCGAAGGCCCATGCAGCCAGCGCCGTCACCTATAAGATGGAGGTGCCGCAGGGTCTGCGCGATGACGTGCTCTTCGTCTACGACCTGGAAACGCCCGACGATTTCGAGCCGCGCAACACCGACGGCGAGATCGTCGAGTTCATGCTCATGGAAGCGCGCGAGGCGCTGGCGCGCGTCCGTGACACCGATGATTTCAAATTCAACGTCAACCTCATCCTAATGGATTTCGCGCTGCGCCAGGGACTGCTGACGCCCGAGGATCCGGAGTACCTGGCACTGGTAGCGGGCTTGCGCGCAGGCGGCGCCTAGCGGCAACGCTAAACCCCCGCCAGCTCTCGCAGCTCGGCTGGCGTCTTCCCAGCTTCGCGTAGTGCCCGCAACGTAAGCGAGCGATCGCGTTTGGCCAGGCGCCTGCCGCCGGCGTCGGTGAGTAGGCGATGGTGCCAATACCGGGGGGACGGCAGATCCAACAACGCCTGCAGCAGCCGATGTACGTGGGTCGCACCGAAGAGGTCCCGCCCGCGCGTCACTAAGGTCACGCCCTGGATCGCATCGTCAACGGTGACGGCGAGGTGATAGCTCGCGGGCGTGTCCTTGCGCGCGAGTACGACGTCGCCGTGGCTGAGCGGGTCGGCGGCGATGCGACCGGCTTCCGAGTCCTCCCAGACGAGCGGTCCCACACGCGCCGATGCTTGTGCGACATCCAAGCGAAGCGCGTAGGTCTCGCCGGCGGCGATGCGTGCCTCCCTCTCCACGGCGGTGAGCGACCGGCACGTGCCGGGATAGAGCGGGCCTTCGCTGCCATGGGGCGCTGCGCCCGAGCGCGCGATCTCCGCTTGGATCGCGGCGCGCGTGCAGAAGCAGGGATACAGCAGCCCCGCGGCGTCGATCCGCTCCAGTGCGCGGCGGTAATCGTCGAAGTGCTGCGATTGTCGGCGCACGGATCCATCCCAATCGAGGCCGAGCCAGGCGAGATCCTCCTGGATCGCGCTGATGAATTCCGGCCGGCACCGGCCGCGGTCGATATCTTCGATGCGCAGCAGAAATCGCCCACCTGCGCCGCGCGCGCAGATCCAGGCGAAGAGCGCGGCATGGGCATGGCCGAGGTGCAGCAGCCCGGTCGGGCTCGGCGCAAACCGGGTGACGATGGAGGCAACCATGCTGGCGCGAGACTAGCAGGCTGATCCCGCGCGTGACATCGGCGGCGCCCTCGTCTAAGTCTCGCCGCTCAACGGGAGAAACCTCATGCGTCTCACTTTGGAGGGCCCGAGCCGGCCACCGCGCGCGGGCGGCAAGCCCAAATCGCTGGTGGTGCTGCTGCATGGCCTTGGCGCGGACGGCAACGACCTCATCTCGCTGGCGCCCTATTGGGCGCCGTCGCTGCCGCAGACCGAGTTCCTGTCGCCGCACGCGCCCTTTCCCTGCGACATGGCGCCTTCCGGCTACCAGTGGTTCAGTTTCCAAGAGCGCAGCCCCGCCGCGGTGCTTGCGGGCGTGCGCGCTGCGGCGCCCTTCCTCGATGCCTTCCTCGACGAGGCGCTGGCGGCGCGCGGCCTGGACGAGAGCCGCCTCGCTTTGGTGGGCTTCTCCCAGGGCACCATGATGTCGCTCCATGTCGGCTTGAGGCGCGCGGCGCCGGTGGCGGGCATCGTCGGATATTCCGGCCGGCTCCTCGGCGCGGAGACGCTTGCCGAGGAGCTGCGCTCGAAGCCGCCGGTCCTATTGATGCACGGCACCGCCGACGAGATGGTGCCCTTTGAGTCCCTGGCACTGGCGGAGACGTCGCTCAAGGCACTCGGTATACCCGTGAAGACGGTGAGCCGGCCGGGGCTCGGGCATAGCATCGACGAAATGGAGCTGGCCAAAGGCGGCGAGTTCTTGAAGAGCGTGCTCGCGCCGGGCGCCGCCTGACTAGCGCTCTGCGCTCCACGTATCTTGCGGGTTCGGCGAGAGCAGTCGGTCGATGAGACGGCGCGCCGCCACACTATCCCAGGAGGCTGCGCCCAGGAGCCGCCCAACCTCCCGGCCCCGGCGGTCGATCAACACCGTGGTCGGCAGGGCATCGCTCT
>DASZHJ010000183.1:0-12907 GCA_035938015.1 Allostellaceae bacterium
TCTCAAGGGCTTCAAGATCCGCGTGCCCGTGAGCCCGCTTTGGACCTCGATGTTCAAGGCATTCGAGGCCTCGCCCGCCAGCATCAACTTCAGCGAGGTCTACTCCGCGCTGCAGACCCACATCGTCCAGGGCCAGGAGAACCCGCTCGCGGTCATCGATACCGCGAAGCTCTACGAGGTGCAGAAATACTGCTCCACCACCAACCACATGTGGGACGGGTTCTGGATGCTGGCGAATGCCGCGTCGTGGGCGAAGCTGCCAGCGGATCTGCAAGAGATCGTCGCGCGCAACTTCAACGAGGCCGCGGTCAACGAGCGCGCCGACGTGGCGACACTCAACGCCTCCCTCGCGGACAGCCTCAAGGCCAAGGGCCTGGCGTTCAACGCGCCCGAGACGGAGCCATTCCGCGCGGCCCTGCGCAAGGCCGGCTTCTACGCGGAGTGGAAGGGCAAATACGGCGAGGCGGCCTGGGCGCTCCTGGAGAAATACGCGGGAAGCCTCGCCTAAGACCGCAGGCAAAGGACGCGCGGCATGCGCTTCGAGCGCCTCGACCGGGCGCTCGCGCTCGCGACCGAGATTCCGGCGGCGGCGCTGGTGGCGGTCGAGGTCGCGGTGCTGCTCGCCGGGGTGGTCTCGCGCTATGTGTTCAGCCGGCCGCTGACCTGGTCGGACGAGCTCGCCTCGATCCTGTTCCTCTGGCTTGCCATGCTGGGGGCGGTGATCGCGCTTCGGCGCGACGAGCACATGCGCCTCACCACGGTGGCGGCGCGCCTGCCGAAGCGCTGGCGAAACGGCTGCGAGACCGTGGCGGCGCTGATCGTCGCGGTGTTCGTCCTTGAGATCATCCTGCCGGCCAAGGCCTATTTCGACATCCAGTGGCCGATCACCACGCCGGCGCTGGAGATCCATGACGGTTTGCGGGTCGCCGCCATCGGCGTCGGCGCGCTCTTGATGATCGTGATCGCGCTCGCGAAGCTGATCGAGCGCTCGACCCTGGGCGAGGCGGCGGCGGCACTCGTCATCGTCGCGGCGACCGCCGCGGCGCTCTGGCTCGCGCGGCCGTACCTGCTCGGCCTCGGGAACGGCAATCTCGTGGTGTTCTTCGTCCTCCTGGTGGGCGCCTGCGTGCTGATGGGCGTGCCGATCGCGTTCGCCTTCGGCGTCTCCACGCTCTCCTATCTGGCACTCGTCACCCGCGCGCCACTCACCATCGTTGTAAGCCGCATGGACGAGGGCATGTCGGCGCTGGTGCTGCTGGCGGTTCCGCTCTTCGTCTTTCTGGGATTGCTCATCGAGATGACCCGCGTGGCGCGGGTGCTGGTGGATTGCATCGCCGCGCTGATCGGTCATGTCCGGGGTGGGCTCGCCTATGTGCTGCTGGGGGCCATGTACCTGGTGTCGGGCATCTCGGGCTCGAAGGCCGCGGATATGGCGGCGGTGGCGCCGGTGCTGTTCCCGGAAATGCAGCGGCGCGGCGCCACGCCGGGCGAGCTGGTGGCGCTGCTGGCCTCCTCCGGCGCCATGGCCGAGACGATTCCGCCGAGCCTCGTCCTGATCACCATCGGCTCGGTGACCGGCGTCTCGATCGCGGCACTCTTCACCGGCGGACTGCTGCCCGCCGCGGTGGGCGCGCTCGCGTTGGTGATCGTCGCGGGTTTCCGCTCGCGCGACGACGATCTGAGCCAGGTGCGGCGCGCCTCGCTTCGCGAGATCGGCTGGCGTTTCCTGATCGCCGTCCCCGCGCTCGCCCTGCCCGTCCTGATCCGGCTCGTGGTGGCGGAGGGCGTTGCCACCGCGACCGAGGTCTCGACCGTCGGCATCGCCTATACGATCGCGGTGGGCGCCGTCATCTATCGCTTCATCTACGGTCCGGTCGAGTGGCGGAGGCTTTATCCGATCCTGGTGGAAACCGCGGCGCTTTCCGGCGCGATCCTGCTCATCATCGGCACCGCCACGGCGATGGCCTGGGCGCTGACCCAGTCGGGCTTCTCCCGGGCGCTCGCCGCCACCATGGCGGGAATGCCCGGAGGCCAGCTCGGCTTTCTCGGCATTTCCGTCGTGGCATTCATCGTGCTCGGCAGCGTCCTCGAGGGCATCCCCGCGATCGTGCTGTTCGGCCCTCTGCTGTTCCCCATCGCCCGGGCCGTCGGCGTCCACGAGGTGCACTACGCGATGGTGGTGATCCTCGCCATGGGGATCGGCTTGTTCGCGCCGCCCTTCGGCGTCGGATTCTATGCTGCCTGCGCCATCGGCCGCGTCCCGCCGGATGCCGCCATGGTCCGCATCTGGCCCTATCTCGGCGCACTCCTGGTCGCGCTCGCTATCGTCGCCCTGATCCCCTGGATCTCCATCGGCTTCCTCTGAAACCGCGCGCCTTGAGTGAGATCGGCGGAGCGCGCCTTGGTGTGATGATTCCTAAGTTCGCAAGCGAACTGCGGACTCTGAATCACACTAGGTTCAATAAGTTAGTGGCCCGCTTATCCCTGAAATTCGCCTTACGAATTCCAGGGTCGGGACACTAGAACGCGCTCTTTATGACGCCGCCATCCACCCGCAAGGCGGCTCCGGTGGTCGCCGACGCGAGGGGGCTGGCGATGTAAGCGACGAGCGAAGCGACCTCCTCGGGCGAGGCAAATCGCTTGATGAGCGAGGTCGGGCGAACCGTCTCGAAGAATTCCTTCTCGATCTCGGCGAACGACTTGCCGCCGGTCTTCGCGAGGCTCTCGACGAAGTCTCCGACCCCGCGCGATTTCGTCGGACCGGGCAGAACGCTGTTGACGGTGATGCCGATGCCGGCGACCGCCTCGGCCAGGCCACGCGAGATCGCGAGCTGCGCGGTCTTCGTCATACCGTAGTGGATCATCTCCGCCGGAATCTGCACCGCGCTCTCGCTGGAGATGAAGATGATTCGGCCCCAGTTGGCGCGTTTCATCGCGGGCAAGTAGAGCCGGGCGAGGCGAATCCCGCTGAGCACATTGACCTCGAAGAACCTCAGCCAGTCGGCATCGGGGATCTCCTCGAAGGGCTTCGGCTCGAAGATGCCGAGATTGTTGACGAGGATCTCGACGCCGGGATGCGCCCGGGCGACGGCGTCGGCCGAAGCCGCCGTGCCGAGATCGCCGGCAAAGCCCAGGACGTCACCGACCGACGCCGATCTCAACCGCGCCACCACGTCGTTCACGGACGACTGCGAGCGCCCGTTGACGATGACGCGAGCGCCTTCCCGCGCTAACTGGGTTGCGATCGCCAGACCGATGCCGGCCGTACTGCCGGTGACCAGCGCGAGTTTGCCCTTCAGCTGCAGGTCCATGTGCTCAGCCTCTCAACGAGTGCACCGTCTTACCGCGTGGTTCGCAGCGAGGAGAGCGGATCGCTGGCCGGGAACGTCTGCTCCAGCGCGTCGTCGAGCAGCCTCTCCTGCCGGGCCCACTGCGCGCCGTGTTCGGCCGTCCGACGCGCAGAAACCGGCGCGCGTGCGGCTTTCTCCGCGATATGTCTATTCGTGCGATGACCCGTCTTCGACATCCGATTGCTCCGATCACGCATGGCGGCGATCTCCTGCTGCTGTCCTCTCACGGGTCGCATATCGCTGATGCAATGTCGTGATGAGGGGCGTGCAAAACTAGTGTCATAGGCGATGAGATAAGCGGGTCGCTGATTCATGACGAGCAACCGCAGATAAGCCCGCCTTTGCCAGATCTCAACCAGACGAGATGTGGCGGCCCGAGTCAGGCGGTGCGGTCGCTGGCAACCGCGCCCGCCACCAGACCTTTATCGTGGAGCGCGCCCAGCTCGCGCTCGCTCAGCTTCAGCACGCCGAGCAGGACCTCGTCGGTGTGCTCGCCCAGAACGGGCGCGCGCAGCACGGCGCCGCGCGGCGCCGCGCCGAAGTCGAGCGGATTGCCGGCGGCGAGATAGCGGCCGATGCCGGGTTGCGCGATCCTCTGGAATATCGGATTGGCCGGCGAGACCCGCGGATCCTCGCGCACCATCTGCTGGAAGGTCTGATAGGGACCCCAGCACACGCCGGCGCTCTCCAGCGCCGCCGCGGCCTCGGTGAACCCGCGCGCGGCGAACCAGCGCTCCAGGATCGCCGTGATGGCGGCGCGGCCCTCGTAGCGGTCGCCCTCGCGGGTGAAATCGAGATCGAGCGCGCGGGCCGCGAGATCGAATTTCTCGCTGAGGCCGGTCGCTTTCTTGAGCGCCTCCCATTGGCCGCGGGTGATCGCAACCACCATCAAGCGCCGGCCATCTTTCGTGGCGAAGTCGCGGCCATAGGCGCCGAAGACGTCATTGCCGTAGTGCGGTCGATGGGCATCGTTGATCTCGACATCGGCGATGTAGCCGAGCGCGCCCGCGGTCGCGAAGGCGACGTCGGCGAGCGCGATGCGCACGAGCTGACCCTCGCCGGTAAGGCGGCGGTGCCGCTCGGCGGCGATCAGGCCCAGCGCGGCGCTCTGGCCGGTCACCAAGTCCCAGGCCGGCACCACGTTGTTGACGGGGCCAGCAACGTCGGTGGGGCCGGTGACGAAGGTGAACCCGGCGGCGGCATTCACGGTGTAGTCGAGCGCGGTGCGCCCCATGGAATCGCCGACGATGCTCACCATCACGAGGTCGTGGCGGCGACGTTTGAGGCCGGCGAAGTCGAGCCAGCCGGTGGCGGGGAAATTGGTGAGGCAGAGACCGGCATTCTCGCCGGGCGCGGCGATCAGCGCCATCGCGAGCTCGCGGCCCTCGGGCTTGGCGATGTCGATCCGGATCGAGCGCTTGCCCTTGTTGAGCCCGACCCAATAGAGGCTCTTGCCGTCCTTGGTGACGGGCCAGCGATGAGCGTCGAGCCCGCCCGCGAGCGGATCGATGCGGATCACGTCGGCGCCGAGCTGAGCGAGCGTCATGCCCGCCGAAGGCGCCGCCACGAAAGCGGCGCTCTCGACCACGCGCAAGCCCGCGAGCACGCCGGTCATGGCGCGAGCACCGCCTCCGCCACCATCGCCGCGGAGCCCTCGGGATTGACCGCGATGAGGCGCACGCCGCGCCCGTCCGCCGCGGGCCAGCCGCGCACGCTGAAGGGATTCGGCGAGAACAGCGGACGCTTGGCGCGGAAAGAGAATTCCGTGACGCGCGCCTGAGGTCCCTCGCGCCGCAGAAGATCGAGCAGCACGGTCGCGATCAGCGGACCGTGTACGATGAGCCCGGGATAGCCCTCCTCCTGCGTCGCGTAGGGATAGTCGTAGTGGATGCGATGGCCGTTGAAGGTCAGCGCGGAATAGCGGAACAGCATCACGGGGTCGGGATTGACCGTACGCTCCCAGGGTGCGGGCTCGACCGGCTCCGGCGCGGCATCGCCGCCGCCCGACCCGCGGTAGACGAGGTCCTGGGTCTCCTCGAGCGCCACCTCGGCGCCCAGGTAGAAGCGCAGGCGGACGGTGACGAAGACGAGGTCGCCGCTGCGGCCCTGCTTGCCCTCGACGCCAAGGATCTCCGAGACGCGCGTCACGCTGTCGCCGATGCGCAGCGGCCGCAGGAATTTGAGCCGGCCGCCCGCGAACATCCGGCGCGGCAGCGGCACCGGCGGCAGGAACCGCCCGCGCGCGAAATGGCCGTCGGGCCCGACCTCGGCCGGCCGCACCGCCCGCAGGAAATAAAGCCTGTGCCAATTGGGCGGCAGCTCGTCGCCCGCCTTGTACGGGGGATCGTCGCGATCGATCGTGGCCGCGAGCAGCGTCGGCGGCACCGGCGTCAGCACGTCGGAAACGGTCTCGGTCCGGCCGATGAACTGGCGCAGGCTCGCAAGCTCGGTCAGGTCCATGGGATCCTCACGCCGCTCCGCGAAACGCCGGGATCACCTTCTTGGCGAACCTCTCCATGCTCGCTTTCGTGAGATCGTGCGGCAATGTCGCGAATTGCAGCAGCGGCAGGAGTTTGCCGAAGCCGATCTGCTTCTGGTATTCGGTGAGCTTCTGGCGCACGGTCTCGGCACCGCCGCAGATGAACATGCCTTTGTCCAAGAGGCCGTCGATGGTGTGGGAGCCCGCGAGCATGGCGCCTTTTGCCTTGAGCACGCCCTTCATCGACTGCAGCGAGAGATAGCCCGGCGGCAGCAGCATCTCCGGCGGCATGCGCAGGAACTTGTTCATGAAGGCCTCGATGTGCGGCTTCGCCTCGGCGTGGGCGCGCGCGTCGCTCTCGCCGACATAGATCGGCACCGCCCATCCCACCTGATCCGCCGTCGCGGTGTAGCCTTGCTTCTCCGCCGCCTCCTTGTACATCGCCATGTAGCGCGCGAGCGCCGAGGCTGGGCTGAAGGTTTGCAGATACGTGTACTTGCGCTGGGGATGGGAGGCCCACTCGATGGTTTCGCGGCTCCCTTGAGAGGGAATCCAGATCGGCGGATGCGGCTGCTGAAACGTGCGCGGCCAGGTGTTGACGTAGTTGAAGTGATAGTACTTGCCCTCGAACGGGAACGGCCCGATCTCGGTCCAGGCACGCACGATCAGGTCGTGGGCCTCATGAAAACGGTCGTGGGATTCCGCCGGATTGGCACCCCAGGCGTGATACTCCGCGCCGATGCCGCGCACGAATCCCGCGATCAGCCGTCCGCCCGAAATGTTGTCGAGCATGGCGTACTCCTCGGCGACCGTGAGCGGATTGTTGAGCAGGGGCAGCGCGCGGCCGAGCACCGCGATCTTGGCCTGCTTGGTCCGCCGCGCGAGCGCTCCCGCCATTACGCCGGGGATCGGCATCAGGCCGTAGGCGTTCTGATGATGCTCGTTGACACAGATGCCGTCGAAGCCGAGCTCGTCCGCGTATTCGAGCTCGTCGAGGTAGCGGTTGTAGAGCTTCGCGCCCTTTTGGGGGTCGTAATAGCTGTTGGGCAGCGTGACCCAGGCGGAATCGTATTTCTCATCGTAGGAGAGATCGAGGTCCGCGTAGGGCATCAGGTGGATCATGAAGAATTTCATCGCGGAACTCCCTCGATGAACCGACTGAGCGTGCGGACGAAGTCCTCGGCGCGCTCGGCATGCGGCAGGTGGCCGCAGCGCTCGAACACCTCGAGCCGCGATCCCGGGATGAGATCGCGGAACGCCGGTCCGTAGGCGGGCGGCACGACCTTGTCGCTGTCGCCCCAGCAGATCAGCGTAGGCACGTCGATCCGATGCAGCCACTTCGCGAGGTGCGGATTGTAGAGCCGCGGCTGCCAGCCGAGCTTCGCTACCGCGAGTGCGTTCTTGAGCCGCTGATCCTGCTCCTCCTCGCTCACGGGCATGTTGAGGATGACGTCGGCGAAAGTCGGATCGACGAACAGATTGCGCGTGAGCTGCTCGTGGGACCAGAGGAAGATGTCGGCCTTCTGCACGCCCTTGACGTGGATGCCGACCGGCGCGCTCAGAGTGAGACTCGCGAGGTCGTGGGTCGAGCGCACCGCGAGCTCGGCGGCGATCCAGCCACCCATGGAGCTGCCCACGAGATGCACGCGCGCGAGCCCCAGCTCCCGGATGAAATCGAGATAGAAAAAGGCGAGATCGCCGATGGTGTCGAGCCACTCCGGCGTCTCCGAGCGCCCGAAGCTCGGATGCTCCGGCACGATCACGTCGAAGCGCTCCGCAAGCCGGCCCATGAACGGCAGCCACCGCGGCGCGCCGCCGCCGCCGTGCAGGAACAGAAGCGGCGACCCCTGCCCCGCCCGCTTGACGCTCACCGCGCAGCCGGTGACGCGCAGCATGGTTTCCTTGACGTCTGCCATCCGCATTCCTCCGACGTCTCATCTTTTCAGAGAGGAACTATGGCGCGGCCGGACGCGCCTGTCGAACGGGCGGGCGTGACCGAAGGGGCGCGCGGTGGGAAGCGGCCCACGCGTGCGCAATTCACCTATTTGAGAAAACCCAGGATGGCGGCAACGGTGGCTGCCGGCTGCTCTTCCATCAGCCAATGGCCGGAGTTGGGGATCACGGCTCCGGTCACGTTCGTGGCGACGAAGCGGATATCGTCCGCCATGGCGGTATTGAAGGACTTCTCCGCTCCGATCGCCAGGATTGGCATGCTCAGTTTGCCGCCCTTCGCGAGGAGCTGCTTGTTGTCGCTTGCGTCCTGCGTAAAGGCGCCAAACTGCTCGAACGCATCGTGCATGGCATGCGGCCTTGCATAGAGCGCCGCATAGTGACTGCGCGTGGCCGTGTCGATGGACTTCGGGTTGGCCGACAGCTCGTCCCAGAAACGGTCGAGATAGATGCGCTCGCGGCCGGCGACCAGACGCTCCTCGTCGGGTCCGCGGAAATTGAAATGCCACAAGCGCGGATCTCGGATGATGGTGTCCCAGTCGCCGATGCCCGGCAGCGGCGCATCCATGGCGACCCAACGGGTCACGCGCGCGGGGTATTGGGCGGCGAAGGCATAGCCCACCATGTTGCCGATGTCGTGCGTGACGAGATCGGCCTTCTCGATCCTCAAGGTATCCAGTACACCCGCGATATCGACGGCCTGGTTCTTCTTCGTGTAGCCACTGTCGGGGTGCGCGGAAAGGCCCATGCCACGCAGATCCGGAACGACGACCGTGTGATCCTTCACGAGCGCAGCGGCAAGCGGCGCCCACATGTCGCCGGTGTCCCCGAAGCCGTGCAGCAGCACGACCGCAGGACCGTGCCCCCCGACGCGGACGTATAAGGTCGTGCCATTGGTCGCGATCTGCTGTGCGTGAAATCCCTGCGGAAACGCTTCGACGCGCGCTTCGCCGGGAGACGCCAGGCCGATGATCAGGCCCAGACCAACCACAAACGCTGACGCCGAGCCTTTGAACATGGTGTTCTACTCCGCCGCGGACTTGACTGCGCTTGAGGAGCTCGCGAACAGCCGCTCCATCTCGCGCCGGATGCGGACGGGCTCGCTGGTCTCGTCGGCGGCGACGTCGGGCCAGCGCAGGATCTCGCCGGCTTTGACCGGCTTCGTCAGCGCAAGTTTGTGCGCGAGGCCGATGGGGAGGCCGCCCGCGGCGAGCGAATCCGCGGCCGGCATGAGCCGGCCCCAGACCATGTATCCGCCCTCGCCGTCCAGCGTCTCGCCGGGCTTGAGGTCGCGCTTGGCGGTCGCCACGACATCGCCGCGGAAGCCGTTGGCGGCGCCCGTGGGCTCGCGGCGGAGTGCCGCCGAGGCCACGGAGATGCCGAGCTCGAGCCCGATCAGGTGATAGGGCCGGAACAGCGCGGCGTAGCGGCCGCTGGGATCGGTCACCATGCCGTACTCGGCAAAGCAGCGCGCGACGTAGTCGCTGGGCGCCTCGAACACCACATAGACGCCCCAGCGAAGGTCGCGGCTGACCGGTCTCGTGTCGCGCTCGAGCGACGAGATCACTTCGACCTGGCCCTTGCGGCTGAGGAGCCCGCCTTCGCTCGCGGGCCGCAGCAGGCGGGGAAGGTCGTCGACGCCGCAGGGCGGGAAGGCGAGCCCGCCTTTCGCGGGTGCGAGGCCGGTCGCGTTCGCCACGGCCGCCATCTCGATCGCGGACTTGGTGCCGTCGAGGAAGGAATTGAACATCTGGGGATTCATGCCGCCGGCGCGCGCCTGCTCCGCCGTCAGGCCGTAATAGCCCCAGACCGTCTCGGGCGTGGAGGCGTGGTAGATCGGCAGATATTTGGTCCCTTTGCCCGCCGCCACCACCTCGAAGCCCGCGGCACGCGCCCAGTCCACGAGCTCCGCAATGAGCGCGGGCTGGTCGCCATAGGCCATCGAGTAAACCACGCCCGCCCGCGCCGCGCGCTCCGCCAACAGCGGCCCCGCCAGCACGTCGGCCTCGACGTTGACCATCACGATGTGCTTGCCGTGCTCGATCGCGAGCAGCGCATGGCGGATGCCGGCGGCGGGCACGCCGGTCGCGTCGATCACCACCTCGATCTGGGGCGCCGCGATCAGCTTTGCGGCATCGTCGATGATCGCCGTGCTGCCCTTGGCGAAGGCCTGCTCGAGGCTCGCCGCGGCGATGCGCTCGGCGGGCCAGCCCACCCGCAGCAGCTGATCGCGCGCGCGCTCGGGCGCGAGATCGGCCACCGCCATCACGTGCAAGCCGCGGGTCCGCAGCGCCTGTGCCAGGAACATGGTGCCGAACTTGCCGGCGCCGATCAGGCCGACGCGGACGGGATGCCCGGCCTCGGCGCGCTCGAGCAAGAGACGATGCAGATTCATCGGCCATCCTCCGTTTTGCGCGAGGATGCTAGCACGATCGGCGAAGGCACCAAGGGCTCCGGGCTTTCCCCGGCCCGCGCCTGCCGCTACGCTCGACTCATGCCGAAGCTCGCCGCCAACCTCTCGTGGCTTTTCACGGAGGTGCCGTTCCTCGACCGCTTCGAAGCGGCCGCCGGAGCGGGATTTCGCGCGGTCGAGTTCCTGCAGCCCTATGAGTTCCCACCTGCCGAGATCGCCGCGCGCCTCAAGCGCCATCGGCTCGAGCACGTGCTGTTCAATCTGCCGCCGGGCGACGCCGACAAGGGCGAGCGCGGGCTCGCGGCGGTGCCGGGACGCGAGGCGGAATTCATGCGCGATCTGGAGCGGGCGCTCGAGTACGCGAAGGCGACGGGATGCCGGCGCGTCCATGCGCTCGCCGGCAACGCCTCGGGCAGCGCGGCCGAAGCGGTCTACGTCGTCAACCTACGATCCGCCGCCGATTTCCTGGCGCCCCACGGCATCACCGTGCTGATCGAGCCGCTCAACACCCGAGACGCGCCAGGATATTTCCTCAGTACCACCGGCGCCGCCCTGCGCATCATCGATCGCGTCGGCCGCAGCAATGTCAGCCTGCAATTCGACCTCTATCACTGCCAGATCATGGAGGGCGATCTCGCCCGCCACATCCGCGATCTCGGCGGCCGGTTCGCCCATGTGCAGATCGCGGGCGTGCCCGACCGGCACGAGCCCGACATCGGCGAGGTGAACTACGAGTATGTCTTGGATCTGCTGGACGAGACCGGCTATGCCGGCTGGGTCGGCTGCGAGTACCGACCCAAAGCCGGCACCGTCGAGGGTCTCGGCTGGGCGCGGCGTTGGAACGCGGGGCCCCCGGCTTAACGAGGCGCTTGCTTCAACCGCCGATAACCTCGATATCCACGCCAACGTTGCCGCGCGTGGCGTGAGAGTAAGGGCAGATTTTCTCGTGCGCCTCCCTCGCCAGAGCCGCGAGATCCGCTTGCGATATGGATCTGTCCTCGACGTGCAACTTCACCGCAAGGCCGAAACCGCCGCCCTCCCGCGCGCCGATCGTTACCGCGCAAACGACTTTTGCGTGGCTCGCGTCCTTCTTGTGCTGCTTGGCGACGTAATCAAGGGCGCCGCCGAAGCAGGCAGCATAACCCGCCGCGAAAAGATGCTCCGGCGTCGCCGTGCCGGGCTTACCTGGGCCGCCCATGGCCTTCGGCACGGACAAGTCCGCCCTGACCGTCCCATCGTCGGCTTCGGTATGTCCATTGCGTCCGCCCGTTGCGGTCGCGGATGCGGTGAAGAGCGGTTTGATCTTGTCCATGACCATGTCTCCCCGGTTGTACTTCTGATCTAGTCGCGAGCAAGGCGAAGTCCAGGCTCGGCTGGGCGACCTGTGGGCGCCGATAGTACCCAGAAAATCCCCGACGTGGCGGCCATCAAGTCCTGGTGAACGGGCAGGTGCGCGCCTGGCATGCGCCGCTGATTGCAGCATATTGCTTCTACCTCACGGAAGGACCGCCTTGACCCACCGCGGACGACGAGCACAACCCGCCGGAGCTCGGCATCATGGAGCGCGAGCTCAGCGCATCAAAAACGCGCGATTCTATCTGATAGCCGCCGGCCCCGACACGAGCGGCCACGGCACCACCGGAATGGCGAGGTTCTGGACGCAGCAGCTGCGGGAGCTACTGCAAACGGCACCGCATCGGGCGATGTAGGATCGGACCGGATCAGTTCCAGTAGTCGCCGGCGGCCACCGCAAAATTCAGGTTCTGCGCCGCGCCGACGACCTGCATCGTGGTGATGCCGATGAGATTGCCGCGCTCGTCGAAGAGGCCGCCGCCCGAGGAGCCCGGCGAGATCGCTGCCGAGGTCTGGATCAGACTGCGGCCGGGCTGGTGCCGCAGGCCCGAGAGCAGACCCTCGCTCAGCGTGCGCTCGAGCCCTCTGGGGGCGCCGATGGCGAAGACATGCTCGCCCACGGCAAGGTCGGCGAAGGGTCGGACGCCCACGACCGGAACCAGGGTGATGCCCTCCGCGCGCAGCACGCAGCGATCGGCGGAAGTATCGGCAGCCACGAGCTTGGCGTCGCTCACCGTATGGTCCTGCACGATCTTGATGAGCTCGCGGCCCTTGACGACGTGACAGTTGGTCAACAGCAGGTGCTCGGAGACCGCGACCGCGGAGCCTTGACTCACGTCACGCGCCCGGGCGTCGGCGAGCGAGGCCGTCGCCGCCACGACATAGACCGAGCGCTGAAGCGTCTTGAACAGCTCCTCAGGCGCCAGCGCCTGCTTGCGGAAGTTGTCTGGCCGCTTCGGCAACACCGAGGCCGGGAATGGAACGGTGCTCGCGGCGACGGGCGTCGGCTGCACGCGCTCTTCGGTATTGCCTAGGGTGCCGTGTGTGAAAACCTCGATGTAATTCGGCCTCAAGCCGTTGGCGACATCTTCCGGCACCGAGGGCCCCGGTCCCGCGAGAGCCTGGGCGACGCAATCGTAATAGGGAGCGACGCCCGTGCGGCGCAGATACCGGCAGCGATCCTCTATTGCCTGGTTCTGCGCCTGCGTCAGGCCCGAGCGATCGGGCGACGGGTGCGCCTGCAGCGCGGTCACTTGCTTGTTCACGCAATCGTAGTAGGCACTGTCGCCTTTCGCGCGCGCGCCGGCGCAAGCGGTATTGATCAGCACGTTCTCCTCATAGGAGAGCGTCGAGCGGTCGGGG
>DASZHJ010000184.1:0-7825 GCA_035938015.1 Allostellaceae bacterium
CGCCTGGGACGGCATGGCGCTGATCTTTCACCTGATCCGCACGCTCGACGGCAAGATCGACGGCGACCGGGCGATGGAGGTGATCAAGAGCTATCAGGCGCCGAGCCCGCGCGGGCCCTTCCGGATCGATCCGGAGACGCGCGACGCGATCAACGACATCTACATCCGCCGCGTCGAGCGGGTCGACGGCCGGCTCGTGAACGCGATCATCGATACCATTCCCGCCGTGAAGGACCCGTGGAAGCAGCGCAACAAGCCGTGAGCCCGCTCAATTGCTCGCGATCGCCGCGTCGGGAGGCAGCCAGCCCTGGCGCTCGCGCCAATCGGCGGGGAGGCCTTTGAAGCGCGCGAGCGAGAGCGGCGTCAGGTCGGCGAAGAGGCAGCGGCCGTGGCGCACCAGCTCCATGATCGCGCGGCCCGAGGCCGGCGAGAGGCCGAAGCCCACGCTCGACATGGTCGCGAGCACGACGTTGCTGGGCTCGGCGAGGCGGTCGACCACCGGGCGGCCATCGGGCGTGTTCTCGACGATCCCGGCCCAGCTGCGGATCACGCGGACATGCGCCGCCTTCGGGAAGAGCTCGGCGAGCCGGCGCGAGAGATGCCGCAGGAGCGGCGTGGTGGGCCGCGGCGGCGCCGCCATCTCGCCCCACTCGAGCCACTCGTGCGGCCCGCCGCCATAGGCGAGATTGCCGCGCAGGGTTTGGCGGCCATAGAGGCCGTTGCCGTCGACGCCGCCGTGTTTCATCAGCGGCAGCGGCTCGGTCACGATCATCTCGGCGCGCGCGGGCGCCAGGGGCAGATCGGCACCCACCATGGCGGCAAGCTTTGCGGTCTGCGGACCCGCCGCGATCACCAGCGCATCGCAGCCGAAGGTGCCGCGGTCGGTGACCACTTCTGCCGCCTTGCCGTTCCGGACCACGATGCCGGTCACCGTGGCGTGCTGGAGGATCTTTCCGCCGTGGTCCTGCAGCGCCCAGGCATAGGCCTGGCTGGTGCGCTGCGGATTGGCGTGGCCGCCGAAATCCAGGAAGAAGCCGCCGTAAACATTGTCGCCGCAGAGCGGCACGAGCTCCCTCACCTCTGCTGGAGTGAGCCGCTGGCACTTGAAACCCTGCTTCGCCGCCAGGCGTTCGATGCGGGTATGATGAGTGAATTGCGCCTCGTCGAGGGTGACGCGGATGCGGTACCGCTGATACTCGGTCGGATAGCCCAGCAGCTCGTCCATCTGCGGCCAGAGTTTCTGCTCCTCCATGAAGAACGGGCTGAAGGCATGGGTGCAGCCCCCACCGTTGCGGCCCGAGGCTTCCCAGCCGACGATGCCCTTGTCGAGCACGAGCACGTCGACCCCGTTGCGGGCGAGCCACCAGCCCGCGCTGAGGCCGGTGACGCCGCCGCCGATGATGACGACCGAGGCGCCGGTGATGTTCGTCATGTCATTTACCTGAATCCGTATCGGATTCGATGCTTCCCGGTACCGCCGGCGAGATCGCCGCCATATCCCAATAGGCGGTCCACTGTGTGGGAATGCCGAACCAGACGTCCCAGTTGTCGCGGATTTCCTGGGTCTCGTCATGCGGCCAGAGTGCCGCGAGCGGCAGCGGCCGTACCGGCGCGCGATAGCTGGCGAGCGGGACTTCCTCGGGCGGTACCCCCGCGCTCATCGCCAGCAGCATCTGGATCTGCTCGCGGCAGCGGCGCCCTTGGCAGGTGCCCATGCCCGCGCGCGTCAAGCGCTTCACCTGGTCGGCGTTGACGGGGCCGTCCTTGGCGAGTGCCGCGACATCGCGGCTCGGCAATTGCGAGGAGCCCCAGTTAAGGTAGCGCGGCGGTCTCAGCTCCACGAGCTCGCGCCGCGTTACCTCCTCGCACTGGCAGACCAGCACGTCCTGGCCGCCGACCGCGAGCTCCGCGTCGAGCCAGCGCCGCCAGTAAGCGTACGCATCGAACTCGGGCGTCGCCCGGGGGAACTGCTCATTGCCGGCGACGGCGGCACCGAGCGCGCGCGCCGCGACCGTGCCAGCATGCCGACCCTCCGCGATGGCGATCTCGGGATCAACGATCTTCCGGTCGAAGACGCCCGCGCAGTCGCCGACCGCCTGAACGCACGGCACCGACGTGCGGCCCTCGGCGTCGAGCACAGGGACATGACCGCCGCGGGTCGCATCGAAGGCCAGACGGCAACCCAGCACGTCCATCAGTTCGATATTGGGCACGGCGCCGATTGCACTCACCACGGTGTCGCAGGCGACCTCGCGCTCGCTGCCGGCGACGGGAGCGCCGGCCTCGTCAACCTGGACCAGCACGACGCCTTGGACCTCGGTCTTGCCCAGCACCTGCTTCACCGCGTGCCCGCCGAAGAACGGCACGCGGGCCAGCTCGAGCGGCGCGCGGAGCGCGTCGGGGCCGAGCGCGGCTGGCGCCACGTCGACGATGCCGGCGACCTCGAGGTCATGCTCGAGGGCGACGGCCGCGGTCGTGAGCCCGAGCGCACCGGAGCCGAGGATCACCAGACGGCGTCCCTCGAAGGCGCGATAGCGCCGCAGCAGGCTGAGCGCGCCTTGCGCGCCCATAACGCCGGGTTTCTCCCAGCCGGGGAAGCCGAGGCCGAGATCGCGCGCGCCGGTCGCGAGAATTAGCCGATCGAAGCTCACCAGCCACGACCGCTCCTCGTCCGCAAGGCCGAGCACCGGCTTCGCCATGCCCCGGAGACTGGGTCCTTTGACGAAGGCGCCCCAGGCATAAACGCCGAGCTGCACGTCGATGCCGAGCTCGAACGCCTGGGCAAGGCCGGGGTTGGTCTCGACGATGCGCTCGACCATGCGCGCCTTGTTCTGGACCGCAGCGTTCATTCGCTGGCCGAAATGGAGCGGCACGTCGAGGCCCATGAGCGCCTGGGCGACCGGGTTCTCGTCGACCAGCAGCACCTCAACGCCCGCCTTGGCGGCGGCGATGGCGGCGGCAAGCCCTGCGGGACCCGCGCCGACCACGGCGAGGCTCACGTGCCGCTCGATCGGCATGTCGGCTCCGGCCGTGGATTTGGGATCGAGACGCCCTTGCGTCATCTTGTGCTCCCTGGCGGGACTCGTGCTAAAAAACCACGCGACGTTTTACCGGGGAACCCACCATGTCGTCACGTGCCGAAATGCTGGACCTACTCAAGTCCCGCAAGAAATTTTTCACGCTTCCGCAGCGCTTCTACAGCGATCCCGCGTTTTACGACCTCGACCTCGAGCTGATTTTTCAACGGCAATGGATTTTCGCCGGCGCCGTCTGCGAAGTCGCCAGCCCCGGGCAGTATTTCACCCTGACCATCGGCCGGAGCCCGATCATCGTGCTGCGCGACCGCGCGGGCGAGATCCGCGCCTTCTTCAATACGTGCCGCCACCGCGGCTTCAAGATCTGCGACGCCGAGCGCGGCAAGAGCCTGAGCCTTGCCTGCCCCTACCACCAGTGGACCTACGACCTCTCGGGCAAATTGCTCTATGCCGGCCGCATGCATGAGGGCTTCGATCCCAGCGGTATCGCGCTCAAGCCCATCCACGTCGAGACGGTGGAAGGCACCATCTTCATCTGTCTCGCCGACAAGGCGCCGGACTTCGAGCCCTATCGGGCCGCGCTCACGCCTTATCTGAAGCCGCAAAATCTGGCCAACGCGAAGCTCGCGCATGAAGTGTCGCTGGTCGAGAAGGCGAACTGGAAGCTCGTCATGGAGAACTCGCGCGAGTGCTATCACTGCGGCGCGCGGCATCCCGAGCTCATGCGGACCTTCCTCGACCACTACAACGCCCGCGATCCCGAGAACGACGCGATCATAGGCCCGTTCTGGGCGAAGGTCCGCGCGGCGGGCCTGCATTGCGGCATGGTCAACCACCAGGATTTCCGCGTGAGCCGCCTGCCGTTCACCGAGGGTGCCATCTCCATCACCATGGACGGCAAGCCCGCGGTCAAGCGGCTGCTCGGCGACATTCCGCACGGCGACGTCGGCTCGGTGCGCTGGGTGCACTATCCCAGCACGTTCAACCATGTGCTCGGCGACTACGCCGTGCTGGTTCGCATGCTTCCGCTCGGTCCGTTGGAGACGCAGTTCACCGCGAAATGGCTGGTCTCCCGCGACGCGGAGGAAGGCCCCGACTACGACCTCAAGACCCTGACCGAGGTCTGGGACGAGACCAACCGGCAGGATATCGCCTTGGTCGAGCGCAACCAGATCGGCGTCAACTCGCTCGGCTACGAGCCCGGCCCCTACTCGCAAGTCTCGGAAGGCGGCGTGATCAACTTCGTCGAATGGTATTGCCACACGATTGAGAGTGAGCTCGGCGAGAAGAAGGCGGCCCCGCCCATGCTGGTCGCCGTTGCAAGCTAGCCCGCTCGGCACCCTTGCGGAGTTCCCTGTGATCGTCACCGAGTTCCCGCGGCGCGTCCGCGAGATCGAGAACGTGTTCATTGCGCTCTCCGACGGCTGCCGGCTGGCGGCGCGGATTTTCCTGCCCGAGGACGCCGAGGCGGATCCGGTGCCGGCGATCCTGGAGTTCCTGCCCTACCGCAAGCGTGATGGCACCGCCGAGCGCGACGCGCTGACGCATCCCTATTTCGCGGGCCACGGCTATGCCGGAGTGCGGGTCGACATGCGCGGCAGCGGCGAGTCCGACGGATTGCTCGACGACGAATACCTGAAGCAGGAGCAGGACGACTGCATCGAGGTGATCGCCTGGCTCGCCAAGCAGGGCTGGTGCACCGGAGCCGTCGGCATGATGGGGATCTCCTGGGGCGGCTTCAACGGGCTGCAGGTCGCCGCGCGGCACCCGCCAGCGCTCAAGGCGGTGATCACGCTCTGCTCCACCGACGACCGCTATGCCGACGACATCCACTTCATGGGCGGCGCGCTGCTCAACGCCAATCTCGGCTGGGCCTCCACCATGTTCGCCTACATGTCGCGGCCGCCCGATCCCGCGCTGGTGGGCGAGCGCTGGCGCGAGCTTTGGCTGGCACGGCTCCGCCACACGCCGCTGCTGGTCGAGGCGTGGCTCCGCCACCAGCGCCGCGACGCCTATTGGAAGCACGCGTCGGTCTCGGAGGATTTCGACCGGATTGCCTGCCCCATCTACGCGATCGGCGGCTGGGCCGACGGCTATACGAACGCGATCCCGCGCCTGCTGGCCGGGCTTAAAGTGCCCTGCAAGGGGCTGATCGGGCCGTGGGCGCACAAATATCCGCACTTCGCGCTGCCGGGTCCCGCCGCGGGGTTCCTGCAGGACGCGCTGCGCTGGTGGGACAAGTGGCTCAAGGGCATCGAGACCGGCATCATGGACGAGCCGCAGCTGCGCGCCTGGATGCTCGAGAGCGAGCGGCCGAAGACATGGAACGCCGAGCGGCCCGGGCGCTGGGTCGCAGAGAGCGCGTGGCCCTCGCCCGGCATCAAGCAGCATCGCTTGTTCCTGATGGATCAGAGCCTCGCGGAACGCGCGGGCGACGAGCGGCCGTTGCTCCTGTCCTCGCCGGAGAGCACCGGCAGCCATGCCGGTGTTTGGTGCCCGCACGGCGCGGCGCCCGACGAGCCCGGCGATCAACGCGAGGAGGACGCGAAATCCCTGGTGTTCGACACCGAGCCGCTCTCGGCGCGGCTGGAGATTCTGGGCGCGCCCGTGGTCGAGCTCGAGGTGTCCGCCGATCGACCGGAAGCAAAGCTTGCCGTCCGCCTTTGCGACGTGCATCCCGACGGCGCCTCGACGCGGGTCACCTACGGCATCCTCAACCTGACGCATCGCGAGAGCCACGAGCACCCGAGCCCACTCGAGCCGGGCCGGCGCTACAAGGTCCGCATCCAGCTGAACGACATCGGCTACGCCTTCCCGCGGGGTCATCGCGTGCGGGTTGCGGTGTCGAATACCTATTGGCCGATCACCTGGCCCACGCGCGAGCGCGTGGCGCTCACGCTCATCAGCGGCGCCTCGTCGATCCTCCTGCCGGTGCGTCCGCCGAGGCCGGAGGACGACGCCCTGCCACCGCTGCCGCCCGTGCAATCCGCGCCGTCGGAGCGGCGCACGGTGCTGCGCGCCGGACGGACCGAGCGCCGGATCGAGCGAGATATCGCGACCGGCGAGACCGTGCATCGCCTCGTCGACGACAGCGGCGAGGTCAGGATCGAGGCGAACGGGCTGGAGGTCGGCAGCACAAAGCTCTCGGAGTACCGCATCGCCGACGACGACCCCCTGAGCGCCGTCGCCGAGGCGCGCTGGACGCAGAAAGTCGGACGCGGCGCGTGGCGGACCCGGACCGAGACCTGGACCCGGATGACCGCGACCCCTGACACGTTCCTGATCCATGCCACGCTCGATGCCTACGAGGGCGAGACCCGGGTCTGGAGCCAGAACTGGGACTGTGCAGTGCCGCGCGATCTGGTGTAACGTTTTCACCGAAGAAATCGCGGCCAACGCCGCGCCTTGCCGCGGCGGCGCCGCTCATCCCGGGTGGGGAGAAAAGCCATGCGCCGTCTGCACGTAACGCGCCGACAGGTCCTTGGGGGCGGCGCCGGTCTCTGGGTCAGTGCCGCCCTGTTGCCGCGCGCCGCATGGGCGCAGGGAGCCAGCGTCTTGCGCGTGCGCTCCTATGGCGACATTCAGGATTTCGATCCCGCCTTCAACAAGGCGGCGCCGGACGGCGATGTGTCGCGCTGCGTCTTTCGCAAGCTGATCGACTACAAGAGCGGCGCGTCCTGGGAATGGGAACTCGACGCCGCCGCGAAGATCGAGCAGGTCGATCCAAAGACGGTGGCGTTCACCCTGAAGCCCGGGATCAAGTGGACCAACGGCTTCGGCGATATGAGCGCCCAGGACGTGAAATACTCCTTCGAGCGCATCGCCGATCCCGCGCTCAAGTCACCCTACAAGGGCGACTGGGCGACGCTCGACCAGGTCGAGGTGACCGGCCCGCTCTCCGGCGTGATCCATCTCAAGGAGCCGTTCGCGCCGCTGTGGCTTTCGACGCTGCCGTGGAATGCCGGCACGGTCCTCTGCAAGAAGGCCATGGAGGCGTCGGGCAACCGCTTCACCACCAATCCGCCGGCCATGTGCGGTGCCTACCTCCTCAAGGAGTGGCAGCCGAAGCAGGAGACCATCCTCGTCCGCAACCCCGACTACAACGGGCCGCGGCCGGCCTACGACGAGATCCGGATTCGTCCCATCGAGGACGAGAAGACGGCCGAGATCGGCTTTGCCGCCAAGGAGCTGGATTTCACCGGGACCAGCGTGAGCTCGCTGCCCAAGCTCAAGACCGAGCCGCCTGCCGGCGCCAAGCTCGCGATCCGCCCCTCGCTCGCCTATGTCTGGCTCGGCATGAACGTCGACGTTCCGCCGTTCAACGACGTTCACCTGCGCAAGGCCGTGCAGAAGGCGGTCGACGTCGATGCCATCCTGCAAGCCGCCTACTTCGGTGCCGCCGAGCGCGCCACCGGCATCATCGCACCGGGCCTGCTCGGCCATCGCGACATCAAGCCGCCGTCACGGGACCTCGATGGCGCCAAGAAGCTGATGGCCGAGGCCGGCAAGTCCGGCGGCGGCGTCAAGGCGACGCTGGCGATCCTCAACAAGACCGAGCGCTTGACCGCGGCCCAGGTGATCCAAGCCAATCTCGCGGAGATCGGCATCGAGGTGCAGATCGACGCGCACGACAGCGGCACCTTCTGGAGCCTCGGCGACCAGTCAAAGGGCGACCAGTGGAAGCAGCTCCACATGGTGCTGCAGCGCTACACCATGGCGCCCGATCCGAGCTGGGCGGTGGCGTGGTTCCTGCCCTCGCAGATCGGCGTCTGGAACTGGGAGCGCTGGAA
>DASZHJ010000185.1:0-5156 GCA_035938015.1 Allostellaceae bacterium
CCACCGTGGGCACGCCCATGGTCTCCGGCGCCGAGGTGACGGCCACCGTGGTCGAGCACAAGTTGGGCGACAAGGTGTTGATCTTCAAGAAGCGGCGACGCCACAACTACCGGCGCAAGATCGGCCACCGGCAGCCGCTGACGGTCTTGAAGATCACCGGCATCAGCGCCGGCAAGTAATCAGGGAGATCCTGCATGGCCCATAAAAAGGCGGGCGGCTCCTCGCGCAACGGGCGCGATTCCGGTGGCCGCCGCCTCGGCGTCAAGAAGTTCGGCGGCGAGATCGTCGTGCCCGGCAACATCCTCGTACGCCAGCGCGGCACCGAGTATCACCCCGGCCGCAACGTCGGGATGGGCCGCGACCACACGATCTTCGCCACCACGGACGGCCACGTGAGCTTCCACCGCGGCCGCGGCGGTCGGGTGTTCATCTCGGTCCTGCCGCGACCGGCGGAGGCTGCCGACTAGGCCGTTCCGCCCGGGCGCCGCGGCGCCTCGCTCGAGACCAAGGGGGAATGGCACGCCATTCCCCCTTTTTCGCGCTCACGCGTCAGACTTGAGAGATTCGCCCCGTGCAGTTCCTCGACCAGTGCAAGATCTTCCTCCGCAGCGGCGACGGCGGCGCGGGCTCGGCCAGCTTCCGGCGAGAGAAGTTCATCGAGTTCGGCGGCCCCGATGGCGGCGATGGTGGCCGCGGCGGTGACGTCGTGTTCGAGACGGCAGCCAATCTCAACACGCTGATCGACTATCGCTATCAGCAGCACTTCCGGGCGCAGAATGGACGCGGCGGCGCCGGCCGCAATCGGACCGGTGCGGCGGGTGAGATCCTCGTCCTGCGAGTTCCCGTCGGGACCCAAGTGCTGGACGAGGACCGCGAGACCGTGCTGCTCGATCTCATCAAGCCCGGCGAGCGCACCGTGTTCCTGCATGGCGGCGACGGCGGCTTCGGCAACACGCACTACAAGAGCTCCACGAACCGGGCGCCGCGCCGGGCGGATTCGGGCTGGCCCGGCGAGGAGCGCTGGGTGTGGCTGCGCCTCAAGCTGATCGCGGACGCGGGGCTGGTGGGGCTGCCGAACGCCGGCAAATCGACCCTGCTGGCTGCGGTGTCCCGCGCCAAGCCGAAGATCGCGGATTATCCCTTCACCACCTTGAAGCCGCAATTGGGCGTGGCGCGTGTTGGCGACGAGGAGTTCGTCCTTGCCGATCTTCCGGGCCTCATCGAAGGGGCGAGCGAAGGCTCGGGGCTCGGTCATCGCTTTCTTGGCCATGCCGAGCGCTGCGCCGTGATCCTGCACCTGATCGACGGCACGCAAGAGGACGTGGTCGGCGCTTATCGCACCATCCGCGCCGAGCTCGCCGCCTATGGCCATGGCCTCGCGGAAAAGCCGGAGATCATCGGCCTCAACAAGGCGGACGCCATTCCGCGGGACGCGATCCCCAAGCTCCGCCGCAAGCTCGCGCGCGCCTCCAAGGGGGTCGTGATGGTGCTCTCGGGCGTCACGGGAAAGGGCGTGCCCGAGGCGACGGCGGCGCTCCTGAAAACCATCATGGACGAGCGTGAGCGCGCGCGTGCCAAGGCTCCGGAGCCGGTGTCGTGACCGCGCTCGCGGAATCCCGCCGCCTGGTCGTCAAGATCGGCTCGGCGCTACTGGTGGACGATGCCAGCGGCGACATCCGCCGCGGCTGGCTGGAAGCGCTCGCCGACGACGTCGCCCGCTGCGTCCAGCGCGGCCAGGAGGTGCTGCTCGTCTCATCCGGCGCCATCGCCGTGGGCCGCCGGCATCTCGGCCTCGCCGGCGCCGCGCTCAAGCTCGAGGAGAAGCAGGCGGCGGCGGCCACCGGCCAGATCCGCCTGGCCCACGCCTACCAGGAGGCGCTCGCTCGGCACGGACTCACGGTGGCGCAGATCCTGCTCACGCCCGAGGATACCGAAGAGCGACGGCGGCATTTGAACGCGCGCGCGACGCTGACCCAGCTCCTGGCGCTCCGCGCGGTCCCCGTGATCAACGAGAACGACACGGTGGCAACCGCAGAGATTCGTTTCGGCGACAATGACCGCTTGGCGGCGCGGGTGGCTCAGATGGTCAGCGCCGACACGCTGCTGCTGCTTTCCGACATCGACGGACTCTACACCGCCGATCCCCGCGCCGACGCAGCCGCACGGCACATCCCGGAAGTGCACGAGCTCAGCGCGGAGATCGAGGCGATGGCGGGCGCAGCGCCGCCGGGCATGAGCTCCGGAGGGATGGTGACCAAGCTCGCCGCCGCCCGCATCGCCATGACCGCGGGTTGCCGCATGGTGATCGCCAAAGGCGCCCAGCTGCACCCGTTGAGCGCGCTCGAGGCCGGTGCGCGCGCCACCTGGTTCATGCCCTCCTCCGAGCCCTTGACCGCGCGCAAGCGTTGGATCGCCGGCAGCCTGAAGCCGCTGGGCACGCTGACGGTCGATGACGGCGCCGCCGCTGCCTTGGCCCGCGGCACCAGCCTGTTGCCGGCGGGCGTGGTCGCGGTCGAAGGCGACTTCGAGCGCGGCGACCCCGTGCTGGTGTGCCGTCGCGACGGGCGGGAAGTCGGCCGCGGCCTCTGCGCATATTCGAGCGCGGATGCGCGCGCCATCGCCGGGCACAAGAGCCGCGAGATCGAGGCGATCCTCGGCTATCGCGGCCGCGACGAGGTGGTCCACCGCGACGACCTCGTGATGGCGCGCGAGCGATGAGCTGTCGCGCTTACGCTGG
This sequence comes from Allostellaceae bacterium, assembly GCA_035938015.1. GTDB lineage: Bacteria > Pseudomonadota > Alphaproteobacteria > ATCC43930 > CGMCC-115725 > DASZHJ01. The sequence goes on from DASZHJ010000185.1 coordinate 2,738, forward strand.
TTCAGCTACGAGCGCGCCGGCGCCACTCGATCAGAAGCGCCGCAAGACTACCCACGGTGACGGCGCAGGCGCCGGCGACCACGCCGCCGATGGGCACAAGCTCGAAGGCCAAGCTGCACAGGAAGCCGCCGTGCTCGAGGTCGACGTAGGCCGCCCAGAATCCGAGACTGTCGAAGAGCGCGACGAAGGCGGTGCCCGTGATGCCCAGAACCGCCAGGAAGAGCGTCGTCCGGCTGCGGGCGGCCAGGCGCACGCAGCCGCTCAACAGCAGGAATGGGGCGAGGCTCACGCCCGCGTAGATCGCCAGCGCGAATGCCGCGCCCAGTCCGGAGTCGTCCCAAATCCCGATCTCGTGCGCGAGCTCGTTACCGACCGCGCCGAGGCCGGGCTCGCCGAAGAAGCACGTCGTCCCGCCGTTAAGGGCCAGCATGGCCGCCATGGCAATCCAGCAGAGCGACAGCACGCCGGCCCCGGTCACGAGCGGGAGCCAGCAAAGTACTCTCCGGCGCCTCGCATCGCCCAGCCCCTCCTCGGCCGGATATCCGGCGCCGCTCATCGCGTCTCCCCGCCATCTGGGCGCCGCAGCGTTGGGCTGCCGCCCGCATTGTGCCCTACGCTCTCCGCCGCGACAAAAACCGTGAACTTCGGCCGCGCCTCCGTTACGGTTTTGTCATGAGCGTGCTCCGCCCGCTTGAGACCGAGCTTCGCCGGGCCATGCGCGAGATCGGTGTCGCCGCGCAGGCGGCAGCGCATACCCTCGCCCACGCGGACGCCGAGGCAAAGAGCCGGGCACTCCACCGATCGGCCGAGGCGCTCCGGGATCGCCATACCGAGATTCTCGCGGCCAATTCCCGTGATCTCGAGGAAGCCGGGCGGGCCCAGTTGTCGGCGGCGGTCGTCGATCGGCTGATCTTGGACGAGAAGCGCGTCGCGGGCATCGCCCAGAGCCTCGTCGCGGTGGCCGAATTTCCCGATCCCGTGGGCGCCGTGCTGGCGGAGTGGCGGCGCCCCAACGGCCTGTTGATCTCGCGCGTGCGCACGCCGCTGGGCGTGATCGGGATCATCTATGAATCGCGACCCAACGTCACCGCCGATGCCGGCGGCCTTTGTTTGCGCTCCGGAAATGCCGCGATCCTGCGTGGGGGCTCCGAGAGCTTCCATTCCTCGCAGGCGATCGTGGGGTGCCTCCACGAGGGCCTCAAGGCCTCGGGCCTGCCGGAGGCCGCCATTCAATTGGTGCCGACCCGCGACCGCGCGGCGGTCGGCATTATGTTGGGCATGGCGGAGTTCATCGACGTGATCGTGCCGCGCGGCGGGCGCGCGCTCATCGAGCGCGTGCAGGCCGACAGCCGCATCCCCGTGATCGCCCACCTCGAGGGCAACTGCCACGTCTATGTCGATGGCGCGGCGGATCTCGAGAAGGCGCGCGCGATCGTGCGGAACGCCAAGCTCCGGCGCGTCAGTGTCTGCGGCGCCGCCGAGACCTTGCTGGTGGACGACGCCATCGCCGAGCGCGCCCTGCCGCCGATCCTGGCCGAGCTCAAAGCCGGCGGGTGCGAGATCCGCGGCGACGCCGCGACCCGCGCCCTCGATCCCACGGCAAAGCCCGCGACCGAGCAGGACTGGCGCACGGAGTATCTCGACGCGATCATCGCGGTGCGCGTGGTCGACGGCGTCGAGGCGGCGATCGCGCACATCAACGAGTACGGCTCGCATCACACCGACGCGATCGTGACCGAGAATACCTCGGCTGCCGAGCGCTTCCTCGACCGGGTCGAGAGCGCGATCGTGCTGCTCAATGCCTCGACCCAATTCGCGGACGGCGCGGAGTTCGGCATGGGCGCGGAGATCGGCATATCCACCAGCAAGCTCCACGCGCGCGGTCCGGTGGGTGCCGAGCAGCTCACCAGCTTCAAGTACGTCGTGCGCGGCAACGGGCAGGTGCGGCCCTGAAGCCATTGCTCGCGCTACCGGCAACGCTGGCGAGCCGCGCCCGCCGGCGGATCGGGCTGCTTGGCGGCTCGTTCAATCCGGCCCACCGCGGCCACCTGCATATCAGCCTCGAGGCCCTGAAGCGTCTCGATTTGGACGAGGTGTGGTGGTTGGTGGCGCCTCAGAATCCACTGAAGCCGGTCAAGGGCATGGCGCCGCTCGAGACGCGCCTGGCCAGCGCGCTCGCCTTGGTGCGGCATCCCCGGATCGCCGTCACCGACCTCGAGGCGCGGCTCGGGACCCGCTATACCGCCGATACCCTCGCCGAGCTCCGGCGGCGCTTTCCGGCGAGCCGCTTCGTCTGGCTCATGGGCGCCGACAATCTCGCGCAAATCCGCCATTGGGAGCGCTGGCGCGATGTTTTTCGCTTGGCCGCCGTTGCGGTTTTCGACCGGCCTACCTATTGTCTAAGGGCGCTCGCCGGGCT
>DASZHJ010000186.1:0-7050 GCA_035938015.1 Allostellaceae bacterium
ACCCGAGGCCGGCAGGATCATGAGCCGAGCCCTCGGCCGCGCCATCGCACGCATTCGCGCCTTCTACAAGCTGACGGCGCCGATCTATCCGGACTTGCTGCAAATCGTGCGGTGGCGGCCCGGCATGTCCATGCCGCCGCACGCCGACAACGTCAATTCCGACGGGGCGCCGCACAAGATGGCGTACCGGGATCTCTCGGGGATCATGTACCTCAACGATGATTACGAGGGGGGTGAGCTCTATTTCACCGCGCTCGACGTCGCCGTCAAACCGAAGCGCGGCCTGCTGGTCGGCCTCACTGCGGGGTTCCATCACGAGCACGCCGTGCTGCGCGTGGAAAGCGGCACGCGCTTGACGATGCCATTCTTCCTGACCTTCGATCCCGCTAGAGCCGATCGCTCGCTGCTGCGGGACTCATCGATTTAGCAAGACGCGGCGCCGCTGCAGAAGCGGCCGGTCACGCGAGCGGCGGCCCGTCCCGGGGCGTCTTGGCGTAGCGGGGCAGCTGGTCCGCCACGTGCAACCAGCGCAGTTGCTCGGCGACGTGGACGTGACACGACGGCCGAAACGTCTCGGGTTGGTCGAAGCTCGGCACGAAGAGATGGATCTCGTCCGGCCAGCGCTCGCCCTCGAAGCTGACGGGCGAGCCGCAGGTCCGACAAAACCTGCGGACCGCGCCCGGCGATGAGCGAAACTCCGCGGGACGTTCGCCGGTCCACTCGACATCGGCCGCGGTGAATCCGGCATAGGTCGCAACCGCCGAGCTCGTGGCACGACGGCAGCTCTCGCAATGACAGTGCGCGACCCAGCGCGGCTCGCCACGCGCGGCAAACGTCACGGCACCGCAGAGGCAGCGCCCCCTACGCACCCCACCAGCGTCGGTTTTCGGCATTGGACTGGTCCTCCTTTGCACGCAGTTGGCCCGTCACCCGGGCCCGCGCAGCTGCGAAAAGACCCGCAATTCTGCGCTCGATGGTCCCGAGCGACAAGCCACCGGCCTCTAGCGCTCCAGCACCGTCCTCAGGAAATCGCGCGTCCGAATTTCGCGGGGCGCGCCGAACATCCGCTCCGGCGTGTCCTCCTCCACGATCAAGCCGTGGTCCATGAAGATCACCCGCGACGCCACCTGCCGCGCGAAGTTCATCTCATGGGTTACCACCAGCATGGTCATGCCGAGGCGCGCAAGATCCCGCATGACCGTTAAGACCTCGGCCACCAGCTCCGGATCGAGCGCGCTGGTGACCTCGTCGAACAGCATTGCCTTGGGATCCATCGCGAGCGCACGCGCGATCGCGACGCGCTGCTGCTGTCCGCCGGAGAGCTCCTCCGGATAGGCTTCAGCCTTTTCGGCGAGGCCGACCTGCGCCAAGAGCTCCCGCGCACGCCGGCGCGCTTCTTCCTTCGGTATGCGCAGGACATGCACGGGCGCCTCGATAATATTGCCGACGACGGTCAGGTGCGGGAACAGGTTGAAGTGCTGAAACACCATGCCGACTTGCGCGCGCACCGCGGCGACTGCGCGGTTGGAATGCGCACGGAACCGGCCCTCGACCTCGTCCCGGTAGACCAGCTTGCCATCGATCCGGATGCGTCCTTGCTCAGCGACCTCGAGATGGTTGATGCAGCGTAGGAGCGTGGACTTGCCGCTGCCGGAGGGGCCGATGATGCAGACGACCTCGCCCGCCGCGACCGATAGATCGATGCCTCGGAGCACATGCGCTTCGCCGAAGTGCTTGTGCAGGCCCTCGACCTCGATCATCGGCCGACCGCGCGTGGAGGGCACGTCCTTCATGGCCCTCGCCGCCTCCGCCCGTAGCCCGCGCGCGTTACCCGTTCGAGGTAGCCCACCAGCCGCGCGGCCGGGAAGCTCACCAGGAAATACATCGCCGCGACGACGGTATAGAGGGTGAAATACTGAAAGTTCAGCGCCGCGTGGACCTGTGCGGTGAACACGAGTTCCTGGATGCTCACGGCCGAGCAGAGCGCCGTATCCTTGAAGAGGCCGATGAAGTAGTTGCCGAGCGTGGGGATCACGATGCGGAACGCTTGCGGCAGGATGATCCGCCGCATCGCGAGCCCGCGGGTCATGCCGAGCGCGGCGGCCGCGTCATGCTGGCCGCGCGAGATGGCCTGGATTCCCCCTCGATATACCTCGGAGATGTACGCGGAATAGTTGAGCGTGAGCGCCAGCACGCCGGCGGTGAAGGCATCGAGCCGGATGCCGATCTCGGGCAGCACGTAATAGACGTAGATGAGCTGGAGCAGCAGCGGTGTGCCGCGGATGACCTCGATATAGGCCTTCACCAGCCAGCGCAGCGGCGCCAGCCGCGACAAGCCCGCGAGCGCCACGAACAGCGCGCAGACCAGGCTGAGCGTGATGACGACGAACGTCAGCTCGACAGTAAGCAGCAGGCCGCCCAGCAGCGGGCCGATGTTCTCGACCGCGACTTGCGCGTTGAAAAGCTCGAACACGGAGTTTCAGGAAATGGCCGGGGCGTCGATCGCCGCCCCGGCCATCGTCAGCTTCAGGGATGCAGCGTGAACATCATGAGGTTGCGATCGGCTAACCCGTACTTCTTCAAGATGGCACTGATCTGGCCGCTGGCCCGGATTTCGCCCAGTGCCTCCGAGTAGGCGGCCCGCAGCGAGCAGTCTTCCTTGCGGATGCCGAACCTTGCCATGCCGTAGCCGCCGCCGCTGATGATGTCCGTCGGAACCGGGATGCTCCACAGCGGCTCCAGGTTGTTGTTCGGGTTCTTCTTGGCGAACTCCAGATAGACGACGTCGTCCTCCAGCACGGCCTCGAGACGGCCCTGGTTCAGGCTCTGCAGCTCATCGACTTCCGCCTTGAACGGGGTGGTCTCGATCCCAATCCGGCGCAAATAGAGATCGGCCGCGCTGCCGCTGATGGCGCCGACCTTCTTGCCCTTCAGATTGTCATAACTCGCAATCTTCAGCGGATTGCCCTTTGCCGCGAGCACGACGGGCCCATACCACCACCCCGGGCCAGAGAAGCTGATGACCTTTACGCGCTCGGGGTTGACGTGGATGTCGGCGGCGATCACGTCGATCCGCTTCGACAGCAACGAGGGAATCACCGATTCCCAGGGCATCCAGACGACGTTGATCTTCGTGATGCCCAACAGGTCGAGCACCGCCTTGTTGATCTCCCAGTCGATGCCGGCCGGCGTCTTGTCGGTGTCCTGGAACATTTCGGGCGGGTTGTCGTTGGAACCAAGGTTGATGCCGTTCTTGACCGCGTTTGCATAGGAAGGATCGCCGCAGTTGGCGACATCCGGCGTGTATTCGGCCTTCTGAGCCATCGCCGGCGCCGCAAGCGCGCCGACAAAGCCGAGCGCCACGATGAAATTCTGCATTCTGCGCATGCCAGTCTCCTCTCCCTTATGGTGTTCGTTGTGGCGCCCCGCGAGGAGGCCGCGCTGCTGCAATGTGCGGTGAAGCACGATAGCATGCGGGTGCGCGCGAGGGCCAGTTGATCACACCGGCGGTTGCGGCGTCCGGTAAATCGTCTTGCCCTTCGCCCGGATCTCGACGTCGACGAGATAGCGCGCGATCGTGTCGGGATCGACGGTCATGCCGAGGCCGGGCCCGTCGGCGAGGCGCAGGAGCCCGTCGGGGCCGGGCATCAGGTGATTGCCCGTGATCTCGAACGCCAGCGCCTTAGGCTCCGCCGGGAATTCGCAGAGCTCATGGCTCGCCAATCCAGCGTAAGGCTGCACCGATGCCGATAGCGCCAGGTGCGAGGTGAAGGTGTGGTTGACGAAGGTGATGCCGTGCGCGACCGCGTAGTCCGCGATCTCCTTGGCGGGGCCGATGCCGCCGATCCGGCCGGTATCGATCTGGATGAAGCCGACACCCGCGTGATCGATAAGGTGCCGCGCCATGAAGGGGTTGTGGCTGCCCTCACCGGCGGCTAACCGCACCGCGCGGCTGTCTCGCGAGAGCGCCCGATAGGCGTCGAGCGCCCCGCTGACGAACGGCTCCTCGAGCCAATGTACCCGGAATTCCTCGAGCGCACCGAGGCGCTCGCGCGCGGCCGCGAGGTCGTCGACCCAGATCGCGCCGGCATCGACCAGCAGGATGCCATCGGATCCCAACCCCTCGCGCGCCGCCGCGAGCTGATCGCGATCGGCCGCAGCCGAGGATTGGCCGAAGGGTCCCCAGCCGAATTTCGCCGCGCGGAAGTTGCGCGCGCGCACGGCACGGCCCTTGGCGAGCGTGGCGGCCGGGGTGTCGCCGAACAGCAGGGAGGCGTAGGGCAGCTTTGGAAAGGCCTTCGGGATACCCAGCAGCCGGTAAGCGGGCTCGCCCAGGCGCTGGCCGAGCAAATCCCAAAGCGCGATCTCGATGCCGGAGAAGGTGTGGTCGGCCTGCAGGAGGTCGAGGCTGTTACGGCCGACGAGCCGCGCGATGCGCGAGATGTCCGCGACGTCGTCGAGCGTCTGGCCGAGCACGGAATCCAACACCGGCTGACAAGCGCCGTGCGAGCGCGGGCACACCGCCGCGGCGATCGAGGTGAGGGGCGAGGCCTCGCATTCGCCCCAGCCGACATGACTGCCGCTCGCCACGCGAACTAGGAGCGCGTCCTGGCTGCCGTCGCCCTCCAAGGTGACGTCCGGCATCGACAGATAGAAGAAATCGACTGCATCGATCCGCATGGGGCACGCCCTCTCGATCTCCCGGACTTCGCCGAGCATGACGCGACGCACTCGCCGCGTCGACTCCGCGTTCGCCGGCGGAGTATCGTACCCGCGACGGAGACGGAGGGGCCGGCCATGACGACAATCAGGATCCGCTCGATCCACGCGGTGCCGCTCTTAGGCGAGAGCCCGAAGGGCGGCTGGTCCGCCGAGATCAAGCAGGAGGATTCGATCCACGCGCTGATCGCGGTGCATACCGACGCCGGGATCATCGGGCACGGCAGCGTGTTCACCGACGGCCGTTTGGTGCAGGCGGGGCTCCAGGTACTGGAGCCGCTGTACCGCGGCGAGAACGCGCTCGAGCCGGAGCGCATCACGGAGAAGCTGCATCAGAATACCTTTTGGATGGGCCGAGGCGGCACGCTCACGCACGTCATCAGCGGCATCGACATCGCGCTCTGGGACATCTTGGGCAAAGTCACGGGCCAGCCGGTCGGGCGCCTGCTCGGTGGCGTCTATCGCAGTCGCGTGCGGCCCTATTGCTCGCTCCTGATGGAATTGCCCGATCGCATGCGCGAGGTGGTGGCGGAGTATCGCGCGCGCGGCTTTCGCGCCTTCAAGATCGGCTGGGGTCCGTTCGGGCGCGCGCTCGATCCAGTGCTCGACGAGGCGATCGTGCGCGCGGCCCGCGAGGCTGCCGGCAACGCCGCGAGCCTCTTCGTCGATGCCGGCGCCAGCGATGCCTACTGGCCGCACGGCCTCAAATGGGCGATGCGGACCGCGGAGATGCTGAAGGACTATTCGGTCGGCTGGTTCGAGGAGGCGCTCAAGCCGGATGCGATCGATGATTTCTGCCATCTGCGTAGGGTGAGCCCGGTGCCGATCGCGGGCGGCGAGGTGCTGACGCGCCGGCAATCGTTCCTGCCTTGGCTCAGCCGCGGCGCCTTCGACATCGTGCAGCCCGACGTGACCAAAGTCGGCGGGATCAGCGAGCAGCGCCGCATTGCCTGGATGGCTCAGGATTTCGGCGTGAAGTACATCGGCCACGGCTGGAACACCGCGCTCGGCGTCGCCGCCGATCTGCAGCTTGCCGCGGCTCTGCCGGATGTCGACCTGGTCGAGTTCATCGGCGGCAGCGCCTATGTCGACGGCATCACCGCAACGCCATTCCAGCTCGACGCCGACGGCTATCTCGCGATCCCAATGCTGCCCGGCCTCGGCGTCTCGCTCGACCGCGAGAAGCTCGCCCGCTACACGCCGGACCCATCGCCGCTATTCACTCCGGCATCGTGAAGGGCGTCGGGTCCTTGAAGCGGTTGAGCACGTTGGTGGTGAGGCGGAACAGGTTATTGTCGAAGCGGTTCCAGGCGAGTGAGCCCGCATAGGCGATCGAGCCGGTCGATAACACTGCGCCGCCCCCCGGCGTCTCGAAGAAGGTGATGTCGGCGTGGATGTCGGGATTGATCACGGCGTCGGTGGCGCCGTGGGGCGTCAGGACTTCCTCGGCCACCAGCTCGTAGGTGTTGGAGTGGTTCTCGCTGCGCGCGATCACCAGCGCGTGCGCCGGCGTGCCAAGGCGCGGATCGACGGCATCGATTTCGAGCCCGGCGGCGCCGCCCTGCAGCACGCCGAAATTGCCGATGAGCTCGTCGTCGACGCCCGCGAAGGCCCAGGCGACGCGCGGGTCGACGGCGGCCTTGGTGCGGCGGTAGTAGCTGCAGTGGTCGAAGCCCTGGCTGATGAAGCCGATACCGGCGAGCTTCTGCGGCGCGCGGCCGTTCCGGCGCCAGAGTCCGCCATACTCGCCGTCGAAGGCATGATAGGACTCGCCGGGCTCGGCGCCCCAGGCGCGCACGCCGCCCTCGGCCCGGCGCACCTCGATCACGCCAAGCCGCGTCGGATGATGCGCGATCTTCCAGTAGAAGCCGTTGCCGCCCATGTACATGAACCGCCCGCCACGCCGGAGATAGGCCTCGAGGTTATCGAGCATCTCCACGCTGTCGTATTCGGGGTGACAGCCGGTCAGCACGACGCGGTAGGGCTTCAGGAGATCGAGCCCCTCGCGGTGCAGGTCCTCCTCGGTGATGACGTCATAGTCGCCGCCGAGCTTCTCCAGCCAATCGATGATGAAGAGGTCGAGGTTGAAGTTCCAGTGACGGCCGGTCGGCCGGAAGTTCTGCAGGGGGCGATGGCGGCTCGAATAGGCGACGCCGCTGCCGTCGGAATGGCGGTCGTAGGTCGAGAGCCCCATCTCCGGATGCTCGAGCAGCATCGCATCGATGGCATCCATCGCCATCAGGCGTCCGTGGTAGCGCTCGGTGACCAGCGAATGATAGCGGCCGCGGTTGTTGAGATAGACGGTATAGGTCGCGGTGGACGCCAGGAATG
>DASZHJ010000187.1:0-2343 GCA_035938015.1 Allostellaceae bacterium
CGACGATATCCGAGCCGGCAATCTCGTCAGTCGCCGCTACCGTACTCGCGGCCTGCAGTGTGAAGCCGCCGGCAAAGATCGCCAGGCGCCGCAGGACGGCGCGCTCGAGCTCCGGGAGCAGCTGATAGCTCCAGTCGAGCGTCGCCCGCAGCGTCTGGTGCCGCGGCAACGCCGTGCGGCGGCCGCCCGTCAACAGGTGGAAACAATCATCGAGGCGGGCCGCGAGCTCTTCGACTCCGAGCGCAGTCGTCCGCGCGGCCGCCAGCTCGATCGCCAGTGGGATGCCGTCGAGGCGCCGGCAGATTGCGGCGATCGCGGCTACGGCGGGCTCGTCCGGCGAGAACTGCGGCACTGCCGCGCGCGCCCGCGCAACGAACAGCCGCACGGCGCCGTATCGCAGCGGATCCTCCGCGTCCCGGCTGCCCTCCGTCGGCACGGCAAGCGACGGCACCAGGTAGAGACACTCACCCTCTGCTCGCAGCGGCTCGCGGCTCGTCGCCATTACGCGCGTTGCCGGGTTGGCGCGAAGCACTGCCTCGGCCATGCTTGCCGCGGCGCCGATGAGATGCTCGCAATTGTCGAGCACCAGCAGGAGCTGTTTCGAGGCGAACGCATTCGCGACGCGTTCGGGCGATACAGCGCCGCCGGCGAGGTCGAGACCGAGCTCAGTGGCGACGGCGACCGGCACGAGGTCGGGATCCGACAGCGGCGCGAGCTCGATAGCCCAAATGCCGTCGGGGAATTTTGGCAGCAGGCGCCGTGCGACATCGAGGCCGAGGCGCGTCTTGCCGATCCCTCCAGCACCCGTCAGGGTGACCAGCCGGTGGGCGGCGGTGAGGCCCAGGATCTCCTCGAACTCGACCTCGCGGCCGATGAGCGCGGAAACCGGCTCCGCCAGGTTCGTCAGTGAGCGGGGTGCGGAGGGGACCGGCACGGCCGCCTTTGCAACCGCCGGAGCATCAGGGCTCGCTGCGACCGTGCGGATCTCTCCGGTGAACTGGTAGCCTCGCCCGGAAATCGTGCTGATCAGGTTGCGATCCGCTCCGAGGGCGTTGCGCAGGGCCGAGATCTGGACGTGCAGACTGTTCTCCTCGACGCGGTTCGGCCAGGCGCGGTCCATCAGCGCGTCCTTGCCGACCACAGCCCCTGACGCCTCGATCAGCGCCATCAGCACATCGAAGGTGCGCCCGCCGAGGTGGATCGGCCGACCGTCGGCGAGGAGCTCGCGGCGACGCGGCACGACCCTGAAGTGGCCGAACTCGATGATCGCCGGCGTTTCCGACGTGATATCCATGGCTGCGGACGAGGCCATCTCAAGGTTCAGGCTTCTTCAGTGTTGAAAAGGCGGCGAGCGCATCTCCCGCGTGAGCCGGCCGACTTTTCAGGAGCATACATCCGGTTGAGGGCGGTTTCGCCAGGCCTCGAGACAGCGTCGAGCAGTCCGCCGCATCGAGCGCAGGAGTCCTCGATCGAGCTAAGGCAGCAGCGCGCATCCGACAAATCCCCTTTCTTAAGGAGCCCGAAAGCCCTCGCCAGCCGATGAGATAACGGTCCGCGTTGATCGGGTGCGAGTTAAACCTTATTAACCATGGTAAATCGGGGTAAATCACGCGAATCGCGCCCTGCCTATCGCTTGCGATCAAACGTTTTGTTTCTGGTCCCGATTGGAATGCCTGAGGCGATCACGACCCTTTCGGCCGTCTTGGCCAACCCTTCGTGCTCAGCGACAGTTACGGCACGTTCATGCAAGTCCGATATGTGAGAGCTCTGTAAGTGCTAAATCCACCCGCAGAGCGCCGACAACGGAAAATATCAGCTGACTGGGGCGTTGGTATCTTTGCTGGAGCGGGGTAGAACAGCAGCGAGGAGAACGTCAATGCCGCCCCGCCATCTCCGCATTGGGACCCGCGGCAGCCCGATGGCGCTGCGCCAGACCGCCCTCGTCCGGGATTACCGGATCGAGGGGCCTGGCCGGTATAAGACCATGACGCTGCCAACCCACGAGTTCATTCGGCGCTTCCTGACGCACGTGCTGCCCAAAGGCTTGCACCGCACCACCGAGCCGCTTCGATCAAGGGCGTGCGCGATGATGTCCCTCCCTTTATAGAACTCGGCCTCGCTCCCAGGGTCGGATACCGCGATGCCCAGTAGACATATTCGGTTAACGCGGCGGCAAGCCGAGCATGGTCGGATGCGAGCGCGATCCCGACCTGCTCGCTTAGGTCGGCGATGCGGTGGATGTTCCGGTTTTCAAGGTCGAGCAACCTGGCGATGGCCTTTATCTGAAGCTCGATGGCGAGCCTGTCCCAATGGCGTCAGAGCGGACGGGGAGCCACGCGCTAT
>DASZHJ010000188.1:0-4234 GCA_035938015.1 Allostellaceae bacterium
ATGCGCGCCGCGCGAGGAGATCGTGCGCATCCAGGCAACCGGCGGCACCACCGGCCAGCCGCTCCGCATCGGCTGGACGCGCCAGGACATCGCCGATTATTGCGAGATGGGCGCCCGCGCGCTCTGGGCCATGGGCTGCCGGCCCCAAGACATCGTGTTCACCACCATGAACTTCAGCCTCTATGCCGGCGGGCTCAGCGACCACCTGACCTTCGAGACGTTGGGCGCCACGACAATTCCCTACGGCGTCGGCCAGAGCGAGCGGCTTCTGCGCATGATGGTAGCGATCAAGGACGACGTGTGTCTCTGGGCGACACCCTCTTACGCGGTGCGGCTCGCCGAGGTCGCTCGCGAGCTCGGCATCGCGCCGCGCGAGATCGGCATCGCCAAGGGCTTCTTCTCCGGCGAGGCTGGCATGCAGGTGCCGGGTTACCGCGAGGCGATCGAGGAGACCTGGGGCATGCGCGCCTGGGACATGTACGGCACCGGCGAGCTGGCCCTGCATTCCGGCGAGTGCGCCTATCGCAACGGCGTGCACTACGGCGGCACCGGCTTCGCGGTGATGGAGCTGATCGATCCCGATAGCGGCGCGGTGCTGCCCTTCGAGGACGGCCGGCAGGGCGAGGTCGTTTACACCTCGATCCGGCGCCAGGCCTGTCCGCTTCAGCGGATGCGCTCGCACGATCTCATGCAGGTTTTCACCGAGCCCTGCGCCTGCGGGCGCACGACCTTCCGCTTCAAGGTGCTGGGACGCTCCGACGACATGATCATCGTCAAGGGCGTCAACGTGTTTCCGCTGGGCATCCAGGCGAGTTTGGTGACGCTCAGGCCGCGGCTCACGGGCGAGTTCCAGGTCGAGCTCCCGCGCGCCCCGCCCATCGACTACGCCGTGCCGATCAAGGTCGAGGTCGCGCGCGAGGTGCCGGCGGCGGCGCACGCCGATCTCGCGCGCGAGGTCGCGGCAACGCTGCAGCGCATGCAGAACTTCACCAGCGCGGTCGTGCTCGTCCCGCAAGGTAGCATCGCCAGCGAGAAGAAGCTCCGGCGCGTCATCCGCACCTATCGGGGAGAAAAGCCATGAGCGAGGCGGTCACACTCGAGGTCCGCGACGGCGTCGCCCGCATCACCCTCAACCGGCCCGAGAAGCTCAACGCCATCAACGAGGACGTCTTGAACGGCTTGCGGGCGGCGGTCGCCCGGCTGCGCGACGATGCGCAAGCCGGCGCTGCCGTCCTCCATGGCCGCGGCCGCGCCTTCTCCGCGGGCGGCGACATCACGGCCATGTCCCTAATGGACGAGGCCATCTTCTCGCGCACCATCGGGCTCTACATGGAGATGGCGAAGGATTTCCGCGCCTGCCCCAAGCCGATCGTCGCGGCGATCCACGGCTATGCGCTCGCGGGCGGCTTCGAGCTCGCCTGCCTCTGCGATATCCGGATCGCGGCCGAGGGCACGCTCTTCGGCCTTCCGGATACGCCCTTGGGCTTGAGCCCCACCAGCGGCATGACCTACCTGCTGCCGCGCATCGTGGGGCTCGGCCGCGCCCTCGACTTGACGCTCTCCGCGCAAAACATCGACACCGCCGAGGCGCACCGGATCGGCTTCGTCACCCGCGTGGTCGAGGGCGAGCAGCTCCTCGAGGAGGCGACCGATCTCGCCCGCAAGATCGCCGGCTACCCCCGCGTCGGCGTCGCCCATGCGAAGGCCGAGTTCTACGGCGCCCTCGAATCGAGCTTCGAGCAAGCGACATCCGCCGAGCACGCCGGCGAAGTCGCCTGCTTCCGCGACCCCGAGACGCGCGCGCAGTTCCGGAAATTCGTCGAGCGGAAGAAGAACAAGTGACCATGCGTCCTTCGACTCGGCGCTTTGCGCCGGCTCGGGATAAGGGGGGATTGGTGCGACCTAAAGAAAGCGCCTCATCCTGAGCCGCGATGCGAAGCATCGCGAGTCGAAGGACACACCCCGTCACCCAAACGCCGGCGCCACCTCGCTCATGAAGCGCGCCATCTCGTCTTTCACTTGGCCGTGCGGCTTGAGGCCGACGTTGAAATAGAGGATCACCTCGTCGAAGCCGGCGGCCTCGACTTTCTTCAGCGTCTCGGTGATGCGCGCGGCCGAGCCCAGCAGCACGGAATTCTCGGTCAGGTCCTCGGGCCGCACCTTGTGCAGGCGCTCGACCATCGCGATGAAATAGCGATAGCTCGGCGGCGCGGTCTTGGGGTCGCTCGGGAAGGCGGGGATCACGCATTCCCGGTAATAGCGGATCTGCCGCGCGCGCTGCGCCGCCTCTTGCTCGGGCGTATCGGCGAAATGCGTGAAGTAGCTGCACATGAGCCGTCCGGGCTTGGTGCCCGCCTTGGCGCAGCTGTCGCGATAGAGCTCGGCGACCTGCCGGAGCCCGCCGAAAGTCATGGCCGCCGCGAAGGGCGCCACCACCAACCCGCAGCCGAGCCGCGCCGCGAGCTCGACCGAGGGCCTGGAGAACGAGCCGACATAGGAGGGGATCGGCTTCTGCAGCGGCTGCGGCGTGATCCGCACGTCCTCGAACCGGTAGTATTTCCCGTGATGCGAGATGCGCGCGCCGCCCGCGGCCCAGAGCCGCTGCACCAGCGCCATGCCCTCCTCGAAGATCGCCTGGTTGTCGTCGAAATCGACGCCGAAGGGCTCGTACTCCCGCCGGTCGTAGCCGCGCCCCGCCGCCCAATCGACCCGCCCGCCGCTCAAAAGATCGAGCGTCGCCCACTGCTCGGCAACCCGGATCGGATTGTGCAGCGGCAAGACCGTGACCGCCGGCGCCAACCGGATGCGCTTGGTGCGCGCCGCCGCATGCGCCAGCACGAGGTCGGGGCACGAGAGCACGCCCAGTGAGTTGAAATGATGCTCGCCGATCCAGGCGGAGTGATAACCGAGCTCGTCGGCATAGACGGTCTCGTCGAGGATGTCCGCGACGAACCGGTTCGCATCGCGCGGATTGTTCTCGTAGTGATTGTCGCTCAGCGTGAAATAGCCGAACTGCACGATCCCCTCCTCGCGCTACTCCGCGGCGCGCGACGACAGCGTCGCCGGATCATCCAAGACGCGATCGAGGATCCAGAGCGCGATGCTCTGGACCTTCGGTTCCTTCCAGGAGAGCGGCCCCGGCTCGTAGAAAGGCGAGCGCAGACCCGCTTGCTGCAGCGTGCCCGTGCTGTTGTCCTCGGCAATGCCGATGTCCCAGCGCCGGTAATAGGCCTCGACCTCTTGCGCGAAATCGGGCCGCGCCGCGGTCGTCTTGGGGAAGCAGAACCCGACGTTCAGGCGACAGGCCGTGGGGCCGAGGGGCGTCACCCTCAGCCACCACATGCAATCCTGCACGCAGGCGAATTGCGTGGCGGGATGGAGCAGCGTGAAGTAGGTGCCGTGCGCCAGCTTTCCCTCGAGCGCCGGAATATGCGGGAAGGGCGCTGGCTCGCCGGGCAGGACGGCGACCGATGTCTCGAGCGGCAGGAAGAGCGCATCCCAGTTGCCGACCGGGCTCGCTTCCGGCTCGGTCACCTGGTTCCCGAGCGAGGTCCGGTGCACGGTCTGGGTGTGATAGTCCTCGTGCGCGTTCTCGATGATGAGCTTCCAGTTGCAGGCGATCTCGTACTCGCTGCGCCGCGTGCAGACCATGTCGTCAAATTTGTAGCTCGCGAATTTCCGGGGCAGCTCGCCCAGATACTCGAGCAGGCCCTCGGCACGGGCGTCGAAATTGATGAAGATGAAGCCGCCCCAGGTCTCCAGCCTGATCGGCTTGAGGCCGTATTGGCTCCGATCGAAACCGGCTGTCCGCTCCATGCCCTTGGCGCCCAGCAGCGCGCCGTCGAGGCCATAGGTCCAGCTGTGGTAGGGGCAGACGATGCCGCGGCAGTTGCCGGTGCCGACCAGCAGGCGCGAGCCGCGGTGCCGACAGGTGTTCGCGAACGCGCGCAGCGTGCGCCCGCGATCGCGCAGGACGATGACCGGTCCCGCGAAGGTATCGACCGCGATATAGTCGCCGGGATTGGGCACCGCATCGATGCGGTCGATGAAATTCCACGTCTTCAGGAAGATCCGGTCGATCTCGCGCTGGTGGAACACGTCCGAGAGGTAGCACCAGCGGGGCAAGGTCCGCGCTTCCGGGAGCGGCCGCCGCACATCCGCGTAAAGCCGCGGATCGAAGATGTTTTCGGTTGTCATGCGTTCCTCAAAACCTGCCGGTGTGATATCACGGCAC
>DASZHJ010000189.1:0-7489 GCA_035938015.1 Allostellaceae bacterium
GAGCTCGCTCACGAAGCCGATCTCGCCGCCCATCACCTCCACCAGTTGCTTGGAGATGGCGAGGCCGAGGCCGGTGCCGCCGAACCGGCGCGTGACGGACCCGTCCGCCTGGCTGAATTTCTGGAAGAGCCGCGGCCGCATATCCTCGGCGATGCCGAGGCCGGTGTCGGTCACCGCAAAGCGCACTTGATGCCGCGCGGCGGGATCCTCGGCCGCCGAGCCCGGGGCCAGTGTCACCTCGACCGAGACATGGCCCGCGTCGGTGAACTTGCAGGCATTGCTCAGCAGATTGAGCAGAATCTGGCGGAGCCGGGTCGGATCGCCACGGAAACACCCGTGAGCCGCCGGCTCGATGCGGGTTCGGAGCTCGATACCCTTTGGCTGCGCGGTCGGGGCCAGTAGCGCCACGGCGCTCTCGACCGTCTCGGCAAGATCGAAGTCGATCGTTTCGAGCTCCACGCGGCCGGCCTCGAGCTTCGATACGTCGAGAATATCGTCGATGACGGTCAACAGCGCCTCCGCCGACCGCTGCACCAAGAGCGCGTACTTGCGCTGATCCTCGTCGAGCTCGGTCTCGAGCAACAGCCCATTCATGCCGATGACGCCGTTCATGGGCGTGCGGATCTCATGGCTCATCTTGGCGAGGAATTCCGACTTGGCGCGGCTCGCGGCCTCGGCGGCATCGCGCGCCAGCTGCAGCTCCGATTCGGCAGCCTTGCGCGCGCTCACGTCGCGGGCGGCGCTCACGACCTCCTTGGGCGCGCCCGTCAGCGGATCGAGCAGGAAGCGCCGAACGCCCTCGACCCAGATATAGTGCCCGTCCTTATGCCGGATGCGCCAGGTGAGCCGGCTCGAATTGTTCCCGGCAGCGGTCATGGGCGTGCGCACCAGCTCGAGGTCGTCGGGGTGGATCAGATCGAGCACCGATTTCCCGAGCAACTCCTCCGGCTCGTAGCCGAAGACCTGGCGGGAGGCAGGCGACACGTAGAGCCGCTTGCCCTCGATCGTGCGTCGCACCAGCACGTCGCCGGACATGTCCGCGATCAGACGGAAATTTGCCTCGCTCTCGGCGAGCTGCCGCGCGGCCTCGCCGCGCCGTTGCTCCTCCAGGATGAGCGCGCCAGCGGCGATGGTGCCGCCGGCGGCCAGCAGGGCGTCGACGAGGTCTCCGCCGCCGACCGTCCCGATGAGAGCCAAGAGCGCGCCGAGCGCGGAGAGATCGATCATGCCGACTGGCCGATTCCGCCGCGCGGCGAGACGCGCGAGCAGCCGGCCCAGGACTGCGCTTGCAAGCAGTGCGGCGAGACCATGAAGGGGCGGCGCGGAGGTAACCGTTGGGATCGAGAGTGCGCCGAGCGTCGCGGAGAGCGCGGCGGCGATCGGGCTCCCGAGCAAACCGGCAACCGCGATGCCGGCCAGCCCCGCACCGAGCGCGCCACCTGGCCCCGGCATCAGCATGGCAAGGCAGAGGGCGGCGCCGAGCAGAAGCCCCAGCGTCGCATCGCAGCCGCGCGGCCGCCAACGAGCGACCAGGCGGCAGGCCGGCGGATGGAGTGCTGCTGCCGCCAGCAATACCGCTAACCGCCCGATCAGATCGATCGCAAGCACACTTGGCATACCGCTGTATTCATTGCCTAAATTCGGCCCTGCAGAGGGCCGCGCCCGAACCGGCGATGATTGCAGCGGCGCGTTAAGAAGTGCTTAGACGATAGGCAAAGGGAGCGGCCTGAATGCGCTAGGCCGCCAGCTTTCGGAACACATCGATGAAGCGGTCGATGTCGGCCTCGTCGTTGTAAACGTGCGGACTGATGCGGATGCGGCCAAGGCGAGGCGCCACATAGACCCGCTCGACCGCGAGGCGCTCGATCAAGCCCTCGGGGATGCCGCGCGGGAACTTCAGGCTGAGGATGTGCGGCGCGCGCAGGTGCCGCTCCGGCATGCCGACGCCGGCATTGCGCAAGCCATCGGCTAGGCGATCAGTCAGCATCTGCAAGCGTTGCTGAATCGCTTCCTGGC
The DNA here is from genome assembly GCA_035938015.1 of Allostellaceae bacterium. Classification (GTDB taxonomy): domain Bacteria; phylum Pseudomonadota; class Alphaproteobacteria; order ATCC43930; family CGMCC-115725; genus DASZHJ01. Next base: position 2,017 of record DASZHJ010000189.1, read on the forward strand.
CCCAGGCCGCCATCATCTCCATGCCGATCGAGGCCATTTCCAGCGAGATGAAATGGTCGCGCTCGCCCATGTCGAAGCGTCGGGCGTCGCCGACGTAACGAGTGTCGCGCATATATTCCGAATTCTCCGAGCCGATCGCGCGCCGGCCATAGGCCGTCTGCTCCAGCGGCAAACCATCCTGACGACGCTTGGCGACGTAGAGGAAGGCGCGGCCATAGGGACCGAGCACCCACTTGTAGGTCGGAAACACCAGGAAATCCGGATCGAGTGCACAGACGTCGAGGCGCATGACGCCCGCGCCGTGGGTGGCGTCGATCAGGAAGGCACCACCGTGCCGGCGCAGCGCGCTTGCGATGGTTCCGAGATCGACGGCGCCGCCGTCGGACCAATGCACGGACGATATCGAGGCGAGGCCCACCGGAGGCGCGCCCGGCCGATCGATCGCCGAAAGGAGCGCCGCCGTCCAGTCCGTAGTCACGGGCTGCGGCACCACCTCGACCGTATAGCCCTCCGCGGGCGCACGGCTCATCCATTCCAGGACAGGCGAGGTGTGGTCGTTCTCCAAGAGGAGCACGCGCGAGCCCTTGGGGACGCGCAGCAGCTTGCCCGCGGTGGCAACGCCGTATGCGACCGACGAGATCAGCGCGACATCGGTGGGCGCCGCGTTGATGAGGCGCGCGGCCGCACTGCGGGCGCGCTCGTGCTGCTGCTGCGCGAAGGCGGGGTCGAGCGTCCAGGGCTGGCCCTTGCGCGCGACGCCGGCGCGCCCGGCCTCCTGCGCGGCGAGCGGCAGCGGGCTCCAGGCCGCGGCGTTGAGGTAACAGACCTCGCGCGGAAGATCGAACAGCGAGCGTTGCGACGGCAGCATCCGAGAACCCTCCCTCAGGGCGCGCTTGTCGGGCGCCATTCGATGATCCGGACCGGCGTCGGGTTCCAGCCGTTGCAGGGATTGTAGAGCTGCGGACAGTTGGAGATCACAACCAACACGTCGCGCTCGGCGCGCAGATCGACGTAGTCGCCGGGCTCGGAGCAGCCGTCGACGATCTCGGTCATGCCGTCCGGCTTCACCGGCACATACATGAACCAGTTGATGTTGGCGGGAATGTCCCGCGCCTCCATCCCGTACTCGGCGAGCGCCGAGATGAAATTGCCACGGCAGCTCGCCGTGCCCTTGATGCCATAGCGCGCATAGTTGCTCTCCGCGCTGCAGCAGCCGCCGATGGTGTCGTGGCGGCCGACCGTGTCCTCGGCCACGGTCATCAGGACATCGCCGAGATCGGAATAGAGCTTGAAGCCGCCGCCGATATAGATCGAGCGGTTGAGCTTGATGGTGTTGGCGGCGTTGTAGCGGTTCTCGTGATTGGCGGCATCATAGACCAGGAAATCGACGGCCTGCCGACCTTCGAGATCGACGATGCGCAGATGATCGCCGGCACGGACGACGCGCGTGTATGGGCCCGGCTCCACGACACGGTCGCTGAGTGTGCTGCCGGGAAATTGCAGCGCGCGCCCGAGCTTTGCGCCGCCGACCCGCGCCTTGATCTCCGCCATCCGTTTCGTCGACCCAGCGCGCTGCTCGGCCGCTATGGCGCGCGAACGCCGAGCTCGCTCCTCGTCCGTGACGCCCTCACCCTCGAGCACGATCCCCGCCATGACCCCGACCCTCCGATCGCCCAGCCCGGGCTCAGGGTAGGGTCTTGCGCGACGGCTCGCAATCACCGAGACCGCAACCTCTGTGATCTCCCTCACACGCGTGCGCATGCCGCAAGGCGCATGCTCCGAGCATCCCAACCGCGATGGAGCAACCGCCATGGAACACGACATCGACAAGCTCGCGAGCCTGATCCGCGGTCTTCAGCACGCGATCGCAAAGCTCGCGACCGACAATCACACCGAGGAGCTCATGCGCATCATCCACAAACCCGGCTGGACCACGCTGGCCGAGTTCGGGTTGATGCTGGCGGGGCTCGAGGCCGCGCAGAGCCATGCCGAGACACTCGCGAGGCAGCTGCGCGGGCTCACGGCGGGCGCGCGGCAGGTCGGCTAGCGCGCTTGCCCGATGGCGCCGGCTCGGCCAATCCCAGCAAGGAAATGCGGCATCCGAGCAAAGGGGATGCCGGGATCGGGCGGCCGGCGCCGTCGAGGTAACCTTTTTCAGACACACTTGATTTCAACTTCTCAACGAATAAGTCTGTCCCCACATCACCTATCGGATTGTGCGGAGGTGAACATGCGCGGGAAGTTTTCAACAGTCGCCACGTTATTCGGGCTGTCGCTGGCGCTGGGCGCCTGCGGCGAGACCCAAGGCGAACGCGGCGTGAGCGGAGCGGCGATCGGTGCCGGAGCAGGCGCCGTGATCGGGGCCGTCACCCCCATCGGCCCCGTGGGCGGCGCGTTGATCGGCGGTGCCGCCGGAGCCGCCACGGGCGTGCTCACGACCCCCAGCCACGTCAATGTGGGCAAGCCGGTCTATCGCAGCAGCGCAGGCGGAAACGCCACTGTACGCGACATCCAGGCCGGCTTGCAGCGCTTGGGCTACAGCCCTGGCTCGGCGGATGGCCGGATGGGACCCAGGACCGCGGACGCGATCCGCAAATACCAGCAGGACAACGGCATGACGGTGGACGGCCAGCCCTCGCAGGCCGTCTTGGACAGCATTCGAACGAAGGGCTGAGCCGCCCGCGGCGCTGGCGCGACGGCACCCATCATCCGTTCATGCGCTCGGCTGCGCTCCTACCGGGGAGCAGCTGACGCGCCCTCCGGTTTGACTACTCGATCTTAACGAATCCGCGCCTATCTCATTGGCTGCGCGGCGTCGCTGGCATCCGCGACGGCCTGTTGGAGGGAATGGGGACGCATCGTCGGGAGAGTGCGTGTCGGAAGTATCGACAGCGGAGTGGCGGGTCAGCCTATCGACGCTGCCGGCGGGCAGGCGGGAGCGCCGGTGGGGATCGGCTGTCGTCCTAATCTCGCTCTCGGCATTTGCGCTCGCCGCGCCCTTCGCCAAAACCAAATTGCCGCCTGTGATGGCGTTCGTGCCGAGCTACGAATCGGCGCTCGCGATCAATGACCTCGTCACCGCCATCCTCCTCTTCGGCCAATACAACATCCTGCGCTGGCGGGCCATCCTGTTGCTGGCAAGCGGTTATCTCTTCACCGCGCTGATGGCCGTCCCACACGCGCTGAGCTTTCCCGGCCTTATCTCGGAGACGGGTCTTCTGGGCGGGGGCCAGACCACGGCCTGGCTCTACATGCTCTGGCACGGAGGCTTCCCGCTTGCGGTGATCGGTTACGCGCTTCTGACGACGCGCGACCGCACGCGACAAGCTCCGGTTACTTCCGCTCGCGGAGCGATCCTCGCCAGCCTGATCATTGTCGCGGGAGTCGTGGGCCTGCTGACGCTGCTCGCGTCCAACGCGGTGCTGCCTCCCATGATGGCCGGCAACGGCTACACCACCACTCAGATCGTTGCCATCTCCACCGTCTGGATGTTCAGCCTGGCCGCGCTCGTCGTGCTCTGGCTCCGAAAGCCGCACTCGGTGCTCGACCTCTGGCTCATGGTGGTGATGTGCGCGTGGCTGCTCGACGTGGCACTCAGCGGAGTGCTCAACGCCGGGCGTTTCGATCTCGGTTTCTACGCCGGCCGAATCTACGGACTCATGGCGGCGAGCTTCGTGCTGCTGGTGCTGCTGCTGGAGACCGGCGCGCTCTATGCGCGGCTCACTCGCTCGCTCCAGGCCGAGCGCCACGAGCGCGAGGAGCGGCTCAAGCAGATGCAGTCGGAGCTGATCCACGTTTCCCGGGTCAACGAGATGGGACTGATGGTGTGGACGCTCGCGCACGAGCTTAATCAGCCGCTGTCGGCCGTCAGCAACTACATCCGCGCGGGCCAGATGCTGGTCGAGCGCGACGACACCGCGAAACTGCGCACCACGCTGGAGCGCGCCAGCGAGCAGACCGCGCGCGCGGGACAAATCATCCAGCGCCTGCGCGCCTTCGTGAAGAAAGGCGAGACCGAGCGGCGCGTCGAGGATATCCGCGCGACCATCGAGGAAGCGCGCACGCTGGCGCTGGTGGACGCCGGGCAACGCGACGTCGGGCTCGAGATCAGCATCGAGAGCGGGCTGCCTTCGGCGCTCATCGACAAGGTCCAGGTCCAGCAGGTGCTGCTCAACCTGATCCGCAACGCGATCGAAGCCATGGCTGAGAGCCCCCGGCGCGGGATCGTCGTATCCGCCTTTCCGGCCGAGGGAGACATGATCGAGGTCAGGGTCGCGGATACCGGTCCGGGGCTCGCCCCGCAGGTGCGCGAGAAGCTGTTTCAGCCCTTCACGACCACGAAGGCCCACGGCATGGGCGTGGGCCTGTCGATCTGCCGCTCCATCATCGAGGCCCACGGCGGGCGGCTGTGGGCAGCGGACAATCCCGGCGGCGGCACGCTCTTCTGCTTCACCGTGCCGGGGGCACGGGTCGCTCGCCTGGACAATTGGCGCAACCAGCGCCAGTCGCAGATGCAGGGGAATGGGCGCACGACATTAAGCTGAGTCGCCGACGGCCTCGGTGACTTCCCGGGTGACCCATTGGCTAGCGGCGGGCGCTCTAGGCCGGAAGCGGGGCGCCCTCGGCGCTCCAGGCCGGGCGAGCGAAGACCCGTCGCACGACGGGCTCGAAGGCCGCAAGCGGCAGGGTGTCGTAGTTGGGATCGAACGCCATCTGATCCCACTTGGCGCAGAACTCGATGGTCTTCTCGAAGGCGGGATGGCCGCGGAACTGCTCGCGCGCGTTCCGGTCTTTGCCGTAATGGTGAAAGTAGTAGTAGCCCTGGAAGATGCCGTGATGCTTCACGACCCAATGGGTGGTGCGGCTGACGTAGGGCTGCAGCAGGGCGGCGGCGAAGTCCGAGTGATTCTCTGGCGACAGGATGTCGCCGATATCGTGCAGGAGCGCCGCCGTCACCATCTCGTCGTCGGCGCCGTCGCGAAGCGCGCGGGTCGCGGTCTGCAGCGAGTGCTCGTAGCGGTCGACCTGGTCGCCTTCGTAGCTGTGGCGCAGTTGGGGCAGGTAGGCGAGCACCCGGTCCACTGTCGCCGCGATGAAAGGCTTCGCAAGCTCCCCCACCAGCGCGTAGTCCTCGGCGGTACCGTCCTCCATGCGGATGTAGCTCACGGTGCGTTTGGCGGGAGCGAGACGGTTGGACATGGGCGGAAGATCCTTTCGAGCGAGACGCGCCTAGCCGCGGGCTTGGGCCTCGACCTGCTTGGCGCGGGAGATATCCAGACGCACCTCAATATACTCGACCAGCTTCGCCGTGGGATAGCTGATCAGGAAGTAAATCACGGCCACCTCGGCGAAGATCTCGAAATGCCTGAACGTGGCGGCCGCCAGGATCTGGCCGGAGAACATGAGGTCCCTCATCGTGATGGTCGAGACCAGCGCGGAGTCCTTGAAGATCGAGACGAAGAAATTGCCGATC
>DASZHJ010000190.1:0-3978 GCA_035938015.1 Allostellaceae bacterium
CCCGCACGGTTCGCTCGGCGTCGTCTTCATGGGCGTGGGGGAAGCCGAAATACGCCAATATTCCGTCGCCGCGGAATTCGGCGAGGAAGCCGTCATAGGTCGACACGATCTCGGCGCAGGCGGCATGATACGCATCGGTCAGCGCGCGCATGTCCTCGGGATCGAGGCGGGCCGAGAGGGCGGTCGAGCCCACCAGATCGCAGATCATCACCGTCAGGTGGCGGCGCTCGGCATCGGGTTTGCGCGGTTGCTCTCCGTGCGGACGCTTGGCGGCCTCGTTTGGGAGCGGCGCCTCGTGAGCAGTGGCGAACGCCGCCCGGATCGCCCGGACGAACCTCTTTCTGTCGCCGAGCGGTATGCCGAGCTTTTCGAGATCGTCCTCGGTCAGCTCCGGCAGCACGTCGCTGTCGATCGCGTTCGCGAGGAACGCGGCCTCGTACCGGGCGAAACCCCGGCTTCGCAACCAGTCGCTAACGTCCATGACAGCCCCGAGCTGTTGCCGATTCATTATCTTTTTGCTGCCAGACGGTGTCCAGAGTATTGGCGCCGCTATCGCCGTCAGAGTATTGGCGCCGCTATCGCCGTCGACCCGACATCGACCCGCGATTTGCGCGGATGCTGGAACATTTTGGTTAAAGCAATCCAAGGATGGACCGCAGACAGCCATCTCATGTGGCGGCCAACTCGAATAGCTCGCCGGCTGACGGTCGTATGTAATGAGTTTCACACCGCGACGACGCCGCTGCTAAATTGCGGCACCGCCGGGCTTTCGCGATCTAGCAAGGGCCGTCTCGCGGTCCACCATGGACAAGCACAAGACAAACGTGAAGGCAGTATTACAAAGACGCAGGAGAGAACTTAAAAGGGCGCTGGCGCCGGTCGAGGAAGATCTCCGCCACCTTTCAGCGCCAAAACGGCGCGCCAAAAAACGCTGATCGGATCGGCCGGGCGGCCGGTTTCTGAACGGCGCGCCCGCTACGACGTGGCCACGTGGAGGCTCACGCGAGCCGCCTGCTCGGGCCGCGAAATGCCAGCGAGTTGAGCTCTCGGCGCGCACGGATTCGTGCGTCCAGGGTCTACCCCAAGTGCGCTTGCGTTTGGAGACCCGACACGTCCCTCAACTCGCCGAGGAGGGCTTTCGCGTCTCGCAAATCCCTCGTGTCGAATCCCTCGCCGAACCAACTGTAGATCGGGTGTAAGAGAGAATAGGCCTCGCGGCGCTTGCCCTTGTCGCCCAAGTGCCTGGCAAGGGTGGTGGCGGCGCGTAATTCCCACCACCGGGCGCCTTGTTGACCGGCGATCATCGACGCCCGCCGCAGCGCCGCCTCGGCCTCGCTTCTCTTGCCCAGGGCCGAGAGCATGGTGCCCTGCAGGCGATGAAGCTCGGCCTCGAAGAAGCGCTCGTTTGTCGTTTCCACGATGTCAAATGCCTGGTCCAGCGTGGCGAGGCCGGCCTGAATGTCGCCCATGCGCGCGTGTGCGGAGGCGACATGACCAAGATTGAACGTGCGGCGGGTGCGATCGGCGTTGCTCTCCGCGGCCGCCATGGCTGCGCGCATGAGCTCGATCCCGCGTTGCGGATCGCCGTTCCGCGCCAGCAGGGCCCCCTGCGCGAAGCGCGCCCAATGCTCGGGATCGGCGAGCCCGTGTTCCCCGCTGTAGGCGGCTGCTTCGTCGGCGTAAGCGGCCAACTGGTCGTTGCCGTACAGGATGCCCACAAGCGCCGCGTGGCTCAGGGAGAGCGCGATCGTAAACACAAGCCCGAGCGCGCGGGCGCGCGTAATCGCCTGTCCCGTCACTGCGGCGCACTGTTCCGGGTAGCCCAGGACGCCAAGCGTGCGGGCGAGATGCGACAACGCCCCGGTCTGATCGTCAATGCCGAACCTGCGGTAAGCGGCGATCGTCTCCTCATTGGCGGCGCACAGTGCCAGGGTGCGCTCCAGATAAAGACGCGCATCGGCGAATTCACCCTCCATGAACAACGTCTGGCCCATGAAGCGGTTGGCCAGGGCCGACACGGCCGGATGATGATGATGGTCGGCCAGCGCCAGGAATTGGCGGGCGACCTCGCGCGCGGCGTCATACTCGGCGTGTATGTTGTGCGCGAGATACGCGCCCCAGAGGACGGTCATCTGCTCTTTCGGCGTCCCGTCCTCGCCCAAGAGTTCGCGGGCGTGTGAAAAGACCCGGCGCGTTTCGGCCGTGGCGAACCCTTCCGTCGCCGCCATCGCCGGCCCGAGGGCGAGGTAAAGATCGAGCTCCTTGCGCGCGCGCGTGGGCGAGGACACTTGTCCGATCAGCTCGACGCCCCGCCTGAGATGCTTTGCAGCCTCGGCGTTCGCGGAGCGGCTGAGTGACAGATTGCCGGCCCTGAGCCAATAGTCGACCGCATTATCGGCGAGACCGGCTTGGGTGAAGTGGTGCGCCACGGTTTCCGGCTCGCTCGCTACGACGTCGGCAAACCTCTCCTCGAGTACGCGCCCAATCTGCGCATGCAGCTGATGCCGCCGGCTTTTGAGGAGAGTCTCATAGGCCGCGTCGCGCACCAACGCGTGCTTGAAGCTGTAGACGGCGTCCGGAGGATCGCCGCGGCGGAACACGAGTTCCGCCTGTTCGAGCTGAGCGAGCGCGCGCCGCAAAGCGGGGTCGTCGCGCGCGACCAGCGCGCGTAGCAAAGGATAGGAGAACTCGCGCCCGATCGCCGCGCCGACCTGGGCGATTTCCTTCACCTGCACCAGGCGGTCGAGGCGCGCCATCAGCGAGTCCTGCAACGTCGCCGGGATGGCGAGTGGCGGCAACGGCCCGTCGAGCCGATAGCCCTCGGAGTCCTCGATCAGGATGCCCGCTTCCAGCACCGCCTTGGTGAGTTCCTCGACAAACAGGGGATTTCCGTCGGTCTTGGCGATGATCTGTTTCATCACCTCGCCCGGCAAGGCACGGCCGCCGGTCACGCGCGCGACCACGCTTTCGACCTCGTTGTGCTCGAGGCGGCCGAGCGTCACGGTGGCGACATTGGGACGGCCGACCCACGGCGGCTCGAAGTCCGCCCGGCAGGTGATCAGGGCAAGAACCGGGAGCTCACGCACCCGCTCGACCGTCAGATCGAGCAGCTCGATGGAGGTCGCATCCGCCCACTGCGCGTCCTCGAACAGGAGCAGGGTAGGTTGCTTGCGCGCGAGACTCTCGAACAGATCGAGCAGTGCTGCGAGGGTGCGCCGCCGCTGCTGGGTGGGGCTGAGCGCCAGCGGCGGATAGCGCTCGCCGGACGGGATCGACAGCAGCGCGGCAAAGAGCGGCGCCATGGCGCGGATGTGCGACGCGTCCCGGTCGAGCAGCGCTTCCAGCTTGGCGAGACGCTGTTCGGGGGCGTCGTCGGCCTTGAAGCCCGCCGCTCGCTCGAGCTGGACGATGAACGGACGAAGCGCGCTGTTGACGTGATAGGCCGAGCATTGATGACGCAGCCGCGTGTGCCGCTCGCCGCCGATGCGCTCGGCAAGCGCCGCCATCAGGCGGGACTTGCCGATTCCCGGCTCGCCCGAGATCAATATGACCTGTCCTTTGCCGGTCCAGGCGAGGCGTTGGCATTCGAGCAGGAAATTCAGTTCGCGCGCGCGGCCGACGAGATCGCTCAGGCCCGCGCGGGCTGCCTCGAAGCGGTCTTCCGATCCCGACAGTCCCTCGACCGCCCATGCCGCCACGGGCTCGGCGATGCCCTTGACCGCATGCCGGCCGAGGTCGCGCAGCTCAAACAGATCGCCAAGCAGCCGACGCGTGGAGGCGGCGACGACGATCGTCCCGGGCGGTGCCAACCCCTGAAGCCGGCCGGCAATGTTCGGGGTCTGCCCGACCACCGCGTGCTCGCGCAGCGCGCCTTCGCCGCTCAGATCGCCGATCACCACCAGACCGGTGGCGATGCCGATGCGGACCGCGAGCGGCTCCCCGGCCGGCGTGTCGAGCTGTGCCACGGCGGCAACGATG
>DASZHJ010000191.1:0-2439 GCA_035938015.1 Allostellaceae bacterium
GCTCCTCGAGGTTGAGGTTCTCGATGATCGGGATGCCGGCCCGCACCAGGAGCAGCATGTGACCCGGGAGCGTGACGCCAAGCTCGGCGTCGGGCGGGCCGATCACGTCCCAGGCAATGTTGTCGGCGCCGACCGCGCGAACGCCGCGCTCGACAAGCCAGCGCGAGCCGGCCGCGCTCACCCCGGCGGCGTGCAGGTACTGCGGAGCGTCGGCCCATAGGGCCCCGTACCCGGTGCGTACCAGCACCACGTCACCCGCTCGCACCTCAACCCCTTCGATGCTCGCCGCCTGTTCGAGCTCCTGGCGCGTGATGGAGTGATCGGCCGGCAGGCGCTGGGTGCGGGCGACGTCGAGCAGGACGCCGCGGCTCACCAGCGGTTCGAGAGTGTCGACACCAAGGATTCGAAAGCCGACCGAAGTCTGGACGCCCGAGTCGACGTGCACGCCACCGTGCAGGATCATGTTCTCGGCCTGGTGAGCGAGGGCGTCGATGTGCGTGCCCGAGTGCTCGGGCATCACGACCAGGCCGGATGCGCTCGTCCTGGCCTCGGGCGCGCCGCGCGCGTGGTGGCGGTGCAGAAAGTAGTTGAAGCCGGGCGCGTGGGCTGGGTGGGAAGGCGCACCGGCGAATCGAGGCTGTTCGAGATCGAACACCCGGGCGGATCCGAGCGCCTCGATGAGGCCTGGCACTACTCGCGGTAGCGGTAGACGATGCGGCCGCGCGTGAGGTCGTAGGGCGAAAGCTCGACGCGGATCCGGTCTCCCGGTGTGATGCGAATGAAGTAGCGGCGCATGCGGCCTGCCGCATAAGCGATCAGCTTGTGCCCGCCCTCGAGCTCGACCTCGAACATCGCGTTGGGCAGCGCCTGCGCGACCACCGCATCCATGACCACCGCCGGCTCTTTCTGGCCGCCGTCGTCCTTCTCCGGCTTGCGCGCCTTTTCGGGCCGCCTTGGACCCCTGCGCTGACTCTTGAACTTTCCCAAGACGCGTGCAGTCTACGTGGAGACGACTGTTGCGGCGAGCCGGGCCTCGATCGCTCGAGCCACGTCGGCCGGCACGCGATCCACCATTGCCAGCCTTCGCAACGTCTCGATCCAGCGATCGCCTTTCTCGCGTACGACCTCAGCCATGAGCCTGCAGCCGCCGTCCATGTCCCCGGCAACGGCCATGTCGAGCCCCGTCCAGAAGCGGATCTCCACCATCTCTGGCGCAATCCGGATCGCCTCCGCGGACTTGGCGTTGGCCGCTGCCTTGTCGCCGGATTCCGAAAGGCGATCCGCCTCAGAGAGCGCCATGTAGGCGCGTCTGATGCGCAGGAGGCGACGCAGCTCCGGCAGCGGGTCTGGGGCGTCTTCGACGCGCAGGTCGATGATCCGGTCTTCCCAGAAGCGTCCAGTGGGCGCGCCGGTGACGACCAGCATCGCCGCCGATTGCTTGCCGCGGATGTCTCCGCCTTCGGCTTCGGCCGCCTCCAGCGCGGCCATCATCCGCTCAGCGAGCGGGGCGTCGGTGGATGTGAACGCTTGCGCCATCGCGGCCCAGACCGTGTCCTTCTCCATGAGGTTTGCCTGGCAGCTGAAGCCATCGCCGATGTGATGCCCTGCAGCCGGGATGCACTCGCGACCGGTATGCGCCGCCACGCCGCCCTTGGCGTCGACGATCGCGCACTGGCGCATCTCAGCGCCAGGATCGCCGGAAGTCAGGGCCTTGAGCGCCTGCTCGGCGGTGAATCCCGCCTGCAGCAGCTCGAGGCCGAGCGGTCCGAAGCTGACGTTGACCCGCGATTGCGTCGCCACCGCGCCTACCCCCGCCAGCGCCCAGGGCACGGCGGGGCTCACCTGGAAATAGTGCGACTGGACCGCGACGCCGAACTCGCCGGTGTGCCTGTCGCGAGCGACGATGGAGTATGTCAAGGCCGTCTATCGTAATCGCCCGATGGCGTACTACCGCAAGCCCGGATGGTTCACAAAAACGATCTTCAATCCCGCGGTCGCGGGGATGACACGCGCAGGCATCAGTATCTGGGGCTCGCGGGTTCTTCGCGTCCGCGGGCGCAAGTCGGGTGAGTGGCGCTCGGCGCCCGTCAACCTGTTGACATACGAAGGAGAGCAGTACCTGGTCGCCCCTCGCGGCCTGACGCAGTGGGTGCGCAACTTGCGCGGGGCCGGCGAGGGAGAGCTGCTGCTCGGCAATCGAGTGCAGCGGTTTCGCGCTCACGAGATTCCCGATGATCAGAAGATTCCAATCCTGCGCGCGTATCTAAAGCGATGGAAGGCCGAGGTGGGCGTCTTCTTTGGGGGCGTCGGCGCAGACTCGCCCGAAGAAGAGCTCAGGCGCATAACGCCAGACCACCCTGTATTCCGGGTCGAGTCGATCAGCTAGTCGTCGCTGTACTCCGGTTCGCGCGGTTTGAGCGCGCGCCAGCGCTCGATCCA
>DASZHJ010000192.1:0-7205 GCA_035938015.1 Allostellaceae bacterium
TCACGCCGCCGACTTTGCTTTCCCCTTGCGTGTTGGTGGTCCACCAGGCGGAAAGACCTTCCAGCGTGGTCAATGCCTTGTAGACATCATTCAGGGAAGACGATTTGATTCCGACTTTGTGCAGAATATCGGGCATATCCGGATCTCCTTCTCGCGTACTGGTGGCTTTCGCTCGTTGGTTGCGAGGTAGACTTAGTGCCGGAAATCGACAGATGAGAGTTACAAGTGTGGCGGGATTCCGATGGACTCGCTGATCACGGCTGCGGCGCGCGCACTCGCCGCGGGTGATCCCCTCGGCGCACTGAAGCGGGTGGCCTTGCGTGACGACGCGCCGGCCCTCGCGCTTCGAGGCATCGCGATGGCGCAGCTCGGCGATCTCGTTCGGGCGAAAGGTCTCTTGCGACGTGCGGCGCGCGCCTTCGGCCCGAAAGAGGCGGTGGCCCGCGCGCGATGTGTCGTCGCCGAGGCCGAGATCGCACTCGTCTCGCGCGACCTGGGCTGGCCTGCCAGCGCGCTCGAGGCAGCGCGGGCGACGCTCCAAACGCACGGCGACCGCGTAAATGCCGCGCATGCGCGCACACTCGAGGTCCGGCGCCTGCTCCTGATCGGGCGCCTCGACGAGGCCGAGCAGGCGCTCGCCGAACTCGACCCCGCGCCCTTCCCGCCCGCGTCGAGGGCCGCCCACGAGCTGGTGGTTGCGGGGATCGCGATGCGACGCCTGCAGACGAAGCCGGCGCGCGCGGCGCTCGCGCGGGCCGAGCGCGCCGCGCGCGAGGCAGACATCCCTGCGCTGACGGTGGAGGTCGAAAGCGCATCCCTCGTCCTGAACACGCCGGCGGCGCGCCTGATTGCGCGTGGCGAGGAGCGGCCCCTCCTGCTCGAGGATGTCGAGGCGCTAGTGGCGTCGAAGGCGCTCGTCGTGGACGCGTGCCGTCATGTCGTGCGTGAGGCACGCACCGTGATCTCGCTCGCGCGGCGTCCGGTGTTGTTCGCGCTCGCCCGCGCGCTCGGCGAGGCGTGGCCCGCAGACGCGCCGAGGGATACGCTCGTCATGCGGGCATTTCGAGCAAAGCACGCCGATGAATCGCATCGCGCACGGTTGCGAGTAGAGATCGGGCGGCTTCGCAGGGCGCTTCGGGCGCTGGCCGGCGTGAGCGCGACGAAGCAAGGGTTTGCGCTGGTGCCGCGCCGCGCACGCGAGGTCGTCGTGCTGGCGCGGCCCGTCGAAGAGCAGCATGCGGCGGTGCTGGCCTTCCTCGCCGACGGCGAGTCGTGGTCGAGCTCCGCCCTGGCGATTGCGCTTGGCGCCAGCCCGCGCACCGTGCAGCGGGCCCTCGATCCACTTGCGGCGGCAGGCAAGGTGCAGTCGTATGGTCGCGGGCGAGCGCGTCGTTGGATGACCGGGCCCTTGCCGGGATTCACGACAACCTTGTTACTCCTCGGTCCACTACCGAGCGACTAGTGTGATGATCCGAAGTTCGAAAGCGAACTTCGGGATCTGAATCACACTAGGGTCACTAAGGTCAGTGGCCCGCTTATCCCTGAAATTCCGTGTTACGAAATTCAGGGACGGGACACAAGGATCGAAGCATGAAACCATCTGCAGCCGAAATCCTCCGTGAATATGGCCCGTTTCCGGGTGTCGAGAGCGTGCATGGGGTCACATATGACGGTCAGCAAGTCTGGTTTGCGTCCGGAGACAAGCTGAATGCCTTCGATCCCGCGAGTGGGAAGGTGCTGCGCTCGATCGATGTCGCCGCGCACGCAGGAACAGCCTTCGACGGTCAGCACCTGTTTCAGATCGCCGAGGATCGCATCCAGAAGATCGATCCGAAGACCGGTCGTGTGCTCGCGACGATCCCGGCGCCCGGTGGCGGCGGTGACTCCGGGCTCGCGTGGGCCGAAGGGACGCTCTGGGTGGGGCAGCATCGCGGTCGGAAGATCCATCAAGTCGATCCCGAAACAGGGGCGATTCTTCGTACCATCGAGTCCAATCGCGTCGTCACCGGGGTCACCTGGATCGACGGCGAGCTCTGGCACGGCACCTGGGAAGGTGACGAGAGCGATTTGCGGCGAGTCGATCCTCGAACGGGAGAGGTCCTGGAGAGGCTCGAGATGCCGCTCGGGGTCGGCGTGTCGGGGCTCGAGTCCGATGGCGGCGATCAGTTCTTCTGCGGAGGTGGCAGGAGCGGGAAGGTGCGAGCTGTCCGCCGGCCCAGGCGAGGCTCGGCAGCGGGTAAAACGTCTGTCCGGCCGCGTGCCGACTAGGCCTGACGCTTCAGCCACGACGTGCCGCACCGCACGGCTCTCCGGTTCAGGGAAGGAGGTTGTGTTCCCCGCATCAACCACCATTGGACTCGTCCTGCGCGGACTTGCTCCGCGCATCGATGGCGGATCATCTGACAAGGCCGGCCACGCATGATTGTCGCTTGTCCGGAAGGCCAAACCGACGCAGATTGTGGCCGAGGGGCAGCGGGCCTCGCGTCGGGGCGTTGGTAAAAAGGGGAAAGTCAGCATGCTCGGGATGTTCACGAGGGCGGCGCTCGCGTGCGTGCTGCTGGCCGGCTCTCTGGCCGCGCCGGCGCGCGCGGAGGACACGCTCGACAAGATCAAGCAGCGCGGCACCATCGTCGTCGGCGTCAAGAACGACTACCGGCCCTGGGGCTTCGTCGATCCCGCCGGCAAGATCGTCGGCATGGAGATCGACCTGGCGCAGGATGTCGCGACGCGCCTCGGCGTGAAGCTGGAGCTGATACCCGTCACCGGCGCCAACCGCATGGAATTCCTGAACCAGGGCCGGATCGATCTGATCCTTGCGACCATGGGCGACACGCCCGAGCGCCGCAAAGTCGTCGGCATGATCGAGCCCAATTACTACGCCGGCGCGACCAACGTGCTCGCGCCCAAATCGGCGCAGCTCAAGCAGTGGACCGACCTCAAGGGCCGCAAGGTCTGCGCGGTGCAGGGCGCCTATTACAATCGCCGGGTCACCCAGCTCTACGGGCCGGAACTTGTGGTCTTCCCCGCGGTGCCGGAAGCCATGAGCGCGCTCCAGGGCGGGAACTGCGTCGGATTTCTGTTCGACGATACGCTGATCGTCTCGACGCTCTCCGCGGGCGATCCCAAATGGCAGGATTATGAGATGCCGCTGGCGAGCGAGGATCCGCAAGCCTGGGCGATGGGCGCGAAGCTGGGCGATCTCGAGGCCCCGTTCGGCATGTTCCTGAAGAAGCTCAGCATCGACTGGCACAAGGCCGGCACGCTGGTCGAGCTTGAGAAGAAGTGGGGGATCAAGCCGAGCCCCTTCCTGCAGGAGATGCACGACAAGTACAAGGGCAGCTGACGCGCGCCGGCGCGACGCCCCGCGCCGGTGACGGGAATTGGGAATGGAGCGGATTGCCGACTTCTTTCGCTGGCTCAACGACGCCCACGGCGTCAATCTCTCGATTTTCTACGATGCGTTCGACCGCAGCCGGTTTCTGGAGGGGCTGTGGACGACCGTCGAGCTGTCGACGATCTGCACGGCGCTCAGCCTCGCCATCGGCGTCCTCGGCGCCTGGCTTCAGGGCGCCCGCTTCGGCCCGGTGCGCCAGCTGGTGCAGGCCTATATCCAGTTCTTCCGGAACACGCCGCCGTTGGTCCAGCTGTTCTTCTTCTACTTCGCGATCGGCAACGAGCTTCCGCATGTGCTCGACGAGCACGGCATGCTCGTGCCGCCGATCAGCAACGTCGGCTGGGCGATCCTGTCGCTCTCGCTGTTCGCGGGGGCGTTCAACGTCGAGATCTTCCGGGCCGGCATCGAGGCGGTGCCGCGCGCCATGGTCGAGGCCGCAGAGTCGCTCGGCTATAGCCGGCTCGGCATCTATTGGCACGTGCTCCTGCCGCTCGCCTTCCGCATCAGCCTGCCCGCCCTCAACAACAACCTGGTCAACCTGGTGAAGACCACGACGCTTGCCTATGCCATCGCGGTGCCGGAGCTGCTCTACGCGGCGGCGCAAATCTGGTCCGAAGTCCTGAATGTGCGCGAGATGATGAACGTCCTGCTGGTGACCTACGTCGCGCTGATCGCGGTGCTGGTCGCCATCATGGCGCGCTGGGAGCGCGCGCTGCGCATCCCCGGCTATGACCCATGACGACGCTGCCCGTTCTGCTGACGCCAGGGAAAGCGGCCCTCTCTCGACCGTCGGGCGACGGTTGGCGCGACCTCTTCGGTGGCGGCGCGCTGGGTGTCGTGCTCGCGGCACTCGGCATTTCGATCCTAGCCGGCAACGCGCACGCCGCGCCGAGCCTGGGTGGCTCGCCCGGCGTCCTCGCGATACTCCTCAAGTGGGCGCCGCTGGTCTTTCAGGGCTTCCTGTTCAATCTGCTGGTCAGCGTGCTGTCGATGCTGGCCGGCACCGGTTTGGGCCTTTGGCTCGGGCTCGGTCGGGTCTCGCAGCTCCGGGTGCTCAGGCGCGTGTCCGGCGCCGTGATCCAGTTCTTCCGCAACGCGCCGTGGCTCGTGCTGCTGTTCTACTGCATGTTCCTGCTGCCATTCTCGGTCAGCTTGCCGTTCGGGACGGTGCCGTTGCCGGATGCGGCCAAGGCGGTGATCGGGCTGTCGCTGCCGGTCATGGCGAACGTGGCGGAAATCGTCCGCGGCGGCGTTCAGTCCATTCCGTTGGAGCAGTGGGAATCCGGCGAGGCGCTGGCTTTCTCGCGGCGCCAGATCCTGTGGATGGTCATCCTGCCGCAATGCCTGCGGCGCATGATTCCGCCGTGGATGAACCTCTACGCCATCCTCACGATGTCGACGACGTTGATCTCGGTGGTGGGCATCCAGGATTCGATGACGCTGGCGCGCGCCGCCTTGGTGGCCGAGGGGCGCACCGAGCTCTTCATACCGATGTACCTGATGCTGCTCTCCTGGTTCTTTCTCTATTGCTATCCCATCGCGCGCGGGACCGCGGCACTCGAGCGGGGTTTCCGGGTGCGAATTTGAGCGCGGCTCGCATGCAGACTGAACCCGCGGCGCTGGTGGTTCTGAGCCGGGTCGAGAAGCGGTTCGGAGACACGGCCGTGCTGCGCGATATCTCCTTGTCCGTGGCACGGGGCAAAAGCGTCTGCATCATCGGCCCTTCCGGCTCGGGTAAGTCCACGCTCCTGCGCTGCGTCAACGCGCTGGTGCCGGTGTCGAGTGGCTCCATCGAGATCGACGGCATCGAGGTGAACGATCCCGCGCTCGATAAGATCGCGCTTCGGCGGAAGGTCGGCATGGTGTTCCAGCAATATAATCTGTTTCCCCACCGCACCGCGCTCCAGAACGTCATGATGGCGCCCATCCACGTGCTGAAGCAGGACCGCCACGAGGTGGAGGAGAGGGCGCGGCGGCTCCTGGCGAAGGTCGGGCTCGCGGAGAAGGAGCGGGCCTATCCGGGCGAATTGTCCGGTGGGCAGCAGCAGAGAGTGGCGATTGCGCGCTCGCTCGCCATGAACCCGCTGGTGATGTTGTTCGACGAAGTCACCGCCGCGCTCGATCCCGAGACCAAGAAAGAGGTATTGGTCACCATACGCGAGCTGGCGGAAGACGGCATGACTTGCATGATCGTGACCCACGAGATGGGCTTCGCGCGAGAAGTCGCCGATCACGTCTACTTCACCGAGAAGGGCGTCATCGTGGAGCACGGTCCGCCCGGAGAATTGCTGGCGCGACCGCGCGAGGAGCGTACGCGAGCTTTTCTGAACCAGGTGCTGTGAGGGGATCGAATGACCGAACCCGCTCCGCCGACTAGACGCCGCGTGCGGTCGCGCGGCGCCCGCTCGACGGGCCCGAGCCTCGCGCCGCTGCCGCGGGTCATCAACCCGATGCCGCCGGTGGAGGTCCTCACCGAAGAGCAGGTCGAGCGCATCCTTGCGGCCGCCTTTCGGATCATGGCGGAAGGTGGGCTCGAGATCCGGAACGCCCGCGCGCGCGAGATCTATCGCCGGCATGGCGCCGACGTCGACGACGCCACGCATGTCGTCCGGCTTCGCCGCGAGGTCGTCGAAGCGCATCTCGCCCATGTGCCGGAGCGGTTCGTGCTGCGCGCACGCAACCGCGAGCGGGACCTGCATATCGGCGGGGACGTCGTCAACTTCGGACCCGTCTCCGGCGCGCCCCATATCACGGATCTCGAGCGCGGGCGCCGCTATGGCGATATCGAATCCTTCCGAGACATCCTCAAGGTGACGCACATGCTGGGCGTCCTGCATTGGCAGGGCGGCGTGGTGGTCGAGCCGGTGGACGTGCCCGTGCCCACCCGGCATCTCGAGATCTACCGCTCGCATATCCAGTGCGCCGACACGGTCTGGCAAGCGCGCGGGTTGGGTAGGGTCAACGCCGAGGACGCGCTCGCGATGTCGGCGATCGAGCATGGCTGCACGCTCGACGAGTTGGCGGCGCAACCCACGCTGCTGCTGGTCACGAACGTGAACTCCCCGCGCCGTGTCGACGAGGAAATTCACGAAGCCATCACGGTCCTGGCCGAGCACGGCCAATGCATTTGCATCACGCCCTTCACTCTGATGGGCGCCATGGCGCCGGTGACGCTCGCGGGCGCACTCGCGCAGCAGACCGCGGAAGCCATCGGCGTTCTCGCTTACGTGCAGATGGTGCGTCCTGGCACGCCCTGCGTCCTCGGAGGCTTCACCTCGAACGTCGACATGCGGACGGGATCGCCCGCCTTCGGCACGCCCGAATACGCCAAGGCGACTCTCGCCTCGGCGCAGATCGCTCGCCGCCTCAAGATCCCCGTGCGCACCAGCGCGCCCAATGCTTCCTGCGCCGTCGATGCGCAGGCGACCTACGAGACCGGTTTCTCGCTCTGGGCGGCGATCATGAGCAAGTCGCATCTCATCATGCATGCGGCGGGGTGGCTCGAGGGCGGTCTCTCGGCATCGATGGAGAAGATCGTGGTGGACGCGGAAATGCTGCGCGGTTGGGCGGAGATTCTCAAACCCGTCGCATTCAGCGACGACGATATCGCCGTCGATGCCGCCTTGGAGGTAGCGCCCGGCGGTCATTTCTTCGGATCGCCCCACACCCTCGCGCGCTATGAGACGGCGTTCTATCGACCTCTGCTCTCCGACTGGTCGAACTTCGAGAACTGGCGCGATGCCGGCGCCAAGGATGCGACCGCTCGAGCGCACGAGATCTGGAAGCGCTTGCGAGACCAGTACCTGCCTCC
>DASZHJ010000193.1:0-3173 GCA_035938015.1 Allostellaceae bacterium
CAAGTGGCTTCGAACTCGTCCCAGGTGGTGGAGCCCTCGAGTCGCTCCCGCAGCCGCCGGTTGTGGATTCGCCAGCGGCCCATCCAGAAGTCGAAGGCTCGAGCGCCGTCGCTCGCGTCCTGCCCTGCCTTCGCGGCGTCCTTCGCCGCTGCTTGCTCCGTGTCCTGCATGGTGAAGCCTCCTTTCGCACCGGCTGTCTTGCCGCTGCCGCTGGCCGCGCCGCCGGCCGCTGCCGGCGTCCGCAGAAACTCTAGGAGACCAATAGGGCGTAATCGACCCTAATTCCGCATTAGACTCACGGCATGGCGCGTCCCACGACCCGCGTGCTCGCGGTGCTCGAGCTACTCCAGACACACGGCACGATGAGCGGCGCCGAGCTGGCGACGAGGCTCGCCGTGGATCGCCGCACCGTGCGCCGCTACATCGCCGCGCTCGAGGAGCTCGGCATCCCGATCACCGCCGAGCGGGGCAGAGCGGGCGGCTACATGCTGGTCGCGGGTTTCAAGCTGCCGCCGATGATGTTCACCGACGACGAGGCGCTGGCCCTGTCGGTGGGACTGCTGGCGGCGCGCGGGCTCGGGCTCGCGGAAGCGGCGCCGGCCGTGGCGAGCGCGCAGGCCAAGCTCGAGCGCGTGATGCCGGCCGGCTTGCGGCGCCGCGTGCGCGCCGTGGACGAGACGGTGACGCTGGACCTCTCGCGTCCCACCCCGCCCGGCGACAATGCCGCCCTGGTCGCGCTCAGCGCCGCCGCCCAGGCCGGAACGCGCGTCCACCTGCGCTACCTCACGCGGCAGCGCGAGCCGACCGAGCGCGACGTCGACCCCTACGGCCTCGCCTACCGCGGCGGGTGCTGGTACGTGGTCGGCATGTGCCATCTGCGCGGCGGCCTGCGCTCCTTCCGCCTGGATCGCGTCCAGTCGGTGCGGCCGCTCGCGGCAGCCTTCACCCGTCCGCCGGGCTTCGACGCCCTCCGCCACCTCACCCAGGCGATCGCCACCCTCCCCCGCGCCTTCGCGATCGAGGTCCTCCTCGCCACCGACCTCGAGACCGCCCGGCGCGAAGTCTTCCCCGCCGCCGGCGTCCTCGAGTCCACGCCCCATGGCGTCCTGCTGCGCAGCCAGGCCGACGACCTGGCCTGGTTCGCCCGGGAGCTGGCGAGGCTGCCCTTCGCCATCGAGATTCGCCAGCCGGCAGCCCTGCGGGAAGCCGTCGCGGAGCATGCCAGGCGCCTGCTGTGGTCGGCAGGCCAGCGCCGGCACGCAATGGTGTCAGAGAGCTGACTGACCTGGTGCGGCGGGAGCGACGCCAAGCCGAACTGATGGACGGGATGGAACTCTGCTCAAACTTGCGATGTCGAGGCGGTGGGGAGCTCTGGGGCAGCAAGCGATGCGCGGTTGACGCGCTGGACTTCGAGCAACACCTGTGCGCGCGCCAGGTCAGCTTTGATATCGGCAAGGATCTCGTTGCGCACGTTCTCCCTCAGGTGCTCATAGCGCGCCTCGACACGAGAGATCCTATCGATCAGGTTGTCAACCTTCGCTTCGATACGTAGCATGGTGCGCACCGCATCTTCAGTGCGCGCCTCCAAGGCACTGAGCTTACGCACCGTCTCCCATAGCTCGCCGGGAATCCCCATTCAAGTCACCAAGGTCTCGAACTTGGACTCGATGCGCGAGAGACCTGTCTGTAGCGTGCGGAGATGGCCATCTATTTGATTAATACTTGCCTCGGTCGCGACGTGCAGATCAGATGTCCCGATCTCGTCTATAGCGGTCGACCCAGGCTCGTCGTCCGTGAGATACTCAGCCCGTGGCTCACGGATCTCGCTTGCCGTCTCGCTCGCCGGCGCCTGCTCCGCGATCGCCGCCGTGAGCCCGGCTATGGTCTGATGCTTGAACAGCTGCCCCGCGGTCACGCGAATGCCCGCGCGACTCGCAAGAGCGACTGCTTGCAGGCATAGAATGGAATCGCCGCCAATGGCAAAGAAATTGTCGTGCACCCCCACCTTCTCAACTTGAAGAAGGCCCGCCCAGAGTGTCGCCAACAGCTCTTCGGCGGGCGAGCTTGGCGCTACATAACCAGCAGGCTCCGGCAATTGGCGTTCAACATTGGGTGAGCGCGCTTCGGAAGCGGAAGACTGTACAGTCGTTCCCCCCTCCATCTTCACGGCTGAGCCAGGCTCGCCAGCGTTCTCCGCTTCCCGGGAAGCACTCATAGGAGCCTCATGCTAGCACATTTGCTCGAACGAAGAGTTAGCCTTTCTTCTGATGGTTAGCATCAACCATTATCGTCGACCGCGTAGAGCGAGAAATTACCAAGGTACGCGCTGGGAGAACGCCCCTCAGGCGACAACCTGAAGCGCGCCCGGCATGATCTCGGCGACGAAGGGCTGGCCGGCGGGGTGGGTGGCCACCGGCTCGCCGCCGCCGTAGAGGGTCATCTCGCGGTCGAGGGTGATCTCGGCGCGGCGGGTGCGGACGATCTGGATCTCGGGATGGGTGACGTGGGTGCCGCGGTAGACCTTCGGGAAGACCGCGAGCAGGCGCAGCCGCGAGAGCTCGCGGACGATCACCAGGTCGAGCCAGCCGTCGTCGGGGAGGGCCGCCGGCGCGATCCGCATGCCGCCGCCGAAGCGGGGGAGGTTGGCGAGCACCGCGAACATCACCCGGCCCTCGAAGGTGCCGCCGTCGTGGACGACGCGCATCGCCGGGGGCTTGAAGGTGGCCAGCGTGTGCAGCACCGCGTAGACGTAGACCAGCGGCCCGCGGAGACGCTTCACCTCCTCGTTGGCGAAGCGGGTGACCTCCGAGTCGAAGCCCACGCCGGCGTAGCCGATGCAGACTGTCTGCTCGACCCGCACCAGGTCGAGGCTCCGCACGCCGCCGGTGAGAGCCCGCGCGGCCGCCGCGTCGAAGTCCGCGGGGATGCCTAGCGTGCCCGCGAGGTCGTTGCCGGTCCCCAGCGGTACCACTCCCAGCGCGCACCCGCTTCCCGCCAGGCCCTGCGCCGCCTGGTGCATCGTGCCGTCGCCCCCGGCCACCACCAGCCGCGCCACCCCGTCCGCGACCGCCCGCCGCGCCTGCTCCGCGATGTCGGCGCCGCTCTTGCTCACCACCAATCCCGCCCCCGCCGCCGAGGCCATCACCCGCAGCCGGTCAAGACGATCCGCCGCC
>DASZHJ010000194.1:0-3814 GCA_035938015.1 Allostellaceae bacterium
GCGAAGGTCGCCATGGAGACGTGATCCTCTTGATTGGCCGAGGTCGGCAGGCTGTCGACGCTGGCGGGATGCGCCAACGATTTGTTCTCCGAGGCGAGCGCCGCCGCGGTCACCTGCGCGATCATGAAGCCCGAATTGAGCCCGCCCTCGCGCACCAGGAAAGCCGGGAGCTCCGAGATCGTGTGGTCGATCAGCAGCGCGATCCGCCGCTCCGAGAGCGCGCCGATCTCCGCTGCCACCAGCGCCAACACGTCGGCGGCCATCGCGATGGGCTCGGCATGGAAGTTGCCGCCGGAGAGCACCTCGCCCGTATCGGCGAACACCAGGGGATTGTCGGAGACCGCATTCGCCTCGCGTGCGATCACCTCGGCGGCAAAGCGGAGGTGGTCGAGACAGGCACCCATCACCTGTGGCTGGCAGCGCAGCGAGTAGGGATCTTGCACGCGGCTGCAGTGCAGGTGCGAGGCACGGATGGGGCTGCCTTTCAGCAGGCTCAGGTAGATCGCGGCGACGGCGGCTTGGCCGGCGTGACCGCGGATCCTATGGATGCGCGGGTCGAACGGCGTGTCCGAGCCTTTGGCGGCATCGATGGAGAGCGCGCCCGCAACCACGGCCGCTGCGAAGGCGTCCTCGATCGCGAACAGACCGATGAGTGCCAGCGCCGTCGAGACTTGCGTGCCGTTGAGGAGCGCCAGGCCCTCCTTGGGGCCGAGCTCGAGCGGCGAAAGGCCAGCGCGCCGCAATCCCTCTGCTGCCGGCAGGATTTCGGCGCGATGACGCGCCTCGCCCACGCCGATGAGCACCGCCGACAGATGGGCGAGGGGCGCCAGGTCGCCGGACGCGCCCACCGATCCCTTCGAGGGGACGCAAGGATAGGCCTCGGCCTCGACTAGGCGGAGCATCGCCTCGATCAGGCTCCAACGCACGCCGGAATAGCCTTGCACGAGCGCCGCGATCTTCAGCGCCAGGATCAGCCGTACGGTTGCATCGTCCAGGAGTGGGCCGGTGCCCGCGCTGTGCGACAGCACGAGGTTGCGCTGGAGCGCTTTCAGATTGTCAGAGGAGACCGAGGTCCTGGCCAGCAGGCCGAACCCCGTGTTGACGCCATAGACCGTCTCGCCGCGCGCGACGATCGCCTCCACCGTTTGCGCCGCGCGCTCGACCGCGCCGCGGCAGCCGGGATCCAGCTCGAGCCGCTCCCGCGAGCGAGTGAACCCACGAAGCTGGTTGAGGCTCAACGGCTCGGCCCCGATGCGCATGGGATCACCTCCTACGAGCTTCTTCTACCCTACCGCGCCGGTCCCACGCCGTCATGGCCGATGACACCGGCTGTCGCCTTGTTCTTCCAGCGAAAATGGTCGACCATTGGAATGGCACCCCGAGCGGAGAGATACCATGGCGGTCCAGTCGTTCCTCAGCTACGCCCTCACCGTACCCGACCTCGACGCCGGCCGGCGTTTCTATACGACCTTCGGCCTGCTGACGACCGAGCGCGACAATGCGCTGGCGTTCCGCTGCGAGGGGCGCGACCAGGACCAGGTGTTTCTGGTCGAGGGCCGCAAGAAGCGGCTCAACCACCTCCGCTTCGGCACCGACGAGCGTGGGCTTGCCGATGTCCGCGCCAAGATGAGGGATCGCGGCGTCGCGGAGATCGACGCGCCGCACAACGCCTTCGGTGGCGGCCTGTGGCTCCGGGACCCCAATGGGAATGCGATCAATATCCGCCTCGACCAGCCGAAGCCGTGGCGCTCCAGCACGCCCGTGACGATGAACGTGCCCGGCCATTACGAGCGCAAGGGACGCGGGTGTCCGCCCGGCCATCAGGTGCGCCCGCATCGCTTGGGGCACGTGCTCCTTCACACGCCTGATTTCGACGGTACGATCGCGTTCTATACGAGCGTGCTCGGCATGCGGCTCTCCGACCGGGTGCCCGGCATCATCGCGTTCATGCACTTGCCGGTCGGCGGCGATCACCACGTCGTGGCGCTGCTCAAGGACCAACGAGCGGGCTTCCATCATGCGAGCTTCGAGGTCGGCTCGGTCGACGAGATTGGCCTCGGCGCGCAGAGCGTGCTGGGCGCCGGATACAAGAACGGCTGGGGCTTCGGCCGTCACGTGATCGGCTCGAACTTCTTCCATTACCTCCGAGACCCCTGGAACAGCATGGCCGAGTATTTCTGCGACATCGACCAGATCCCCGGCGACGGCTCGTGGAAGGCCGAGGACCAGGACGCTGCCGACGCCCTCTACCGCTGGGGCCCACCGGCACCAGAGGACTTTGGCCGCAATTACGAAGTGGCGGACTAGAGCGAAGTCTTCGTCACTCGCCCCGCCGCGTCGACGTACCAGCGCTCGCTCGGGAAAGGGGTTCCGGCGAGGCGCGCGGCCATCCAATCGGCCATCAGGGTCTGCGGGTAGGGGCCGAGGTTGGTGGCGGGGACGCCGCCGACGGCGTGGCGAGAGTCCTGATAGACGACGAGGCGCTTCGGACCGGGGAGCGCGGCGATCAAGTGCTCGGTATGGACCATGGGGCAGAGCTCGTCGGCCTCGCCGGCAAGGCAGAGATAGGACGCGGTGATCTTCTCGGCGAAGCCCTGCCAGGTCAGCGTCCTGCGGAATTCGTCGAAAGCGGCTTCGTCGGAAATACCGACCATATACATGAACCGTTGTTTGAACGTGGGCGACGCCTCCTCGAAGATCGTGTGGCAGCCCGGCTCGAAATTGGTGTGCGACACGGCGCAAGCCCGAAAACGCGGCTCCGAGCCCGCGGCGATGGTGGCGAAGAGCGAGCCGAAGCTCACGCCGGCGATCCCGATGCGCGCGGGGTCGATCTCGGGCCGCGCGACGAGCCAGTCCATGATCGCCGGCCCCGCCTCGGCCCAGGCTGGCACGCTAGCGGGAATGCCGAGCACCGCGCTCTCGTACTGCCCGGGACCATCGACCGCGAGCACGGCCATGCCGCGCATCAGCCAGCGATCGCCATAGAGCGCCACGGCGATCTCCTTGAAGCTGTCCATGCCGGGGATCGAGACCACCGCCGGGGTCCGGCCGCCGTTGTAGCCCGGCGGCAGGTGCAGCCACGCCGGTAGCGCCTTGCCGCGGAACGGGATCCAGGCCGCCTCCACGCGATGGTCCGCCAGTCCCGCATAGCTCGCGTAGCACGCGCGCTTGCGCTCGTTGTAAGCGAGATTCTCCACGCTGTTCTCGTCGATCGGCCATTGCGCGGCAGCCCAATGCACCGCCGCCATGAAAAAATTCTCGCGGGCGGTGACCGGCTCGCCCGCGGCCTCGGCGGCGCGCGCCTTCGCTTCGCGGCGCCGAGCCGTCGCTTCGAAGGCGGGCGAGGCATCCGCGAATTTTTGAATGCGCTGCCGGATCGCGGCAAAGTCCGCGCTCGCCTCGACGCCGCAGGGCGCGCTCAAATAGACCGATCGCGGCTGATCCCAATCGATGCCGTTGGCGCGGATGACGTTGTCGACGAGCCAACGCTGCTCCATCCAGCGGCGCGACCGCGGCGGGCCGGCTGATTGGACTTTCGAGCTGCTCATCGGCGATGCTCCGTCGGAAATACCCGCCGCCTTAAGGCGGCGGCGGCCACGCTACTATCGGTCTCGGGTACCCGCAAACCGGACACCGCGAATCACCGCTCGACTCTCCCTTATCGGATATGCGAATGGGAGAGCGGAGCGGATGTCTTTAACTCGGGGGCAACATGGCAAGAGCTGGCAGCAAACCGTCGCACAAACCTCGCGTGCACGTCACGCACAGCGACTCGATCGTGGAATCTCAGCTCGTCACGCCCGCCCGCATCCGT
>DASZHJ010000195.1:0-8931 GCA_035938015.1 Allostellaceae bacterium
CGTCATAGCGCACGATGGCAGAGCTGTCGGGGCCGAGGCCGCGCTCTGGATAGGCCTTGAAATCATAGATCCCGTCGACGCCGGCGAAGCCCGACAGGCCTGCGATGTACTGTCGGAGCTGGTCGGCCGTGGCCTCGGGCCCCAGCTTGCGCAGCGCCGCCACGACGATGAGACCAGCATCCCATGACGTCGCGACCATATTGTCGGCTTTGAGGCCGCGCTCGGCCAAGATCGCGTACATCTCGTGCTGGACCTTCTCGACTCGGGCATCGAGCTGCAGGACCCCGTCGTGCTCAGGGAAGAGCGCGGAGGGGACCATGAATTGCTTCGGCAGGAAATCCGCGTACTGCGCCATTTGCGCGAAGGTCTGGTTGCCGCTGCTCGGCGCGATGGGCAAATCGAGGCCCGCTTGGATCGCCGCCTTGAACACCGTCGCGACCGGCGCGCCGGTCGACCACGCGACGACGGCCTCGGCGCCAGACGCCTTGATGCGCTCCATCTGCGCGGCAACGCTCACGTCGGTCGGATTGAAATGCTGATGCTCGACCTTCTTCACCCCGCGGTTCTCGGGCATGGCGAGAATTTGGTCGATCGCCCGGTCCGCGTCCTGACCGGTCGCATCCGTGCCCGAGAGCGCCGCGATCTCGGTCCAGCCTTTCAGGCGATAGTATCGGATCAGTGCCGCGATCTGATCGTAGGACGAGCTGCTTGCCGAGAAAGCGAAGCTGCCCGCCGCTGGATGGAAGGCGGGCGACAGGCAGTACATGACGGGCCCGTCCTTCATCAGAGGCGCCATGGCGTTGCACATGGCGACGAGGCTCGAACCGAGGATCAGGGCGGGGTGCTGGGCGACGAGGCCGGTTGCGAGTTGCACCGCGACTTGCGGGCTCGTTTGATCGTCGTGGAAAACCAGGTGCAGCGGCCGGCCCTGGATGCCGCCGGCTTTGTTGACGCTCGCCTCCAGTGCTTGAAGGCTCTCCTGCTGGCCTTTGCCGACGAACGAGCCTCCGCCCGTCATCGGCAACACAACGTGAACCTCATAGGGGTCGGCGGCGTGTGCCAAATTCATCGAAGCGGCCGCGATGAGCGCGACCGCGGCGCGGCATGCGATCCCCAGCCTCATGGCGCATCCTCCGACCTCTCTCGCGCAAGTCTAGGCGTGGCGCAGCGCCGCGCCAAGTTCGCGAGCCCCCTGGCGCAGCGCGTCGAGCGCGGCGCGCGTCTCACGCGCGAGTCTCAACAATCCTGGAATTTGCCCCGGCCTTGCCATAAGCGAGCCCAAGACCCGCACGCTGGCCCGCCCTGACCTGGAGAGCGGCACCAGAGCCGCCGGCGGCAGGTCGCGATCGGCAGCGTCGGCGATTACACGAAACACCAAGAACGGTATGCGCGCACGCCCCGCGGCGATAGCGACTCGGTGGCTCTCGAGATCGACTGCGATCGCGTGCGTGGCCTCCCGCAGCCGAGCTTTGTCGGCCGCGCTTGCCGCGATGGTCTCCGCGCCCACAATTCCGCCAACCACCAGCGGAATCCCGGCGGCGTGAGCCATGCGCGTAAGCCGCGCGTGCCATTCGACATCGACCCAATGAGCCTCACCATCCGTAGCGCGCACGGCTGCCGGAGCGATGAGGGTGCCGCTCAGGAGATTGGGCGCAAGACCGCCGGCGATCCCGAAACTCACGAGCCCGGGCACGCCCTGCTCGATGAGGGTGCGGATCGCCCGCTCGGTGCCTTCAGGAGTTCCCGCACCCGCCGCCGCCACCAGGCCTGCTTGCCGGGCGATCTCGGCCTCCGCCGCGAGGCCCGTCACCGCGCCGGTCGCCATTACACCTACATCCCGTACGGCGTCGTGACGGCGTTGCCGCGCTTCAGATTGCGATAGCGCGCGAGCGCCCAGAGCGGGAAGAACGCGCGATAGCCGTGGTAGCGCAGGTAGAAGACGCGTGGAAACCCTACGGCCGTATAAAGCTCCTCGTCCCAGAGTCCGGCCTCGTTCTGCGTCGAGAGAAGATATCCGATGCCGCGCTCGACAGCGGGATGCGCCGTCTCGCCCGCGGCCATGAGGCCGAGCAAGGCCCAGGCGGCTTGCGAGGGCGTGCTTTCCTTGGCCTCGCCGCGCGGCTGGTCCGCCCAATAGGACCTCCCGTCCTCGCCCCAACCGCCCTCGGGCCGTTGCCGCGCCAGCAGCCAGTTGACCGCCCGGCGGATGGCCGGTGACGCTCGATCGACCTTCGCCGCGTTGAGCGCCGACAGCGCCGACCAGGTGCCATAGATGTAGTTGGTGCCCCACCGGCCGAACCAGGAACCATCCTGCTCCTGCTCGCGCAGGAGATACGCGACGCCCGCCGCGAAGACCTGATCGTCCCGCTCGTGCTCAGAGGTGAGCATCTGGCCGAGCAGGCTGACGCAGCGCGCGGAGACGTCGGCTGTAGGCGGATCCAGCAGCGCGCCATGGTCAGCGAAGGGGATGTAATTTAGATGATAGTAGACGTTGTCCGCATCGAAGGCGCCCCAACCGCCGTTGCGGCTCTGCATGCCCTCGATCCACTCGGCCGCTCGGTCGACCGCGGTACGGTAGCGTACGGCGTCATGGCGATGCATGGCGAGCGCCACCACCGCGGTATCGTCGACATCGGGATAACGCGGATTGGCGTACTGGAAGGCCCACCCCCCGGGCCGCAGGTTGGGCCGCCATTCCGCCCAGTCACCCTTCACGTCGAGGATCTGGCGCTCGGCGAGCCAATCGAGCCCGCGGGTCACCGCCGCATCGGCTGCAGGTCCCCCCGCTTCCAGCAGCGCGTGACAAATCAAACTCGTGTCCCACACCGGCGAGACGCAGGGCTGGCAATAGGATCGGCCCGGCTCCAGCATCAGCAGCTTCTTGAGTGAGCGCTTGGCGGTGACGAGGTCCGGGTCGTCCTTCGGATAGCCCAGGCACTCGAACATCATCACGGAGTTCGCCATCGCGGGATAGATGGCGCCCAGCCCGTCCTCGCCGTTGAGGCGCTCTTTCACGAAGGCGACCGCCTTCGCGATGGCACTCTCGCGCCAGCTGCGAGGAAAATGCGGCTCGATCAGCCGCAGGTGGCGGTCTAGTCGCGCAAACGCGCCCGCCCAGACCGAACCCGTGAGGCCCGGCGGCGGAATCGACCCACCCGGGACAAACAGCTCCTGCACGGAAACGCCGCGCGGATTGCGCGCGCGCGGCTTTTTCGCCATGAGCACGAGCAGCGGCACGATCACCACGCGCGACCAATAGGACACTTTGCTGAGGTGGAACGCGAACCAGCGCGGCAGGTGCATGATCTCGACCGGCATCACCGGCACGTGCCGCCAATCCAGCTCGCCGAAGAGCGCGAGCTGAACGCGCGCAAAGACATTGACGCGGCCGGCACCGCCATGGGCCAGCACCGCCTCTCGCGCGCGCTTCATGTGCGGCGCGTCCGGCGAATCCCCCGCGGCCTTCAGCGCGAAATAGGCCTTTACGGTCGCGGATATGTCGAAATCGCCACCGTGGAACAGGGCCCAGCCCCCGTGGTCCGCCTGAATCGAGCGGATGTACTGGGCGAGCGCCTGCTGCTCGGAGTCGACGATTTCGTCGAGGTAGTGCTGCAGCAGCAGGTATTCCGAGGGTATCGTGACGTCCGCCTCGAGCTCGAACACCCAGTGACCGTCCGGCTGCTGCAGGCGCAATAGACCCTCGGCCGCGCCTTGGATCGCCTCGTCGAGGCTTGGCGGCGCCGCGTGGATGGCATGAGCAAAGGCGTTGGACGATCCCATCGATCGATTGTGAGCGTGTCCGGGTTGGGGTGCGGGCGCCACCATGGCGTCGCCCGCGGCTCCTCTCAAGTCTTTTGTGGCGCAAGCGCCGCGGCGGCGGCGAAGCCGGAGCGGATCGCACCCTCTATGGTGGCGGGGAGCCCGGTATCGGTCCAATCTCCGGCGAGCATCAGGTTCTCCGCGTCCGTGCGCGTCTTGGGCCGCCGTGCAAGCTGCGCCCGCGTCGCCGCGAAGGTGGCGCGGCGCTCCTTGACGACCTGCCAGGGCGGCAGGGGCGCGTCGGGCATCGCATAGGCGCGCGCGACATCGCGCCAGAGTAACTGCGCCAGCTCTTCCGCCGGCATGTCCATGAACCGATCCGCGGCGCTCACGGTCACCGAGAGCACCTCGCGCTTGCGGAACACCCATTCCGCCGTGCCGCCGACCAGACCGATGAAAAACGGTGCGCCCGATGGAGCAGCGATGCGGTAGTGCGCATTCAAGATGGCCCGAAACTCGTCCGGCACCACGAGACCCGCGAGCACCCGCGCCGCCACCGGCGCCGTCACCGCGAGCACCACCGCATCCTCTGCTCCGAGTTCGACGCGGCCATCATCGAAATCGAGCGCCGTGACTCGCGACACGGCCTGCTCGATCGCGCGGAGGCGCGAGCCGAAGCGGACGGCGGCTCCGAGCATCGACAATCGCGCGAGCGCGGGGTCGATCAGGCTTTCGGAGAGCCCTTCGCGCGGCACCAGCGGCCGACACGCGGCACCACCCCGGCCGAAGGTTTCGCGGAGCACGCGGCTCAGCAGCCGGGCCTGCCCGGCCTCCGCCTCGGTGTTGAGGGCCGCCACGGCAAGTGGCTGCCAAAGCCG
This sequence comes from Allostellaceae bacterium, assembly GCA_035938015.1. Taxonomy (GTDB): domain Bacteria; phylum Pseudomonadota; class Alphaproteobacteria; order ATCC43930; family CGMCC-115725; genus DASZHJ01. The sequence goes on from DASZHJ010000195.1 coordinate 4,638, forward strand.
ACGGAAGAGCTTGTCGCCCGCCAGCGTCGCCGCAACGGTCGCTTCCGCGCGAGCGTGCCTGAGACGAAGCGCGCGGAGGTAATCTCGCGGGGTGGTGCGGGGTACGCGTCGGCGCGAGCTCCAAACCCACCAGGGGATCCGCCCGGCGTTCGGGCGCAGCGTCCAGCGCTCGCCTGTCTCGACGTCGAGAAAGGGATAAGCGGGCTCCCCGGGGCCAACCAGCGTATCCCGCGCGCCGATCGCATCGAGATAGGCCATCGCCGCGGTGTTGCCGGCGATCAGCAGGTGATTGCCGTTGTCGATCCGACAGCCCAGCGTGGCATCGAGGTAGGAGCGGCAGCGGCCGCCCGCTTGCCGGCTGGCCTCGTGCAACACCACAGTCCGGCGCGCCTGGGCGAGCCGTAGGGCAGCGGCGAGGCCCGCGAGCCCCGCGCCCACCACATGGACTGAGCTCACAGGACGCCGTAGCGGAGCGCGAACCAGAGCTTCAGTGCCGCGGGTATCCGCACCTCGCGCTCGAGGTCCCGCCAGCCCCGGCGGCGCAATCGGGCGAGGATCGCATGATAGACCGCACCCATCGCCGCCGCGGGCCGCATCGGCCGGCGCGGGCAATCGCGCATCGCCGCGCGCGCGTCGGTGAAATGCCGCTCGGCGATTTCGGCCAATGCGGCGCAGATCCGCGGCAGCACCGGATGCCTCAGAACCGTCAGCGGATCGGTCGCGGATACGCCTTCGGCCAGCAGTAGCTCGCTCGGAAGGTAGAGGCGCCCGCGCGCGCCATCCTCGGCGAGATCGCGCAGAATATTAGTAAGCTGCAACGCGCGACCGAGCGAATGCGCGACGCGGTCGGCGGCCTCGGTGGCAACGCCGAAGGTTCGCACGGAGAGCCGCCCTACGGCGCTCGCGACCCGGTCGCAGTAGAGGTCGAGCTCGGCAAGGCCGGGCGCGCGAATGTCGGCGGCGTCCATCTCCATGCCGTCGATGACCGCGAGAAAATCCTCGCGCCTGAGGTCGAAGCCGCGCGTGGGCTCGAGCAGCGCGCGTCCCTCGGTGGTGGCCGGGTGCCCCGCGAACAAGGCCTCGATCTCGCGCCGCCAGGCATCGAGTTCCCGGCGCTTGACCTCGGGTGCAGCGGCACCGTCGGCGATATCGTCGACCTCGCGGCAAAATGCGTAAATCGCGAACATGGCATCGCGACGCGCTTCCGGCAGCACACGCATCGCCCAATAGAACGAGGTGCCCGCGGCCTCCACGCGCGCGCGGACGGCAGCCCGAGCCTCGTCCGCGGTTTCGGCGGCGCGTCCGGGAGCAACGGCAAGGCTCACGAAAGGCGTCTCGACTGTCGCCCGCGCCAAAGCCCCACGAGCACCGAGGCGCCGAAATCATAGGGCGTGAGCTTGACGCGTCGCGCCAGGGGATCGCCGAGGCGCAGCCGCGCCGTCAAACGCTCCGCCAGGCTGACGATCACAGCCGTCTCGCGCCGCAAGCCGGGGCTCACCACGCGCGGCGGCAGGTTACGGGCCTCGCGCACCAGCTCGGCGGTTCGGTCGAGGAGATGATCGAGCGTCGCGCGCAAGCCGGGCGAGGCGGAGGGCAGATCGAGATCTTCGATGCGTGCACCAAAACGCTCGAGCACGTCTATCGGGAGATAGACGCGGTCGAGGTTGCGATGATCGGCCACGCAATCCTGCAGGTGGTTCAGTACCTGGAGCGCCGAGCAGAGCGCATCGTTGGGCGGCCAGGTGTCGCGGCTCTCGCCGTGCAGATCGAGCAGCTGCCGCCCGACCGGCGAAGCCGAGTAGCGGCAGTAGCTCATCAGATCGTCCCAATCCTCGTAGCGCAGCTTACTCGCATCGAGACGAAACGCGCGGAGGACGTCGTGACAGTGCTGCGCGATGACGCCGGTCTCGATCAAGCTGTCGCGCATGGCGCGCGCGGCGGGCGCGTCGTCACCGCGCGCGCCCTCGAGCACTTCGCCCATGCGGTCAAGCCGGCGCACCTTTTCCTCGGCACCGAGCGCGGGATTGTCGGCGACGTCGTCGGCCTCGCGCGCGAAGCGGTAGAAGGCATGCACGTGCGGCCGCAACTCCGCGCGGATCAGCCATGACCCGACCGGGAAGTTCTCGTCGCGCGCCGCTTTGCCGGAGGGCGTCTCGACGGTCGCGAACATCAAGCGCGGCTCTGCTGCTGGATGCGTCCCTTCCATTCGCCCCCTTTACCGAGCCAATGCCGGCGCGCGGAATCGACCGTTGCAGCCATGTAGACCACTGCAATCAGCGGCAGCAAGGGCGCCCAGACCGGCGAGCGCTCGTAGAGCCGCAGCGTCGGCAGGAACGCGATTACCATGGCGGCCCAAGCGGCCACTCCGAGCGTCGCGGCCCCGGTGCCGGACAAGCTCGCCGCCACCGGCGCCAAGAACGCGAGCGCCAGCCCCAGCACGGTCGACACGACCACCGCCGGCGAGTACCCAAGCTGGGCGTAAGCGGTGCGCGCCACCATGCGCCAAATATCGCCGAGCCCGGGATACGGACGCAAGCTGCGTGTCTTCCCGCTGAGGCCGAGCCAGATCGGCCCGCCCTCTTTGGCGGCGCGGCCGAGCGCGCAATCGTCGATGATCTCCCCGCGGATCGCTTGGATGCCGCCGATCCGCCGCAGCACTTCGCGGCGCACCAGGACGCAACCCCCGGCGGCGCCCGCCGTGCGTCTGGTGGGATCGCGGATCCAAGAGAAGGGATAGAGCATCTCGAAGAAGAAGACGAAAGCCGGGATCATGAACCGCTCCGCGAGGCTCTCCGCGCGAAGCTTCACCATCAGCGAGGCGAGATCGACGCCCGCCTCCACTCGCGCCGCCAGCTCCCGAAGGTTCGTCGCGTGATGCACGATATCGGCATCCGTGAGCAGGATGAGCTCGGGCTTCATCGAGCACCGCTCGATCTCCTCGAGACCCTCGTTGAGCGCCCACAGCTTACCGGTCCAGCCCGGCGGCAAGGTGCGCGCGTGGATACTGTTGAGGCGCTCCGCGGCGCCGAGCGCCAAGGCGGCCTCGCGCGCGCGCTCGGAGGTGCCATCGTCGCTGTGGTCGTCGACCAGAATGACCGAGAAGTCGCCCGGGTAGTCCTGGCCCAGCAGCGAGCGAAGGGCGGCACCGATAAACGCCGCCTCGTTGCGCGCCGGAACCACCGCGGCGATGCCGGGCCAGCGCGCCGGCGGCGGCGCCGGCGGCAGCACGCCCTCGCGCCAAAACCCGCCGCGGCAGAACAGGAGATAAAGCCAGATGCCAAAGCTGGCCGCGGCGATCACGTCCCAGGCCATCACCGCACCATCCCCGCCGCGCGGAACCACTGGATGGCATCGGCGAGCGCCTGGTCCGCCGGTCGCGCGCGGTAGCCGAGCTCACGCTCGGCTCTCGCCGCGGAGAAATACATTTTCTTGCGTGCCATGCGCAGACTGTCGAAGGTCACCATCGGCTCCTTTCCGGTCAGTCGACCCCAGGCCTCGGCAACCGCCGCGACCGGCCACACCACCGGTAAGGGCAGGCGCAGTTTCGGCGGGCGGCCGCCGGTGATCGCCGCAATGCGGCGGAGAATCTCCGCCAAAGATAGGTTCTCGCCACCGAGGATGTAGCGCTCGCCCGCGCGACCCTGCTCTTCCGCCATTAGATGGCCGCGAGCGACATCGTCGACATGCACGAGATTGAGCCCGGTATCGACGAAGGCGGGCATCCGGCCAGAGGCCGCTTCCACGATCATCCGCCCGGTGGGCGTGGGCTTGATGTCGCGGGGCCCGATCGGCGTCGAGGGATTGACGATCACCGCCGGCAGCCGCTGGGTCTCGACCAGGCGACGCACCTCGGCCTCGGCCAGGAATTTGGATCGCTTGTAGGGTCCGACCATGTCGGCGAGCGTACTCGGTGTTGTTTCGTCCGCTGGCGTACCATCGGCGTGGAAGCCCAGGGTCGCGACGCTCGAGGTATAGACAATGCGCTCGACATCCGCCGCGAGCGCGGCGGTCATCAGCGCGCGCGTGCCCTCGACATTGGCCCGGTACATCGCCTCGGGATCGCGCACCCAGAGCCGATAGTCCGCCGCCACGTGATAGAGTGCTCCACAGCCCGCGACCGCCGCGGTCAGGCTTGCGGCGTCTTCGAGCGAGCCTTGGCAAATCTCCAGGTCGAGCCCCGCGAGGTTGCGGCGATCACCGTTGGGCCGGCAAAGCACTCGGACGCGCCGACCGGCGGCGATCAGCGCGCGCGCAACCGCGGTGCCGACGAATCCCGTGGCCCCCGTCACGAGAA
>DASZHJ010000196.1:0-3107 GCA_035938015.1 Allostellaceae bacterium
GTCAGCACGACCTTCAAGCTGCTCTCGCCCAACGACAAGGTGTGCGTGAGCGAGTTCGACGATCCCAAGGTGCCCGGCGTCACCTGCCACATCTCGCAGGCGCGCAAAGGCGGCTGGGGCCAGCCGCTCGGGCTCAACGAGGACCCCTCGAACTTTTCGGTCGCCTGCCGGCAGACCGGGCCGATCAACGCCGATATCGCGAAGCTGCCCAAGACCGAGGAGGCCTTCACCGATAAGACCAGCATCTTCTTCAAGGCGACCCGGATCTACCGGCTCCCCGACCAGAAGCACAATACGCTGGTCTACCTCGCCATCAGCTCCAAGCTCATCAATGGCTCGCCCGCCAACGCGATCAGCACGGTGCCGATCATGCCCTGGGGATCGCAGCAATGAGGGAGGGGAGGGAGCCTCGACGCGCGAACCCCGCCCGGCGTTGCCTGATGGCGGGGTTCGTCTAGGGTGGCTTCAAGCCATCCGCCCGGTCACACGACCGAGCCTTGGGTCTGGCGCTGTTCAACACTGATCCGGCGGAGTCATGCTTGTTGGGCATCCTCCAGGCAGTTGCGCCATTATCTGATGTGTGACTCATTCGTGTCGATTCAACGGGCTCAGCGGAAATTTTTTGCAAGTTTTGAGCCTCTGAATTGGAACAATTACACATCGCCGCGCAACCGCCTCATGGGGTTTCTATTGCGCTCTACAATGGAAAACCGGTAGAGAGGCGGGCTCCATGGACACCATCGACACCAGGCTCGCCACCGAGATCGCGCGCCGGCGCACCTTCGCGATCATCTCGCACCCGGACGCCGGCAAGACCACGCTCACCGAAAAGCTGCTGCTGTTCGGCGGCGCTATCCAGCTCGCGGGCGAGGTCAAGGCAAAGGGCGAGCGCCGTCGCGTGCGCTCGGACTGGATGGAGATCGAGCGCGAACGCGGCATCTCCGTGAGCTCGGCGGTGATGACCTTCGAGCACGACGGCGTGACGTTCAACCTACTGGACACGCCGGGCCACCAGGACTTCAGCGAGGATACCTATCGGACGCTGACCGCGGTCGACAGCGCCGTCATGGTGCTTGACGCCGCCAGGGGCATCGAGGCGCAGACGCTCAAGCTCTTCGAGGTCTGCCGGCTCCGGGACGTCCCCATCATCACCTTCGTCAACAAGCTCGACCGCGAAGCGCGCGACCCCTTCGATCTCCTGGACGAGGTCGAGCGCAGGCTGGCACTCGACGTGACGCCCGCGAGCTGGCCCGTCGGCATGGGCCGGGACTTCCTCGGCACCTACGATCTCTTCCAGGACGCGCTGCTGCTGTTCGAGCGCGGCGCAGGCGAGCGCGTGACCGAGCCCATGCGCTGCGAGGGGCTCGGCGATCCCAAGCTTGAGGGCCTGTTGCCGGCGGCCGCGCTCAAGAAGCTGCGCGAGGAGGTCGCCATGGCGCGCGGCCTCTGTCCGGCCTTTGACGCCAAATCCTACCGCGAGGGTCACCTGACCCCGGTCTATTTCGGCAGCGCCCTCAATAATTTCGGCGTGCGCGAGCTGATCCGCGGCATCGCCGACTTGGCGCCCGCGCCCCGGCCGCAGCCGGCCGAGCCCCGCGCGGTCGATCCCGCCGAGGAACGGGTCACCGGCTTCGTCTTCAAGGTGCAAGCTAACATCGACCCGCAGCACCGCGACCGCGTCGCTTTCCTGCGCCTCTGCTCCGGACGGTTCCGGCGCGGCATGAAGCTGCGGCATGGCCGCAGCGGCCGCTTGATGGCGATCCAGAACCCCGTGTTCTTCCTGGCGCGCGACCGCAACCTCGCCGAGGAGGCTTGGCCCGGCGACATCATCGGCATTCCTAACCACGGCACGCTGAGGATCGGCGACACGCTGACCGAGGGTGAGGCGATCCGGGTCACCGGTATTCCCAATTTCGCGCCGGAGATCCTGCGGCGCGTACGGCTCGACGATCCCCTCAAATCGAAGCATCTGGCGCGCGCGCTGGAGCAGCTCGCGGAGGAGGGTGTTACCCGTATCTTCAAGCCGCTCGCGGGCGGCGACTGGATCGTGGGCGTGGTGGGTCCGCTGCAGCTCGATGTGCTGGCGGCGCGCATCAAGGCCGAGTATGGGCTCGGCGTGCGCATCGAGGAGGCGCCCTACGTCACCGCGCGCTGGATCGCGGCCGACGACCCGCTCGAGCTCAAGCGGTTCCTCGACCGCAATCCCTCCATCACCGCCGAGGACCACGACGGCGTGCCAGTCTATCTCGCCCGCAATAAGTGGGACCTCGACACCACGATGAAGGAATGGCCCAAGGTCCGTTTCACCGCCACGCGCGAGCACAGTTGAGCGTGGGCGCATGATCCTCAGCATCCTCGATCAGTCACCGGTGCGGGCGGGCGGCACGGCGGCCGACGCCTTCACCGAGACGATCGCGCTGGCGCAGGCGGCGGAGCGCTGGGGTTTTCATCGCTATTGGCTCGCCGAGCATCATGCGACCGAGGGGCTCGCGGGTGCGGCGCCGGAGATCATGGTGGCGCGGGTTGCCGCCGCGACCTCGGCGATGCGCGTGGGTTCGGGGGGCGTGATGCTGAGCCATTACAGCCCGCTCAAGGTTGCTGAGACCTTCCGCGTGCTGGAGACGCTTTATCCCGGGCGGATCGATCTCGGCATCGGCCGCGCGCCCGGCAGCGATCAGATCACCGCCCGCGCGCTCCAGGCCGGACCCGGCGCGATCGGCGTCGAGTATTTCCCGAGCCAGGTGCAGGATCTCCTGGGCTATCTCGGCGACGGATTGCCGGCCGATCATCCCTTCGCGCGCATCCGCGTGACGCCGGAGCCCGCGAGCCGGCCCGAGGTCTGGCTCCTCGGCTCCAGCGACCAGAGCGCGTTGGTGGCCGCCTATCTCGGCTGCGCCTTCTCCTTCGCGCATTTCATCACCGACCAGGGCGGCGTCGAGGTGATGGCCGCTTACCGCGACCGGTTCCGCCCGTCGACACATCTGGCGGCGCCGCTCGGCAGCATCGGCCTCTTCGTGCTCTGCGCTGATACCGAGGCCGAAGCCTATCCCTATAGCCGCGAGGAGCGCTTGCGCATCGCGATGAACCGGCGCCGCATGGTGATCGGC
>DASZHJ010000197.1:0-30592 GCA_035938015.1 Allostellaceae bacterium
GACGAGGGCGAGATCCGGCAACCGCTCCACCAGAGCCGCGACCGCGATCTGTCCCTCGAGCCGGGCGAGCGGCGCCCCCAGGCAAAAATGGATGCCGAAGCCAAAGGAGATGTGCCGGGTGTCGCCGCGCGTCACGTCGAAGCGGTCGGGCTCGGCGAACACCCGGGGATCGCGGTTGGCGGCATTCAGCAGCGCAAAGACGCGATCGCCGGTACCGATCACGGGGCTCGCGTCGTCGAGACGCACGTCCTCGAGCGCGATGCGCGTCATCGCCTGGGTGGGCCCGTCGTAGCGCAGCATCTCCTCGACCGCGCTCGCCGCCAGAGCGCGGTCGCGGCGGAGCGCCGCCAGAGCGTCCGCGTGCCGCAGCAGCGCCAGCATGCCGTTCCCCACCAGGTTAGTGGTGGTCTCGTGGCCCGCGAACAGCAACAGAATGCAGCTCGCCACCAGCTCGTCCTCGCTGAAACCGGAGCCCGACTCTTCGACGGCCAGTAGCGCGCTCAGAATGTCGTCTTTCGGCTGCCTGCGATGATCCGCGACGATGGCCCGGAAATAGGCGGACATCTCGCGCGCGCCCCGCTCGCCGCGCTCTCGCTTGTCTGGGGTCGCGAGCGCGCTGCCGACGAAGGCGGCGATCTCGTCGGACCAGATCTTGAAGCGCTCGAGATCCTCGATCGGCACGCCGATCATGCCGGCGATCACGCTTGCAGGCAGCGGATAGGCGAATGCGGCGATCAAGTCCGTCTCGCCGCGCGCCGCCATGCGCGAGATGAGGTGCGCGACGATACGCTCGATCAGCGGCCGCAGCGCCATGACGGCCCGGGGCGTGAACGCCTTGTTGAGCAGGGCGCGTCGGCGGGTATGCGCGGGCGGATCATTGAACACCGCCCATTGGCCGAGCGACCTCAAGAGCTCGGCGACCTGGGCGCGCGCGTCGGGCTGCAGGTGATCGCGGAAAGGCGTGATGCGATCGGCGCTGAAGCGGGGATCGTTGAGGACCTGGCGCACGTCGCGATAGCGCGTCAGCACCCAACCGCCGAGCGCCTCGCTCCAATGCACGGGATCGCGCTCGCGCAGCTCGGCGAAGATCGGGAACGGGTTTGCGATGACCTCGGGACGGCGCGGATCGTAATCGACGCTCACGATGGCGCTCCGGCGCGCCCGTCAGCGAGCCGCGGTCGCAATGCCGTCGGCCAGCAGCCGTGCGAGACAGCCGTAGCTGCGGTCGTTCATGTGCAAACGATCGTCCGCAAGCGCCGCGCGGACCGGCATCACGCCGGTCTCGTCCCAGGACTGCATGACCTGGAACCGACGAAACACCGGCACACCCTCGGCGATACCGACCGCCGCGATCGCGTGGAGCATGTCGTGGTAGCCCTCGTGCGCCAAGACTTCGGGTGCGTATTGGATGTCCATCAGGATGACATCGATGCCGGCCGTCTTGAGCCGCTGAACACCATCGCGCAGGACCGCCGCGCTGGCGGCAGCGTCATCGTCGTGCAGCACGTCGTTGGTTCCAACCTGCCAAACCACGAGATCCGGATGCACTACGACGACGTCGCGCTCGATCCGGCGCAGCATCGCACCCATGGCATCGCCGCCGACACCTTGGTTGAGGACGCGCACCTCGGCGCCGAAGCGCTGGTGAAGCTCGACCGTCAGCCGGCTCGGATAAGTGTACTCGGGCCGCGTGGCGCCAATACCCAACGTCGAGGATGAGCCCAAGGCGACAATGGTGACGGGCTCGCCGGCCTCGAGGCGCGCGGCCACATGCGGCAGCGAGGCCGTGAAGCTGGCGACACCGCCCGAGGCGTGACAGCGATCGGCCGTGGCCCCGCGCTCGACCCAGGGCGCCGCGGCAGCGGCCAGCACGAACGCCATCGTCCAGAGGAGCAGATGCCGCCCGCGGTGAAACAGCCGTGGCAGGGGAAAACTCATCGGTCGGCGTAGGCGATGGCGTCGGCAAGGCGCTCGCCAAGACAGGCGTAGACTTTGCTCGCAAGCTCGCGCCGCTCGCTCTTGGGCACGTCGGTGAAGTTGAACACGCCGGCGTCGCTCCAATACTTCATGATGTCGTAGCGGCGAAAGACGTATGCGCCTGTGAGATCGCCAATATGGTGAAGTCCATCGAGATATGGCTGGAAATTGATGACAGACGTCGTATCGGGCGAATACTGCATATCGATGAGCATTGCGTCAATCCAATGCTCGTGCAGCTGCGTGACCCCCGCCTGCAGGCTGGCAGTGAATTCGTCGAGATTGGTCGCGCGGACGGCATCGGCGATGCCGACCTCCCAGAGCACCAGGGCAGGCATCTCGGCGAGCACATCGCGCTCCATGCGGGCGGCCATCTGATCCGCTGTCTCGCCCGCGACACCCTTGTTGAGCACCGTGATGGCGACGCCGGGATACCGGTGCTGCAGCGCGAGCTCCAACTGGTGCGGATACGCCGCGTCCCCGCCCCCGGCCGCGCGGCCGGTGGTGGAGGAGCCACCGATCACCACGACCACCACGGATTGCTTCGCCTTGAGGCGCTCGGCGAGCTGCGGGAATTGCGGATCGTCTTGCACCAGCTCCGCCGGTGCGTCGCACGCCGTGGCCGCGGCGGTGCCTTGTGTCGCGGCCGGCAGTGGCAGCAGCGCGACGAGGGCCAGCAGATAGCGAAGATGCTTCCGTCCCATGATGTCACTCTGCCGGGCCCGCCGCGGCGGCCGAGGGCGCCGGCCGGCTCGCCTTCTTGTACCACGCAATGACGAAGGCCGCGGAAATCATCAGCACGATCCCGGCCAGGTTGACCAGAAGCTGCACCGGAAGCCGGTCGGTGATCTCGGCCAGCACGAAATGCCCGAGCACGGCGAGCAGGATGCCGAGACAAAAGATGTAGAGCGAGTTCTGACCGCAGAGCACGATGGGCCGCGCGAAGCGGCCCGCCAGGAACGCCGAGTCGCGCGGCAGCACCGAGACCGCGGCCACCGCCAGCGCCAGGAAATTGATCAGGCGCACCGGCGACAGATTGGTCTTGTCGATGGCGGGCCGCCACAACTCCTGCGCCAATATCGGCGGGAACGGATCGTAGAAAGAATGAATGAGCCAGGTGAGGCTGACCACCGCGCAGAAGACCACGATGCCGCCCGCAAGCCAGGGGATCCAGCGCGGCTCCGGCAGAACGCGCCGGCCATGTGCCTGGAAATCTCCACACACCGCGCCGATCACGAACAGGAACTGCCAGGCCAGAGGATTGAAGAACCAGGGATGCTCGTCGGGATAGAGATGCAAGGCCCAGCCCCAGCGCTGGACCGCACCATAAAGCAGCGCCGAGGGAATGAGTGCCCAGAGCGGGTGGCGCCGGATCAGCAGGATGACCAGCGGAAAGCCCGCGAGCATCACGATGTAGAGCGGCAGAATATCCAGAAAGGTCGGCTGAAAGCGTAGCAGGAGCGCCTGGATGATCGCGACGTGCGGCTCGTTCAGGAAATTGCCGACCCCCATCTCCTCCGCGTACATCGGGTTGTCCGCGGCATTGAGCGTGTAGGAGACCTCGGCGGTGAAGATCATGAACAAGAAAACATGCGCGACATAGAGTTGCCAAACGCGCCGGTAGGTCTGCGCGGACGAGAGCAGGAAGCCGCGCTGATGAAGCACCGTGCCGTAGACGATTGCCGCGGTGAATCCGGAAATGAAGATGAAGGCTTCCGCCGCGTCCGAGAACGCGACCGAGCGCAAGGTGAAATAAGAGAGAACGTTGCCGGGAATATGGTCGATGAAGATCAGGAACAGCGACAGGCCCCGAAAGAAATCGAGGCGCAGATCGCGCGTTGGCCGGGCGATGGACGCGGCCATGGCTGGCGGCCGCCCAAGCTCAGGTCTGCGGCGCGGCGACGCGCACCAGCTGCTTGCCGCGATTTTGCCCGGCGAGAAGTCCGATGAAGGCGCGCGGCGCCAAGGCGATGCCGTCCGCCACGTCCTCCTTGTAGCGGATCTTGCCCTCGCGCAGCCATTGTGAGACATCGCGGCGGAATTCCTGGATCTGGTGGCGCCAGTCCCAAACCAGAAATCCTTCCATGCGCGCTCGCTTGACCAGAATCTGCCGGTTCCAGCGGATGCCTGTATCGGGCGTCTCCAACCTGTCGTAGAGCGAGATCCCGCCCACGATGATGACGCGGCCATGGAGCGCCAGGTTCGCAAGCGCTGCGTCGTGCACGGTACCGCCCACATTGTCGAAGAACACGTCGATGCCCTTGGGCGCGAGCTCAGCGAGCTCGGCGCCGAGCGCGTCGTGATCCTTGCCCTGGTAGTTGACGGCGGCATCGAAGCCAAGTGCCTCCTTGACGTAGGCGATCTTATCGGGAGCGCCGGCCGTGCCGATGACATGGCAACCTTTTATCTTCGCGATCTGCCCGGCAACCTGCCCCACCGCGCCCGACGCCGCGGATATCAGCACGGTCTCGCCGGATTTCGGCTGACCGACACCCAGAAGCGCGCAATAGGCGGTCTGCCCGGGCATGCCGAGCACGCCCAAGAAATACGAAAGGGGCATGCCCTCGGGATCGATGCGCTCGACCTCGCTGCTCGGCAGCACCGCGTATTCCTGCCAGCCCGCGCGCGCCAGCACTTTGTCGCCAGGCTTGAGCTGGGGCGCGCGGGATGTCACGACCTCCGATACCGTCTCGCCCGTCATCACCTCGCCGAGCTCCACCGGCTTGGCATAGGACCGCACGGCGCTCATGCGCCCGCGCATATAGGGGTCGAGGGAGAGCCAGAGCGTGCGCAGCAGCACCTCGCCATCCCCGGGCTCGTAAACGGCGGTTTCGTCGAGCTTGAAGTCGCTCTCTTGAACGGGCCGATTGACCGGACGGTTGGCGAGGAGCACGCGAGTGTTGCTGCGAGCGGGCATGTCTACCTCCGTGGCTGCGGCTGGTCGGACGATCATAGCGGCAGCACTCGCGCGCACGAAAGCCCTGCCCGGCGGTGTCGCGAGTTGAGTTCGTCTGAACTGTTTGCGTTCAAGATGCGAACAGGAAACAGGTGACCGTCGAGAAGACATGACATCCATGCAAGAGACTCGAAGCAAGATTCGCGTGCTCGCCACCTCGCATGATGGCCTTCGCCGCGGTTCGTCGCTCGGAGCTTTGCGGACAAAGCCCGAGCCACGCCGGGGTGCATACGACCGAAGCCACGCTATTTGCGCGGGATCAGAGGCTTAAGCCTGGTTGGCTTTCCCGGCGACCGCAAAAACTGCGTTGAAAAGGTCGAAATTTGCCCGGCAAGGCCGGAAATCGGTGGGCGAGCTGCTTCGGGGTGACATGGGGACAGCGGTTTCGGATGCGGCTAGGATCGTGGGCGTTGGGGTAGTCGAGGGGGCATGAATGAAACGGGCGATCGCGGCGCTGGCGTTTTGCGGCGCGCTCGGCGCCGCCGTCGTCACCCGCGCCGACGAGACATTTCTTCCCGCGATCGTCTACGACGTCGGCGGCAAGGCCGATAAATCGTTCAACGAGGCCGCCTACCGCGGCGCTCAGCGCTTCGAGACCGAAACCGGAATTGCGGTCCGCGAGTTCGAGATCACCAACGAAACCCAGCGTGCCCAGGCCTTCGCCAATATGGCCCGAAGAGGCGCCAGCATCGTGGTCGGCGTGGGGTTCACCCAGCGAGCGGCACTGGAGACCGTGGCGCGGCAATATCCGGCCAAGAAATTCACCCTGATCGACGCCACCAGCGACCTCCCGAACGTGCAGTCGGTGGTGTTCCGCGAGCAGGAGGGCAGCTTCCTCGTCGGTGTGCTGGCAGCCCTGGCGTCCAAGACGCACAAGCTCGGGTTTGTCGGCGGTATGGACATCCCGCTGATCCGGCGCTTCGCCGCCGGCTATGCCGCGGGGGCGCGCTATGCGGACCCCGCGGTCGAGATCTTCGTCAACATGACCGGCACCACGCCCGCTGCCTGGCAGGACCCCGCCCGCGGCGGCGAGCTTGCGCGCAGCCAATTCGACCGTGGCGCCGATATCGTCTATGCGGCCGCGGGCTCGACTGGGCTCGGCGTTCTGCAGGCCGCGGCCGACGCCAAGAAGCTCGCGATCGGCGTCGATTCCAATCAGGATCACCTGCACCCCGGCACCATGTTGACCTCCATGGTGAAGCGCGTCGATCTCGCGGTGTACCAGGCCTTTCGCTCGGCCAAGGACGGCGGCTGGCAGGCGGGCATCCGCAGCCTGGGTGTCGCGGAAGACGGCGTCGGTTTCACTCTCGACGAGTACAACGATGCGCTCGTGACGCCCACGATGCGCGCCAAGGCGGACGCGGCGCGCGCGGATATCGTCGCGGGCAAGATCGCCGTGCCCGATAAGCTCTCGCCGTGACCGAAGGCGCGGCCGCGGTAGAGGTCCGCGGCATCGACAAACGCTTTGGCCCGGTTCAGGCCAATCGCTCGGTTTCGCTCAGTCTGACGCGCGGCACCATCCACGGCCTGATCGGCGAGAACGGCGCCGGGAAATCGACGCTGGCCGGCATTCTCTCCGGCTATCTGTCGCCCGATATGGGTGAGATCCGGATCGACGGCCGCGCCGTGACGATCAGACACCCGCGGGATGCGATGTCGGTGGGGATCGGGATGGTGCACCAGCATTTCATGCTGGTGGACTCCATGACCGTGCTGGAGAACCTGCTGCTCGGACAGGAGCGCGGCCTGATGCTCGGCCAAGGCGAAGCGGCCGCGCGGGCGAGCCTTGCGCGCTTCGCCCGCAACCACGACGCGACACTCGAAGCCGATGCGATCGTCGGGACTTTGCCGGTCGGTCTGAAACAACGAGTCGAAATCCTGAAGGCGTTGCATCGTGGGGCCGAGATTCTGATCCTTGACGAGCCCACGGCCGTGTTGACCCCGATTGAGGTACACGCGCTCTTCGACGAGCTGCGCGCGCTCGCGCAGGCCGGCAAGACGATCCTGCTGGTCACGCACAAGCTCAAGGAAGTGATGGCGATCACCGATGCGGTGACGGTTATGCGCGAGGGCATGGTGGTCGCCCAGTGCGAAACCAAGAGCACCACGCCCGCGAAGCTCGCGGCGCTGATGATCGGGCGAGCCCCGCAACCGCCGTCGAAGGCATCTGTGGTCGCCGGCGCACCCATGCTCGAAGTGGAGGCGCTGACGGTCATCGACCAAGATCGCGTCAGACGCGTCGACGGCGTGAGTCTCTGCGTTCGCGCCGGCGAGATCGTGGGCATCGCGGGCGTTGCTGGCAACGGACAAGCCGAGCTTATGGAGGCGCTGGTCGGCCTGCGGCCGGTGCGCGCGGGCGCAATCAAACTCGGTGGCAATGACGTGACCTCGCTTTCGATTGCCGCGCGCCGGCACCGCGGCCTCGGGCATATCGCGGAGGATCGGCTAAGGCTGGGCGCCGTCACAGCGTTCTCGGCGGCCGAGAATGCGCTGCTGGGCCGCCAGGCCGACGCCGAATTCTGCCGCTGGGGCCTGTTGCGCCGCGCCGCCGTTCGGAAAACGCTTGATCGCTGGATGCGGGCGTACGACATCCGCCCGCGCGATCCGGAGCAGCGTCTCACGCGGTTCTCCGGCGGCAATCAGCAGAAGCTGGTGGTGGCGCGCGAGCTGGAGCGCGGACCCTCTGTGCTTGTCGTGGGCCAACCGACCCGCGGCATCGATGTCGGCGCGGCGGAGTTGATCCACGCCCGCTTGCTTGCGCTGAGGGCAGAGGGCGTCGGTATCCTGCTGATCTCGGCCGATCTCGACGAGATCCGATTGCTCTCGGACCGGATCCTCGTGATGTGCGACGGCCGAATTGCGGGCGAGGTAAAAGCAGAGGCCGCCGACGAACGTGACCTGGGCATGCTCATGGCTGGCGGTGAGGCTGCATGAAGCTCGCGCTCCTGCTCCTGCGCAAAGCCGAGCCGGCTTTGGTTCCCCTGATCAATCTGATGGCGGCGTTGACGCTCTCGGCGCTCGTCGTGCTGGCCGCGGGCGCCGATCCCATCGAAGCCATGATCGTACTGGCAACGGGTGCCGCCGGGGACGGTGCAAGCCTTGGCTACACGCTCTACTACGCCACCAACTTCATCCTGGCCGGCCTTGCCGTGGCCTTGCCCTTCCATGCCGGGATTTTCAACATTGGTGGCGAGGGGCAAGCCTATATCGGGGGATTGTCAGCCTCGCTGGTGTGCCTGTTCGCGGGTCCAGCGCTGGGCTGGGCTGCAATCCCGCTGGCGGTGCTCGCGGCAGCGGCAGGTGGCGCGATGTGGGCGCTCATCCCGGCATGGCTCCTCGTTGCGCGTGGCAGCCACGTTGTCATCACCACCATTATGTTCAACTTCATCGCCTCGGCGGCGATGGCGTTCCTGCTCATCAACGTCCTGATCGCCCCCGGCCAAAGCTCGCCGGAGTCCATAGCCTTTCCCGCGGCGACCTGGATGCCGAGTCTCGGCTCGGTGCTGGGTCCCTCGCCCCTCAACTTGACCTTTCCGCTGGCGCTCCTTGTGGCGATCGTTGTCTGGGCCTTTCTGCGCCATAGCCGAGCCGGGTTCGATGTGCGCGCAGCCGGGGCGAATCCTGAGGCCGCGCGCGCGGCCGGCATCTCGGTCGCGCGAGCCGCCATGCTTGCGCTCACGCTGGGCGGTGCGCTCGCAGGGCTGATCGCGGTCAACGAGCTCATGGGCGCGCAGCACAGACTCTTGCTCGATTTTCCCGCGGGCTATGGCTTCATGGGCATCGCGGTCGCTTTGATGGGGCGAAATCATCCGCTCGGCATCTGCCTCGCCGCGCTGTTCTTCGGTGCGCTCTACCAAGGCGGCACGGAGCTCAGCTTCGACATGCCGAAGGTGACAAGGGACATCGTGGTCGTCATCGAAGGCCTTGCGGTGCTGTTCTGCGGCGCGCTGGAGAACCTGTTCCGGGCGCGCGTCGCGCGCTGGCTCGGCCACGAGGTCGCGGCATGAGCGAGGCCGGCGCCGAGCTGCTCTCGATCCTCGCAGCGACGCTCCGCTTGGCGGCACCTCTCGTGCTGGCCGCGCTGGGCGGACTGTTCAGCGAGCGCTCCGGCATCATCGACATCGGACTCGAAGGCAAGATGCTCGGCAGCGCATTTGCCGCCGCAGCAGTGGCGGCCCTGACGGACTCGGCCTGGGCAGGGCTCGGCGCCGGCATTGCCGTCGCGGTTATGTTGGCGATGCTCCATGCCTTCGCGGCTGTGACCCAGCGGGGCGACCAGGTCGTCACGGGAATGGCTCTCAACATACTGGTGGCGGGCCTCGCGCCGGTCCTGGCGACGTCCTGGTTCCACCTCGACGGCACGACGCCCGCCCTGGCGCCGACCGGTCGGTTTGCATCTATGGAGTTGCCCTGGACAGCGGCAACCGCGCACGTTCCGCTGCTCGGCCCTGTTTACGCGCGGGTCGTCAGCGGCCACAACGGCATCGTCTACCTCGCAGCGCTCGCGATTCCTGTGGTCGCCTTGACCCTGCAGCGAACCCGCTTCGGTCTTCGGCTGAGGGCCGTCGGCGAGAGTCCGGACGCCGTCGAGACGGCGGGCATCTCGGTGACGGGACTGCGCTATCGCGCGCTCATGGTGACGGGCGTGCTGTGCGGACTTGCGGGCGCCTATCTGTCGATCGCGGCCGGCGCCGGCTTCACGCGTAACATGACCGCCGGTCGTGGCTACCTCGCGCTCGCGGCGCTCATCTTCGGGCGCTGGCGGCCGGTGCCCACCGCGCTCGCATGCCTGCTTTTTGCCCTTGCCGACGCGGCGCAGATCCGGCTCCAGAGCGCGGCGCTTCCACTCGTGGGCGTGATCCCCGTGGAGCTCGTGAGCGCGATCCCCTACGCGCTGACCGTCCTCCTGCTCGCGGGATTCGTGGGCGCTTCGCGCGCGCCGCGAGCGCTCGGCATTCCCCATCGAAGTCGCCGCTGATGCCGCGCGACCTGGCCAGCCGCGCCGCGGCGGTGCTCCAGCAACGACTACGTGGCTTCAAGCCGCGCGTCGCGGTCATCCTGGGCTCGGGTCTAGGCGAATTTGCGGACGCTATCGAATCGCCCACAGTCGTGCCCTACCGTGGGCTGCCGGGGTTCCCGGCAACGCGTGTCGTGGGACATGCCGGTAAGCTCGTCGCGGGTGTGCTCGGGGGCGTCAGCGTAATCGCGCTCTGCGGCCGAGCGCACGCCTATGAAGCGCTTCCCATGGACGCCTATCGCGTGCCGGTGCGCACGCTGCGGCGGCTTGGCGTCGAAATTCTCGTGCTGACCAACGCCGCGGGCTCCCTGCGCCGCTCGATCAAGCCCGGCCGTCTCATGCTGATCGCCGACCACATCAATCTGCTCGGGATGAATCCACTTTGGGGCGCCAATGATGCGGCCTATGGTCCGCGCTTCCCCGATATGAAAGACGCCTATGACCCGGGATTGCGGCACCTGCTGCATCGAGCGGCGAGACGAGCTCGCATCACGCTCGCGGAAGGCGTCTACCTCGCCTACCCCGGCCCCAGCTTCGAGACTGCCGCGGAAATTCGGGCGTTCAGGCGAATGGGCGCCGACGCGGTCGGCATGTCCACCGTGCCCGAAGCCATCGTCGCGCGGCACTGTGGGCTGCGTTTAGCGGGGCTCTCCGTCATTACCAACCTCGCCGAGGGAATGGCCGCAGCGGCGCCCTCCCACGAAGAAACTCTCGCGGTCGCCGGCCGCGCCGCTCGTCAGATGGTCCGGCTGCTGAGCGAATTCCTGAAGGTTCTGCCCGCGCCCGAATGAGTGCTTTCAACCCGGCAACCCCAGCCGCGAGTGTGTCGCTACCTCCATCGATCCGTCGTAGATCATGCGCAGCGCCACGAACGTGACCATGGCAAGCCCAACCCAGGATATCCAGGGGCGGCGAACGAGAAGGCGTGCCACGTACTCAGAGGCCACGCCCATGAGCGCCACGGAAACCAGCAGGCCCGCCGCTAGCACGGGAAAGCTGCCGCGCGAGGCGCCCGCGACGGCGAGCACATTGTCGAGCGACATCGAAACGTCGGCCAGCGCGATCTGCAGACAGGCTTGAAATAGGGTCTTGCGCGCGCCCTCGCCCGAGCCGCCAGACGCCCCCCGGGCGAGGCGCGTGGCGTAGATCTCGCGAAACAGCTTCCAGGCTACCCAAAGCAGCAGGATACCGCCCGCGAGCGTCAGACCGATGATCTCCAAGAGGTGTAGCGCCGCGCCCGCGAAGGCGATGCGAAGCACGGTCGCGATGCCGATGCCCCACACGATCGCCCGGCGCCGCTGCCGCGCCTCGAGGCCGGACGCGGCCAAGCCCACCACGAGCGCATTGTCGCCAGCGAGCACGAGGTCGATCATCATGACCGACGCCAGAGCCCAAAGATCCTGCAGCCCGAACTCGATCGACATGGGTCGCGTCCTTGCAACGGCGCTCGCCATGCACCCTGAATCGCGCGAAGGCCGGATGCAAGCAGAGCTTCGGCACCGATCGCGAGGCGATTGCGCGCCTTGGGCGGAGACCGCACACTGGGCGCGCGCCTTTGCTCACGTCAGCCATGCTCACCGCCCCGACCCTTCGGTTCGCCCTGTTCGCCTCGGCGAGCGCCGCCACGATCAGCGTGCTGATGGCGTTCTGGCCGCTTTGGCTGACGTCGCGGGGGCTCGATGCGACAGAGATCGGCGTCCTTGGTGCAGTCGGCCTCTGGACTCGAGTCGCGGCAACGCCGCTGCTGGGGATGCTGGCCGACCGCAGCGGTAAGCCGCGGCTGGTGATGCTGCTGCTCGCCGGTGCAAGTCTGGCGATCTCCGGCCTCTACATTCCGGCTTATGGGTTTCTGCCGGTCCTGGCGATTTCCACGGCCTTCGGTACTTGCTTCTGGACCCTTGGTCCGCTCGCTGAAAGCGCCATCTTGCAGGCCGCGGTGGACTACGGCCGGGTGAAGATCTGGGGCTCCGGCACATTCCTGGTAATGACCGTGGCCATCGGGCGCGTGCTGGTCGCTGCACCGCGCGACACGCTCCTGTCGCTTCTGCTCGCGGGCGGCGGGCTCGTCCTGGCCGCGGCCTGGCTGCTGCCGCCGTCCACCGGCACGACGCAACGGCACGATCCCGGCGGCTGGCGCCTGTTGTTGCACCCGCGGCAAATGCTGTTCTTTGCAGCCGCAGCCCTCATTCAGGCGAGCCACGTTGTCTACTACAGCTTCAGCGCGCTTTATTGGCGCGACCTGGGCTACGACACCGACACAATCGGCTGGCTCTGGGCCGAAGGCGTCGTCGCGGAGATAATCCTGTTCTACTGGAGCGGCCACCTGCTGCGTCGGGTCCGCCCGACTCACCTCATAGCCTTGGGCGGTATTGCGGGGGTGGTGCGCTGGACGACACTGGCGACGGCGACATCGCTGCCCGCCCTTGCCGCGGTGAATTTCCTGCACGGCTTCACCTTCGCCTCCGCCCATGTGGGTGCCATGTTCTATCTGCTGCGCAACACGCCACGCGCGCACGCGGGTACGGCGCAATCGCTATACACGACCGCGCAGTGCATCGGTTTCGGCCTGGTCTGGCTATTTTCGGGCGCGCTCTATGAAGCCGTAGGCGGCAGCGCCTTCCTGGCAATGGCGGGGATGGCCGCGGCGGGCGCAGCGGCGGCGCTTTTCCTCTCAAGGTTGGCGACGAATTCTTAAGCCTTTAACGGGAGACTTTGGCTCAATGTTTTTTTCAGGGGGTCCGGCCGATGCCTGGCACAAAATCTCGCAAGACCCGCCCGTCGCCGAATACCCCCATCGTTCTCCGCCGGGCACGGGGCCGGCTCCGCGTACGCCGCCCGCAGCGAGAGACCACCTTCGACCTCATGAGCACGGTGGCGCGCGACGGCATCGATCCCGGTATGCCCGAGCCCGGCTGGCCCAGTGGCGACTCAGCGTTTCTCACTGCCGTGCTCCGCTCGCAGCGCGTGCCTGAGCCGTTGGTTCAGCGGATCTCGGCGGCGATACCTGTTAGCGCGCCCAGCAACACCACGCTGGCCGACCGGCTCGCGGAGGCTCTGGCGATCGGGCTCGATTTCGGGCGTCTGGAGGATGTGCTGAATGCGCCGCGCGTGCTGCTCGCTGGGCCGGCGGGGGCTGGCAAGACCACCCTTGCCGCCAAGCTCGCGGTACGCTCGGACCGGGCGGGCGTGCGCTTCGCCAACGCGCAAGCGGGTCGTCCTGGGGACTCAAGTCAGCTCGCCGAATACGCCGCGACTCTTGGCACGCCGCTGATGGAGGCCGCCGTGCCCGAGGACCTCGCCACGGCCGCCCGCGCCAATGATGGCATGTTGGTGGTGGACACCGGCGGCGTAGATGCGGCAGATGCGCAGGCTTGGGAGTCGCTGCGGCCTTGGATCGCCGCGGCCGACGCGACGCCGCTTCTGGTGCTGCCCGCAAATGCGCCAGTGGAGGATGCCCTCACGGCCGCCCGAGCCTTTCGGGCGCTCGGCGGTCGCCACTACATCGTCACCCGCTTCGATATGGTGCGCCGCGTCGGCAGCGTGCTCGGTGCGGCGATGGAAGGCCTGGCGCTCGTTGCGGTCAGCGTCACCCCGCATTTCGCCTATGGGCTGCGCCCGCTCACAGCCGACGTGCTGGCTCGTCGCCTGCTATCGGGCGCGCTCGATGAGGCGCGCTGGCAAGCGCCAGCGGCCTAGCGCTCTCCCTGCCCGAGTAGGCGCCGCTATTTGCAGGCGAGAAAGGTGGCGCGGTTCGCCGCGGCCTGGGAGGCCGCATAGGCGCGGAACTCCGTCGAAGTGCCGATGCCGTTCGCCGTGATGATGAGGGAGTTGCTCGGCTGGCATATCTCCGCGGAGGTGCGCTGGCCCGAGGCGATCGACTCCTGGTTCGCGAGCCGGGTCATGTAATTCTCGAACGTGATGTCCGCGCGGCGCTCGCCCGCGCGTTTGAAGTGGTCGATCATCTGGCGTTGATAGGCCATGATCGCGTCGCGATTTCTCTGCGTGAAGAGGCCGTAGGTGGTGTCGCGGCAGATGTCGCTCAGCACCATCAGCTGAGCCTGGAAACGGACCGCCTGCTCTGCCTCGAGATCCGCATTGGAGAAACAATCCCCTTTCGGTGCGGCGGCATCAGCGGCCATGGCCGCCAGGCTCAGAGCCGCCCCCAGCAACGCGACGCGCCACATGCGCTCCACTCCCTCGCTTTTGAATCCCCCGTCCCAACGGGTCAATGTGTTCCCTAACGGAAGTTGCGGCTGGGAACAACCCAAAATTTCATGACATTATAGCCCGCCCCACGGTTGAGCTTGACTCGAAATGGGGAGCGCCTCGCCCGCGTCCGCGGCTTTACGGTTCGGAAAGGATCATCGCCCACCATGGCGGGGCGGCGCGGGAGCGCCCGCGATCTTGGATTGCCGGGAGGCAGGGCCTGCGATGCTGGCTTGGACGCTCCGCACCGTGGTGGTGATTCTGCTCGCCAGCGCCGCGTTGGCACTGGCAGTGGCACCCGGCGGAATCCTCGAACACTTCCTGGACCGGGGGCGGTCGGAGGTCGCGAGCGCCTCCCAGCCCGCCGCACGCCATCCGGTGCAAATCCCCAACGAGACCGTCTATCGCCGCGCTCGCGACGGCCACTTCTACGTGGATGCGGACGTGAACGGCACGCGCATCCACTTCCTCGTCGACACTGGCGCCACATTCGTATCGTTGTCGCCGGACGATGCTCGGTCGGCTGGACTGAGGCTCTTCGAATCCGACTACACGGCCCGGACCATGACCGCCAACGGCGTAACCCGCGTGGCACCCGTGACCCTGCCGCAAATCGAGCTCGACCAGTTGCGGTTATTTGACGTGCGCGCGGTCGTCTTGGAAAAACCCATGCCGGTATCGCTGCTCGGCATGAGCTTTCTCTCCCGCCTCCAGGGCTACGAGACCCGCAACGACGAGCTCGTGCTGCGCTGGTGAGCCAAGGAGCTCACGAATCGACCCTGCGGCCTTGGCGCGGCGGGGCCCGGCGGCGCCGGCGATGCCAAAGAACCGCAAGCGAAGCCGACGCCACCACGACCACGAAGACGCTGAGCGCAATCAGGCGAAATTCCGCGGCCAAGTCGCCCAGCATCGCCTCCGAGGCCTGGCCGAAGAGATAGCCCGCGCCGACAAAGGCGGCCGCCCAGAGCCCCGCCGCTAGGAAATTGAGGAACAGGAAACGTCGCCAGTCGATACCGCTGATGCCCAGGGCGAACGACGACACGTTGCGGATACCATAGATGAACCGGAACGACAGGATGAAACCGATGTCGAACCGGCGCAGCCAGGCGAGAGCCTTGTCGACACGGACGCGCCAGTAGGGCCTGCGCTCGAGCAACATCAGCCCGAAATGGCGCCCGATCCAGAAGTAGAATTGATCGCCGGCGAAGCTCCCGAGCCACGCCGATATCAACAGAAGCGGCGTGTTCAGCAGGCCCTGCGCAGCAGCGAAGCCGCAAAATAACACGAAGGTCTCGCCTTCAAAGAACGTCCAGATGAACGTGAAAACGTAGACCCAAAGACCGTGGTGCCGGATCAGCTCTTGGACGTCCATTAACCGCGTTTCCCGTCCCCGCTCGCCGAGCCCTGGTCCGTGCGGGGCTCGCCGATCCTATGCTTTAGGGCTAGTCGCGGTCGAGGGAAGAGTTGCGCTGGCGGGGCGAGTGACCAAGAATGGACGTGCTTTTGGTGAAATATTTTGCGCATGCTCGGATCAAAGCGGGGGGATTTCGGTGGAAGCACAAGAGGCGCACGAGATCGGCGACACCATCGCCGAGGGCGGCCACGAAGAACATGCGGAGGCTTCGTTCCGGCGCGCGGCAGCCGTGATCCTGGGCGTCATCGCGATGCTGCTCGCGATCGCGTCCTTGCTCGGCGAGGCCGCGATGAAGGAGACCATCAATTTCAATATCAAGGCGTCGGACACATTCGCATTCTATCAAGCCAAGAACGAACGCCAGACCACCCTGCAAATCGCGGCAGATCAGCTCGAAGCGCTCGCTGCGAGCCATCCGGAATGGTCGGGGGCGGCGCGCGCGGGCGCCGACAAGCTGATTGCCGGCTATCGCGCTACCGTGGCACGCTACGAGAGCGATCCCAAGACCGGCGAGGGCAAGAAGGAGCTGCTCGAGAAGGCGCGGGGCTACGAGGAGAAACGCGATCGCGCGCAGCACGAGGACAGCAATTACGACTTCGCCCGCGGACTGTTCCAGATCGCGATCGTGCTGGGCTCGGTCAGCATCGTGGCGGCATCCCGACCGTTGCTTTGGCTTGGATGCGGGCTCGCCGGTCTGGCCTTGATCCTGGCTCTCAACGGCTACTTTCTGCTGGTCGTCCTACCTCTGGAGTAACGGACATGGAGATCCGTCGGGTCGCCGTCGTGGGCGCTGGCGTCATGGGGCGCGGCATTGCCACGACTTTTGCGCGCGGCGGCTTTGAGGTCGTGCTCGTAAGCCGTGCTCCCGCGGGGGTGAGGGACGTACCGCAGACCGTCAGCCTGACGCGTGAGCTCCCCGGCCAGACCGACCTCGTCATCGAATCGATCCCGGAGCGGCTCGATTTGAAGCAAGACCTGTTCCGCCGCATGGACGACCTCTACGAAGGCAAGACCATCCTCGCCTCCAACACTTCCGGCCTGCCGCTGACAGAGATCGCCAAGGCAACGCAGCATCCGGAGGTTGTCGTCGGCCTGCATTATTTCCAGCCTGCGGAGGCCTTCGAGTTCGTGGAGCTCGCGGAGGTTGTCGATACTAGGCCCGATGTCATCGAGCGCATGAAGGTAGCCCTTGCCAAAACCGGCAAGCAGGCGCTGCATCTGAGAAAGCCCGTGGTGGGATTGCTGATCAATCGCCTGCAGCATTCGATGGCCCACGAGGCATATCACCTTATCGACGAGGGCGTGGCCGATCCCGTCACCATCGACCTCGTCCTCAAGCGAATGCTGGGTCCGCGCCTTTCGGTGACCGGCCTCTGCGAGCAGAAGGACTGGGCTGGCGTCGTCATGCATGCGCAAGCGCAGCAAGGCATCGTGCCGCATCTGCATCACAATCACGTTCCAGGCCGGTGTTGCCAGGAGCTTGCCGCCGAAGGTCACGATGGCGTGCGGACCGGCCGCGGCTTCTACGACTGGTCGGGCAAGGACGTGGCGGCGCTCCGCCGCAAGAACGCCGGCAAGCTCCGACGCATCCTCGAGATCGCCAACGAATGACGCTCCAGGTCATTCGGTTTAGTCGCATTTCCCACGCCGAACCTCTGCCACCTCGGCGGATAGCGCTCTAGCGAGAGGAACACACGATGCCCACACCCGCTCCACTCCTACTCACCGGCGCCGCCGGCGCCCTCGGTCAATACATGCGCCCGCACTTGGCAAAGCGCGCGGGCGGTTTGCGCAGTTCCGACATCCGCGATCCCGGCAAGCCGGTGCCGCATGAGGAGATCACGGTGGGTGACCTCGGCGACGCGCGCTTCGTCGATCGCATGGTGGCCGGCACCTCGGCGGTCGTACATCTTGGCGCGGTCGCGACCGAGGATGCGGTCGACAAGATCTTTCATGCAAACTTCCACGGCACGTACCACGTGTTCGAGTCCATGCTGCGCCACGGCGTGAAGCGCATCGTTTTCGCGAGCTCGAATCACGCGATCGGCTATCACCGCGTGACCGAGCGGCTCGACGCCACGGCATTGCAGCGACCCGACACCATGTACGGCGTGAGCAAGGCCTTCGGCGAGGATCTCGGCAGCTTTTTCTCGGACAAGTTCGGCTTTGAGGTGGCTTGCCTGCGCATCGGCTCGGCCTTCCCGGAGCCGACGAACCCGCGGCAACTCTCGACCTGGCTCAGCTATCCGGATCTGCTGCGGCTGGTCGAGGCATGCCTCGACGCGCCCAAGTTGCGCTTCGCCATCGTTTATGGCGCCTCCAACAACAAGCGGACTTATTGGGATAATTCGAAGTCGGGCATCGACTATCGCCCGCGGGACAGCGCGGATGGCTATGCGTCGAAGCTCATGCCCGGCGGCGTCGATCCCCGCGATCCCAACGACCCCGCGACGCAGTTCCAAGGCGGCTTCTACGTCAACCTCAAGCTCGGCGAAAAACCCAAGTTGTGAGTCGAGCGAGGTGGACCTTCGGTCCAGGTCGCGCAGCGTATCGACGCGATATCCGAGCGAGGTGAACTCCACCGCGGTCTAGCCTTCGTGACCGACCTAATGAGCGCGCCCTGCGTCGGCAACTCCGGATCGTTTGAGCTTTGCCAGCGCCGTGCTAGCTTTTTCTAGCCCTTCATTACAGACCCCGCGGCGCAGCGACGAGGTGCGCTTGAGGAGCACTATCGATGACGTATCGCGTGGGTGTCGACATCGGAGGCACCTTCACAGACCTCTGCGCCTTCAATGAGGAGACCAACGAGCTCCATACATTGAAGGTGCTGTCGACGCCGGACCGGCCCGGTTCGGAAGTGATGGAGGGGCTGCGCCAGCTGCAGGAGCGTTACGGCGTGCCGCCAAGCAGCGTCAACTATTTCACGCATGGCACCACCGTGGGCGTGAATACCGTGATTCAGCGCAAAGGCGTCAAGCTCTGCCTGCTGGTGACCGAGAATTTCATCGACGTGCTGGAGGTCGCGCGTCTCAAGGTACCTAACCCCTGGGATCTCCTGTCGAGCCGGCCGGCGCCCCTCGTACCCAGGGATCGCGTGCTGCCGGTGAAAGAGCGCATTAGCGCCGACGGCAGCGTCGATACGCCGGTGGACGACGCCAGCGTGATGGCAGCGATCGAGAAGGCACGAGCGCTCGGAGCCGAGGGCATCGTAATCGCGCTCATCAATGCCTATCGCAATCCCGCGCACGAGCGCGCGGTCAAGGCGATCGTCAACCGCATTGCCCCTGGCCTGCCGGTCTTTTGCTCGACCGACGTGTGGTCGGTGATCCGCGAATACGAGCGCACGACCACCGCGGTCATTCACGGCTACGTTCAGCCGCGCGTTGAGAGGTACTTGACCTCGCTGCAAGAGGCCCTGCGCGGCGCCGGCGTTCCGGCTGAGCCGATGGTGACCAAATCGAACGGCGGAGTCATGAGCGCCGAGCTCGGCAAGACCGCTTGCGCGCAGATGATCCTCTCCGGCACGGCCGCCGGCGTCATTGGCGCAGCCCATGTGGCGAGCCTCGCCGGATTTCCGGCCACCATGAGCCTCGATATCGGCGGCACCAGTGCCGATGTCGCCTTCATCCGCGGCGGCGTGCCGCAATACGGCGTCGGCGAGATGATCGGCGAGTTCCCAATCTTCATCCCCACGGTCGCCGTGACCTCCATCGGCGCAGGCGGCGGATCGATCGCCTGGGTCGACGACCTCGGCGTGCTCAAGGTCGGGCCGGAGAGCGCGGGCTCGACGCCGGGCCCCGCCTGCTACGGGCGCGGCGGCACCCGGCCCACCATCACCGATGCCTTTGCCGTCCTGGGCTGGATCGGGGGTGAACTCGGCTACAGCGCGATTCGGGTCGATGTCGCGAAGGCGCGCGCGGCCGTCGCGACCATCGCCGACCGCGCGAGCATGAGCATGGTGGCAGTCGCCGAGGCGATCATCGAGATCGCGGTCTCGGGCATGTACATGGAGGTCAGCAAGCTGATCTCGCGCTATGGCGTCGATCCCCGCGAATATGCACTCCAGGCCTTCGGCGGTGCGGGGCCAATGATGGCGTGCTTCCTCGCGCGCGAGGTCGGCATGAAGAATGTGGTCATCCCGACCACGCCGGGCGTGCTGAGCGCGCTTGGCGGGCTCATTGCCGACATTAAGAACGACTTTATCGCGACGGTGTTCGTAGAATTGGAGACCGGCGCGCTGCCTGCGATCAGGGCCGGGTATGAGGCCCTGAAGCGTGCAGCGCTCCATTGGCTGAGGCAGGAGCAGGGTTATGACGGCCCGCACCAGTTCATCTATTCCGCGGATATGCGCTACCATGGTCAGTCGCACGAGATCGAGACCGTGCTCGACACCGCGCATCTGATGCACGGGGATATTGCCGGCATCGCCGAGACCTTTCACCGTCGGCACGAGGAGGTCTACGACCATGCCGATCGGGAGGCGCCGATCCAACTCATCAACCTGCGGCTCGTGATCGCGGGCGAGAGCCCGAAGCCGCAATTCTCCCGAGCGCCGGAAATCGCGGGGTCTGCCAAGCCCTGCGGTCAGGCGCGCGTCTTTGTCGACGGCGCCGAGCGCGACATCCCCGTGTTCGCGCGCGCGACGTTGGTGCCCGGCCAGAGCTTCGAGGGGCCTGCCGTCGTGACGCAAAGCGACTGCACCACCTGCATCCCCGGCGATTTTCGCGCTCGGGTGGACGGCTATCGGAATTTGATCCTGACCCGCAGCGCAGCGCACAAGTGAGGAAAAAGAGTCGGCCATGCCCATCGACCGCGTAACTCTGCAGATACTCGCGAACCACTGCGCCGCCGCCACCGAGGGAATGGCGCAGACGCTGTTCCGCACCGCGCACTCCACCTTCGTCAAGGAAACCGAGGATTTCACCACGGGGCTCGCGACGCCGGACGGCAAGACCTTCGCGTCTCCCTTAGATCTCGGCGCCACCTGGTTCTTCGGCCTCGATTACGGCCGCGTACTCACCCTTATCGATGGCTACGAGGGTGGCGACATCTGCATGACCAACGACCCCTATAGCGGGTTCGTTTGCACGCATTCGCCGGACATCCATCTGTGGAAACCGATCTTCCACAAAGGTGAGATCATGTGCTTTGCCGTCGGCCATGTGCACAACACCGACGTCGGCGGCGCCGTGCCCGCGAGCCTTTCGCGCGCCAACGTCGAGGTGCACCAGGAGGGGATCCGAGTCCCACCCGTGAAGCTCTATCGCCGCGGCGAGCTCAACCGCGACGTGCTCGATATCATGCTGCTCAACGTGCGCATGCGTGAGCAGAACTGGGGCGACCTCAAGGCCGAGATCGCCGCGATGAGGACCGGCGAGCGCAAAGTGCACGAGATGATCGAGCGCTTCGGCGCCGACGTGTTCCGCGAGGGCATCGGAGACCTCCTCGACTATGGCGAGCAACAGGCGCGCAACGTGATCCGGCGCATACCCGAGGGCGAATATTTCTTCGCCGATTATGTCGACGAGGACAGCGTCGACGGGTTTCCTTGCCGGATCGCGGTTACGCTCATCGTCAAGGACGGCGAGCTCGTGCTCGACTTCACCGGCACCGACCCGCAGCTCACTTCCTCCATCAACATCCCGACCGGCGGTGATACGCACCATGCCCTGGTCATGGTGCCGGTCATGTACGTGCTCTATGCGCTCGATCGCTCCATCCTGCTCAATGCGGGCTTGCTGCGCACGGCGTCCGCAATTCTGCCCGAGGGCTCGATGGTCAACCCTGTCTTTCCCGCGGCCGTCGGCATGCGCAGCCTGAGCTGCCTGCGGCTGCAATCCGCCGTGTTTGGCGCCTTCGCCCAGGCGCTGCCAGACGTGGTCCCGGCGGCCTGCGGCGACGGCGGCCCACTCATCAATCTGCGCACGGTCGACAGCCGAACCGGCCGGCGACTGATGGCCAACCTGGACCCGATCACCGGCGGCGGCGGCGGCACGTCCTTCCGCGACGGCACCGAGGGCTCGGGCGCCAACTACGGCTTCCTCAAAAACACCCCGGTCGAGATCAACGAGGCAGAGGTGCCCGTCAAAATCCTGCGCTACGGCTTGGCGCCGGATTCCGGCGGCGCTGGACGCTATCGTGGGGGAACCGGCACCACTCTGGAGTTCCAGGTTTCTTCGCCGGACACCGTGGTCACCGCGCGCAACCGCGACCGCACGCTCTTCACGCCCTGGGGCAGCCAGGGCGGCGACGCCGGGAAGCCATCGGAGTTTCTGCTCAATCCTGGAACCAATCACCAAGTCAATCTCGGCAACACGGACGTGGTGACGGTACAGCCGGGCGACATCATCCGGATCACGTCCGCCGGAGCCGGCGGGTGGGGCAACCCGCTCGAGCGCGAGCCCGAGCGCGTGCTGGAGGACGTACGGCGCGGTTTCGTCTCGGCGGCGAAGGCGCAAGAGGAATACGGTGTCGTGATTCTGGATGGCACAGCGGATGCCGAAGCGACGGCGGCGCTCCGCGCAAATTTGGGCACCACGCGACGGCGCAATGGCTTTGGCTTCAACCCCGCGCGCGTGGATTTCGAGCGCGTCTGGACGCTCGCCAATTACGAGCGGTTGACGGCGCTCCTGGCCAAGCTGCCGGTCGAATGGCGGTTTTTCGTCAAGCATCGCGTTTTCGAATCGATCGAACACCTGCCCGAGCCCGAGCGGTCTGGCGGTGGAGACGAGGTGGAGCGCGCCTTTCGGCAAGTAGCCGCCAACTACACGCAGCTCAAGGCCTTCGTCAGCTCCGCGCCGGCGTAGACGTCCTGTTAACGGCAATGTCGTGAGACAATGCCGGCCGCGCGGCACCCTCGCATTGCTTCCATGCGCCCGTGAGGGTTGGACCCGCGTCCCGGTAGTGCTAACTGGACGCCGCACGTGCTTGCGGGAGCTTAGGAATGGCACTGGCGCAGAAGCCGGCCTCCGGTAAACGACTCCACTACGGCTGGATCGTCGCGGGCGTGACGTTCCTCGCGCTGTTGGCGGCTGCGGGCGTGCGCTCCTCGCCCAGCGTGTTCATCGTGCCGATCGAGACGGAATTCGGCTGGACGCGCACGACCGTCTCGGCCGCCATCGCGATCAATCTGCTGCTCTATGGGCTGCTCGGCCCGTTTGCGGCGGCCTTCATGGACCGGATCGGCCTGCGCGCAACCGCAGTCATCGCGTTCGGCATCATGTCGGCGGGCATGTTGGGCACCTTGGTGATGACGACGTCGTGGCAGCTGATGCTGCTCTGGGGTGTCGTGATCGGCACCGGCAGTGGCATCGCCTCGCTCGTCATGGGCGCGGTGGTGGCCAATCGCTGGTTCATCGCGCGGCGCGGCCTAGTCATGGGGCTGCTGACTTCCAGCTTCGCGGCCGGTCAGCTGATCTTTCTGCCACTACTCGCACGGCTGGTGACCGACTACGGCTGGCGTTGGGCCGTGGTGACGATCACCGCGATCGTTCTCCTGATGATCCCAGTGGTGGCACTGCTGTTGCGCGATTATCCGAGGGATCGCGGCCTCAAGCCCTATGGCGCACCGGACGACTTCCAGGACGCGCCCCTGCCGAAGCGGGTCAATCCGTTCGCCTCAGCGCTCTCCTCGTTGGGCGAGGCGTTCGGCTCGCGCGATTTCTGGCTGCTCTCGCTGAGCTTCTGGGTATGCGGGGCTAGCACCAATGGGCTGATCGGCACGCACCTGATCCCGTTCTGCATCGAGAGCGGCATTCCCGCCGAGACGGCAGCGGGACTGCTCGCGAGCATGGGTATTTTCAACTTCATCGGTACCACCGCCTCCGGTTGGCTCAGCGACCGACTTGATAGCCGCCATCTCCTGTTCTGGTACTATTCGCTGCGTGGTCTGTCGCTGCTGTTCCTGCCCTATATCTTCAATTTCTCGTTCTACGGGCTCACCTTCTTTGCGGTGTTCTACGGCCTCGACTGGATCGCGACCGTGCCGCCTACCGTGCGGCTGGCAGGCAATTCCTTCGGATTGGCGCGCGCCGGAATGATGTTCGGCTGGATCACCGCTATGCACCAAGTAGGGTCAGCGATGGCCGCGGCTGGTGCCGGATGGCTCCACGATACCGTCGGGACCTACACGAGCTCCTTCTTGATCTCCGGAGCCCTCTGCTTTGTCGCCGCAGCGGCCGTCCTGCCGGTCGGCCGGCGGCCCGCATCCGGCAGACCGATCGAGGCGGCTCCCGCCGGCGCAAGCGCTTAAGAGCCAGCTGGCCTATCCAGTTCTCCTGACGTGGCAATTGTGCGGATCGGGCGGGTCCGCTTAGAATTGTTGGCGACACCAACATTCGAGGCCGCGCGAGACGGCCCAGGGAGGACTGGATGGCGCGCGGTTATATCGGGCTCGGGGTCGCGCTAGGGCTGGCGGCATCGGCAGCGGCTCTCGCCCCCGCCGCGCTCGCCCAAGACAAGGCGGTCCAACTCAAGCTCTCCCACTGGGTCCCGCCGGCGCATCCTCTGCAGCCCGCGCTGCAGGCCTGGGCTGCCGACATCGAGAAAGCCTCCACCGGCACGATCAAATCGACGGTCTTTCCTTCCGAACAGCTCGGCAAGGCGTTCGACCACTACGATATGGCGCGCGACGGGATCGCCGATTTCGCCTACGTGAATCCTGGCTACCAGCCCGGGCGGTTTCCGATCATCGCGGCGGGTGAGTTGCCGTTCTTGATCGCCGATGCGAAGGGCGGTTCCGCAGCCTTCGACCGGTGGTATCGCAAATACGCCGCCATCGAGATGAAGGACGTGCACTTCTGCCTCGCCTTCGTGCACGATCCCGGCACCTTCCACAGCCACAAGAAGATCCTGCTGCCCAGCGACCTCAAGGGTCTGAAGGTCCGGCCGGCCAACGCCACCATCGGCCAGTTCATGACCCTGCTGGGCGCCACGAACGTGCAGGCCTCGGCGCCCGAGGCCCGCGATGTGCTGTCGCGCGGCGTCGCCGATGCGATCACCTTTCCCTGGGGCTCGATCGTGCTGTTCGGGATCGACAAGGTCGTGAACTTCCACATGGACGCGGCGCTCTACGTCACCACCTTCGTCTGGGTGATGAACCAGGAGAAATACAACGGGCTGTCCGCGGCGCAGAAGAAGGTGATCGACGATCACTGCACGACGGAGTGGGCGGTAAAGATCGCCGCTCCCTGGGCGGACTTCGAGGCCGACGGCAAGCCGAAGATCAAGGCCGAGGCCGGACATGAGGTTTACCCGTTGACACCTGCCCAGCTCGAGGAATGGCGCAAGGCGGCGGAGCCGCTGCAGGCAAAATGGGCCGAGAATGCGCGCAAAGTCGGCGCCGATCCTGACAAGGTGCTGGCCGAGCTCAAGGATGCGCTGAAGAAGCAGAACGCGCTCTACTGAGCCCGCGCTTTCGCATGCCCGAGCGTCCCGTGGCGGATCGCTGACGAACGCAAGTGGTAGGCGCGTGCGGCGCAAATACATGGACGGATTCATCGACGCCATCGAGATGGTGGCAGCGATCTTCGTCGGCATCGTCGCCGCCGACATACTCATCTCGGTCCTGCTGCGCTACTTCTTCAGCGTCTCGATACCCGACGGCTATGACTTCGGCCGGCTGCTGCTGGGGATCCTGATCTTCTGGGGCATCGCGGCCACCAGCTATCGCGGCACTCACATCACCGTCGATCTCGTCTGGGGCGCGGTCGGACCCGAACGACAGCGGGCGATCGATGTCTTCGCCACTCTGGTGCTGCTGTTCGTGGTGACGGTGCAGACCATCACGCTCTTCGACAAGGTCCGCACGACCATGGCGGACAACATCCGGACCTTCGATCTCAACTTGCCGACCTGGCCTTTTTTCGCCGTCGCCTGGGCGGGCGACGTCTCCGCGGTGATCCTGATCGCGATCCGCACGTACCGGCTGGTGTTTCATCCGGAGCAGATAGCGAGTGGCCCCACGATCAAGCCCGTGGAATGAGCCGGTGAGCACCGACGCGGTCGCCATCACGGGCTTCGCGGCGCTCTTCGTGCTGATGCTGCTGCGCGTGCCCGTCGGCATGGCGATGGGATTGGTGGGCGTCACCGGCTACGCGTATCTGGAGGGTGCCGGCCCTGCGCTCAAGCTCGTCGGCCAGACCTCCATGCGCACGGTCACGGACTACACCTTCGGCGTCATCCCGATGTTCCTGCTGATGGGAGCCTTCGTCTCGACCTCGGGCGTGAGCCGCGAGCTCTTTCGCGCCGCCAACACGCTCGTGGGGCATCTGAAGGGCGGGCTCGGCATCGCGACCATCGTGGCCTGTGGCGGCTTCGCCGCGATCTCCGGTTCATCGGTCGCGACGGCGGCAACCTTCTCCACCGTGGCCTATCCAGAGATGCGCCGTTATGGCTATGCGCAATCCTTCGCGACCGGCGTGATCGCGGCCGGAGGCACGCTTGGCGCGATGCTGCCGCCCTCCACGGTGCTGGCGGTCTACGGCATCATCACCCAGCAGGACATCGGGAAGCTGTTCATGGCGGGCGTGCTGCCCGGCATTCTCGCGATGATGATGTACGTGAGCACGGTTGCGATCATCGGCCGGGTGCGGCCGGGCTTCTTGCCTGCGGGCAGGCCGGGCTCGTGGCGCGAGCGCGCGCGCGGCATCGGCGACGTCTGGGCTCCGCTTCTGCTGTTCGCCTTCGTCATCGGCGGCCTTTATGGCGGCCTCTTCACGCCGACCGAAGCCGGCGGTATGGGCGCGGGCGGCGCCTTCATCCTAGGAGTGTTGCGCCGCCGGCTTTCCGGTGCCGATATCCGAAGCTCGCTGCTGCAGGCGACGCGCACGGCCGCGGCGGTCTTCACCGTCCTGATCGGCGCTTTGCTGTTCGGCTATTTCCTGACCGTCACCGAGACGCCGCAGAAGGTCACGATGTTCCTGACCGGCCTTGGTCTCGGGCGCTACGGCGTGCTGGCGCTCATCATGGTGATGTATCTGGTGCTCGGCTGTCTCATGGACGCGATGGCCATGGTCATTCTGACCGTGCCGATCATCTTTCCGGTCATCACGACCACGCTGGGATTCGATCCGGTGTGGTTCGGCATCATCATCGTCATGACCGTCGAGCTCGGGCTGATTCATCCGCCCGTGGGCATGAACGTGTTCGTGATCAAGAGCGTGGTGAAGGACGTGAGCTTTGCAACGATCTTCCGCGGCGTCATCCCATTCGTGATCACCGATATCGTGCGGCTCGTGATCCTGATCAGCTTTCCGGCGCTCGCAACCTTCCTGCCGGGGCGGATGTAAGAGGAGGACCGCCGGTCGCCCGACGGCCCTTCCCTCAGCAAACCATCACGCAAACCACCAGCGTTCGGCGATCTTGAGGCCGTCGCACTCCCAATTCGCGGCCACGGTCCCGTGCGCCAGCTTCTTTGAGCCAGCCTCGACGTAGTTGTTGAACACCAGCACGATGACGCCGCAGTCATCGTGGACCAGCTGCTGCATTTCCGCGTACATCGTGGCGCGCTTCTTGTCGTCGGTCTCGCTGCGCGCTTGCACCAGCAGGTCGTTGAACTTGGGATTGGCCCATTTGGTCTCGTTCCAGGCCGCGCCCTTGGCGTAGACCACCGTCATCAGCCAGTCGACGGTTGGACGGCCGCTCCAGTAGCCGGCGATCCAGCCCTTCTTGAGCCACACGTTATCCCAATAGCCGTCGTTGGGCTCGCGCACGATATTGAGGTCGATCCCCGCGGCCTTGGCATGTTGCTGATAGAGCACCGCCGCGTCCACCGCGCCGTTGAACGCGGCATCGGAAACCGAGAGGTCGACCTTGAGGTTCGACATGCCTGCCTTCTTGAGGAGCGATTTCGCCTTCTCGGGGTCGTAGGTGTATTTCGGCTTCGGATCGAACGCGAACTTGACCGAGGGCGCGATCGGATTGTCGTTGCCGGGCACCGCGTGGCCCAAGAACACCTTCTTGGCAATCTCTTCGCGGTTGATCGCCCATTTGAGCGCATTGCGCACGTCGGCGTTGTCGAAGGGCTTTTGCGTCACGTCCATCGGGAATACGTAGTGGCCGTAGCCGGTAACCTCGGATATCTCGATATTCGTGTTCTTCTTGAGCAGGTTCAGAGTCTTGAGATCGCAGCGGCTCATCCAATGGATCTCGCCGGTGGTGAGTGCGTTGGTGCGCGCGCCGACGTCGGCAATGGTCAGGAACTCGATCTCGTCGAAATACGGCTTGCCCGACTTGTGATAGTTGGCGTTGCGCTTGAGCTTGGCGCGCACGCCCGGCTCCCACGACACGAACGTGAACGGGCCCGTCCGCACGTTCGACTGCCAATCCGCGGAGCCGTCGGGCTTCGCCGGCATGATCGGAATGTGATAGTCGCTGGCGATATAGGGGAAGTCGGCATTGCCCCCGCCCAGGGTGAACACCACGGTGTCCTTGCCGTCCGCCTTGATGTCTGTGATCGCCGCCAGCACTGACTTCACGGCCGATTTCGAGTCCTTGCCCATGTGATGGCGATAGGACGCAATCACGTCGTCGGGGGTGAGGTTCTTGCCATTGTGGAAGGTCACGCCCTTGCGGATTTTGAACACCCACTTCTTCGCGCCATCGGCCGGCTCCATGCTCTCGACGAGATCCGGCGTGATGTTGCCCTTGGCATCCACCTCGGTCAGCCCGTTGGACATTGCGCCCCAGAACGGCACTTGCGTCGCCGTATCCGGAAAAGCCGCGGGATCGCCGGTATCCGTCGTGGCACCATGGGCGAGGCCAAACTTCGCCGACCCACCCTTCTTTGGCGTAGCGGCCACGCCCGCCTCGCTCAACATCGTGGTGGCGAGCGCGGCCGTGACACCGAGAGCCGCCGCGCGGCCGATGAATTCGCGCCGGGAAATCCGGCCCTTCGAGGTCTGTTGTAGCCAATATTCGAGTTCAGTCATTGTTGCCTCCCCTGATCAATCCCAGTTGCCCCGACGTTAGCACGGTCCGCCGGCGAGTCTCGCCACGAAATTCGGGGAATCCCCGAACGCCAATCTGCTTGCTGGTCCGGCCCATGATCGCGCATCCTGCCGCGCATCCACGGCGGCGTGGAATGACGGGGCCAATCCATGGGTGGCGAACTGCTCGAGACCAAGATCGACGGCCGGGTGGGCGTGCTCACCTTCAATCGCGCGGACGTGTTGAATGCCTTCAATTCCGCGCTCATCGGCGAAGTCGGGCGCGCGCTCGACGCGTTCGCCGGCAACCCCGCGATTCATGCCATCGTCGTCAACGGAAATGGCCGGGCATTCTCGGCCGGATTCGACCTCAAGGAATCGGCGGCCAAAGGCGTGCTCGACACGGAACAATGGCGAGCGCTGATCGAGGCCGATTTCGACTTCATCATTCAGTTCTGGGATTGTCCTAAGCCGACCATCGCGGCGGTGCACGGCTATTGCCTTGCGGGCGCCTTCGAGCTGGCGCTTGCCTGCGACATCACGGTCGCCGCGGCGGGCACCTATTTCGGCGAGCCGGAGGTCCGCTTCGGCTCCGGTATCGTCGCCATGCTGCTGCCCTGGATCACCGGCCCCAAGCAAGCGAAAGAGCTGCTGCTCACCGGCAACGACCGCATCAGCGCCGAGCGCGCGCGGGAGATCGGCATCGTCAACCGCGTGGTGCCCGACGGCCAGCAGCTCGAGCAGGCCATGGAGATCGCGCGCACGATCGCGGCGGCGGCACCGGCCTCCGTGCAGATGACCAAGCGGGCGATCAATCGCAGCTACGAGATCATGGGCATGCGCCAGGCATTGCTCGCCGCGGTCGACGTCGACATCCTCATCGAGAGCAGCGGCGGGCCCGAGCGCGCGGAGTTCAACCGCATCCGCAAGGAGCAAGGCCTCAAAGCCGCGCTGGCCTGGCGCGACGCGCGTTTCACCTGAGTCGACGAGGTCGGGGGACCCCCGGGAGTGAGCGAGCATCCGCTTTCGCCCCTGCTGGCGCCCGGGTCGATCGCCTTCGTGGGCGCGAGTCCCCGCCCGGATACACCCGGCAACGACATGCTGAAGATGATCGAGCGCTCGGGCTTCACCGGCGCGATCTACCCGATCAACCCGAACTATCACGAGATCGAGGGTCGACGCTGCTACGCGGGCTTCGGGGAGGTGCCGGAGCCGGTCGATCTCGCGGTGCTCGGCGTCGCCAACGCGCGGCTCGAGGCCGCGCTCGCCGATGCGATCCGCCATCGCGCCCGCGCCGCCGTGATTTTTGCCAGTTGCTATCTCGAGAACGATGCGTCCCCGCCTCTGACAGAGCGCATCGCCGCGATGGCGCGCGCAGCGAGCATGCCGATCTGCGGCGGCAACGGCATGGGGTTCTACAACGACGCGGACGGCGTCTGGGCGGCGGGCTTCGCCAATCTGCGCGAGCGGCACCCGGGCGGCATCGCCTTCATCTCGCACGCAGGCTCCGTGTTCGGTGCCTTCGCCCACAACGATCCGCGCTTCCGGTTCAACCTCGTCGTCTCCGCGGGCCAGGAGCTCGTGACCACCGCCGCCGAGTACCTCGACTACGCGCTCGAGCAGGATACGACGCGGGTCGTCGGGCTTTTCCTGGAGACGGTGCGCGCGCCCGCACCCTTCGCGGCGGCGCTCGCCAAAGCCGCCGAGCGCGACATTCCCGTGGTCGTCCTCAAGACCGGGCGCACCGAGGCGAGCGCCGCGCTGGCGCTCAGCCACTCCGGCGCGATCGCGGGCAACGACGCCGCCTATCAGGCGCTCTTCGACCGCCATGGCGTCACGCGCGTCGACACGCTCGACGAGTTGGCGGCGACGCTGCTGCTCTTCGCGCAGGGACGGCCGGCGGCGCCGGGCGGTCTCGCGGCGATCCAGGACTCCGGCGGCGAGCGGGAGCTGGTGATCGACCTCGCGGCCGCGCATGACGTGCCATTCGCCAAGATCGGCTCGCCGACCGTGGCGCGGCTGAAGGAGCGGCTGGAGTTCGGGCTGGAGCCGGTCAATCCGCTGGACGCCTGGGGCACCGGCCGCGATTTCGTCGA
>DASZHJ010000198.1:0-3936 GCA_035938015.1 Allostellaceae bacterium
CGGGCTGGAGCGATACGAGCAGGCTTTCCGCGAGAACGAGATCGACCTGCGCGTCCTGCCGGAGCTGACGGCCGACGATCTGAAAGAACTTGGCGTCGCCGCGATCGGCCATCGCCGGCTACTGCTGAAAGCGATCGCTGACCTTGCGGCCGGTGCCGGGCGTGCCGCGGCGGGCGCCAGCCCCCTCCCCCACCCTCCCCCGCCGGCGGGGGAGGGAAGGGTGGGGGCGGAGGCCGAGCGGCGGCAGCTGACGGTGATGTTCTGCGATCTGGTCGGCTCGACGCCGCTGTCGACGCGCTTCGATCCCGAGGATCTGCGCGAGATCGTCGGCGCCTACCATCGCTGCGTCGCCGATACCGTCGCCCGCTTTGGCGGTTTTGTCGCCAGGTATATGGGCGACGGCGTGCTGATTTATTTCGGCTATCCCGAGGCGCATGAGGACGACGCCGAGCGCGCGGCTCGCGCCGGGCTGGCGGTCATCGACGCGGTCGGCCGGCTCGCCACACAAGAGCCGCTGAAAGTGCGGATTGGCATCGCCACTGGCCTCGTCGTCGTGGGCGATCTGGTCGGCGCCGGTGCGGCGCAGGAGCGCGACGTGGTCGGCGAGACGCCAAACCTCGCCGCGCGCCTGCAGGTGCTGGCCCGACCGGACACGCTCGTTGTTGCCGACAGCACCCGGAGACAGATCGGCATGCTATTCGAGATCGAGGATCTCGGGCCCCAGCCGATCGCCGGTTTTGCCGAGCCACAGCCTGCCTGGCGGGTGATCGGCGAGAGCGGGGTCGTCAGCCGCTTCGAGGCATTGCGTTCGGGAACCACGCCGCTGGTCGGCCGCGACGAGGAGCTCGACCTGTTATTGCGGCGCTGGCAACAGGTGAAGTCCGGCGAAGGGCGGGTGGTTCTGGTCTCCGGCGAGCCGGGCATCGGCAAATCGCGCCTGACCGCCGCGCTATCGCAACATATCGAGACCGAGCCGCACACGCGACTGCGCTATTTCTGCTCACCGCACGATCAGGATAGCGCGCTCTACCCCTTTATCGGCCAATTGGAGCGCGCCGCGGGGTTCGCGCGTGACGACACGACCGCAACAAAGCTCGACAAGCTGGAGGCGCTGCTCGGCGACGGGGCGGAGCCGGGCGACCTCTGGTTGATCGCCGAGATGCTGTCGCTTTCCGGCGGCGAGCGATTCCCGCCGCTCGACCTCAGCCCGCAGCGCAAGAAGGAGCGGACATTGGCGGCATTGCTGCGGCGGCTCCAGGCATTGGCGCGGCGGCAGCCGGTATCGATGATCTTTGAGGATTTGCATTGGATCGATCCGACCTCGCGCGAGCTGCTCGACCTTACCGTCGAGGAGATCACGGGCCTGCCGGTGCTTCTGGTCGCAACCTACCGGCCGGAGTTCCAACCGCCCTGGGTCGGAGGGTCGCAGGTGACGGTGGTGGCGCTGAACCGGCTCGGCCGCAATGAAGGGGCGAGCCTCGTGCATCAGCTCGCCGGCAATCTCGGGGCATTGCCGCCGGATGTTGTCGACGAGATCGTCGAGCGCACCGATGGGGTGCCGCTCTTTGTAGAGGAATTGACCAAGGCGGTGGTCGAGGCCGGCACCGATCGCGGGTACGGGTCGATATCCGCCGTGCCGTCGTCGTCGCTCGCCGTGCCGGCCACCTTGCACGCCTCGCTGCTGGGGCGCCTCGATCGGCTGGGCCCCTCGGCCAAGAATGTGGCGCAGGTCGGCGCTGCCATCGGGCGCGACTTTTCCCATGAGCTTCTGGCAGCGGCCGTGCCGCTCGCCGAGCCCGACCTGCAGGAGGCGCTGCGCCGCCTCGTCGAAGCCGGCCTCGTCTTTCAGCGCGGCGCACCGCCGGCGGCCGAATATTTGTTCAAGCACGCGCTGGTCCAGGACACCGCCTACAGCACCCTGCTGCGCGGCCCACGCCAGGCCCTGCATCGCCGTATCGCCGAGGCGTTGGAACAGCGGTTCCCGGACTTCGTCGAAACCCGGCCGGAGATCCTCGCGCATCATTACGGCGAAGCCGCCCTGCCCGACAAGGCGATCACCTATTGGCACCGCGCGGGCAAATTGTCGGTGGCCAAATCAGCCGTGCGTGAGGCGACTGCTCAATTACGCCGAGGCCTCAGCCTGTTGGAGGGGCTGCCCGAAACTCGCGAGCGCAACCAGCTGGAGCTCGATATCCACGTCACCTTGACCACCGCGCTGATGGAGGGCAAAGGCTACGCCAACCCTGAGACCCTTGCCGCGCTGGAGCGAGCGAATCGGCTCGTGACCGAGACCGGGGCAGTCGGGACTCCGGTCCATTTCTTCGTGCTCTACGGGCTTTGGATCTCCAACCTCACCGGCGGAGCTATTGCGGCCGCGCTCGAGCACGCCACCAACTTCCTGTCGTCAGCCCAATCGCAACCCTCGTCCGGCCCGCTCCTGATGGGCCATCGCGCCCTCGCTCAATCTTTGATCTTTGGCGGCGACTACCGTGCAGCCCTCGAGCATGCCGAAACGGCCACGTCGTTGTATCGGTCTGACGAGCATCGCGAATCCGCTTTTCACTATGGGCAGGACATCGGGGTCAGCGCCTTTGTCTGTTTGTCCTGGGCGCTTTGGCATCGCGGCTATCCTGATCAGTCCGCCCGCGCTGCCGAGCGTGCGCTCGCGCACAGCCGGGATCTAGGACATGCCCACACCCTTGCCTCCGCCCTTAGTTGGGCCGGCATAGCCGCGGTCTTTGCCCGGGAGGTGGCGACCGTCTGCGCCCATAGCAACGATTGCGTGACGGTCGCGAGTGAGCACGGATTCACCCTCTGGGCAGCCCGTGGCCGGATCCTCCAGGGCTGGGCCGACGCCCAAAGAGGTGAAGCGACGACGGGAATCGCCCGCATCCGCGACGGTTTGGCCGCATTCGAGGCGACCGGCTCCCGCGCATCAACGCCGTTCTACCTCGCCCTGCTGGCCGAGGCGCTGGCGCTTGCCGGAAAAATAGAGGAAGCCCTTGTCGCCCTGGACGACGCATTGGCACAGGCGGCCGCCTCCGGCGAGAGGGGGTGGGACGCAGAAATTCATCGATTGCGCGGCGAGCTCACCGCTCGGTTGCCATACCCCGATCCAGCCAAGGCCGAGGACTCGTTCCGCACCGCCCTGGCGATCGCCCGCGAGCAGGGCGGACGGGGCTACGAATTGCGCGCTGCGACGAGCCTCGCCCGGCTGTGGCGCGAGCAGGGCCGGCAGGGCGAGGCGCGCGACCTGCTCGCGCCCGTCTACAGCTCGTTCACCGAAGGCTTCGACACCGCCGACCTGAAAGACGCCAAGCGGCTGCTCGACGAGTTGACGTGAGCCAGCCGTCGGCACGCCCATGGTCTGGTGCGCCTGACCGCTTCGTCCGCAACTCGACAATCCCGTGCGTGGCCACAAAGGTCCCCTGAGTCCGTAGCATCCGCAGTTCCAGCCCGGCACCGCGAGCGGCCGCAACCGGCGCGTCTCGCTCATTGCCTGGCCTCCGGGCCAAGGTCTCTTGACCGAACCGACAGCAGCCACTCAACCGTCGCCGCGGGAACCGCTCTTCATGCCCCTTAGCGGACACACCGCGGCGACCAGCAGACCAGGGCCTTACCCGGCGGCATGCCAAACATCTTCTCCAGGAGGATGCGGTCGTGCTCCTTCTGCCAACTCGGCCTTACGCCAGTATCGTTGACGCCGGAAGGCGACGGCACGCTCAGCAGCCAAACCAAGTCCACGCCGCGTAATCAGGGGTTCTTCACTGACGACGCTGTATAAAGCGACGCAGCGCTGGCCTGCACGATCCCGGCTTTGCGCCGGGTCGTAATTCACGCCATAGGGCGGGTCGGTGACCATCAGGTGAGGCTCGACGCCGCCGAGCACGCGCTCGACGTCCGCCGCGACCGTGCTATCGCCGCAGAGGAGGCGGT
>DASZHJ010000199.1:0-4118 GCA_035938015.1 Allostellaceae bacterium
ACCGGCTCGCCCGCATGGAGCTGCCGCTCCCCGAGGGCGCCTCCGGCATGCCCGGCGTCATCGTGCCGCGCAAGGCCGTGATGGAGCTGCGCAAGCTGCTGGACGAGGTGGGCGAGGACATCACCATCTCCCTCTCCGAGACCAAGATCCGCTTCGTGCTCGGCGATACCGTGCTTACCTCCAAGCTGATCGACGGCACCTTTCCCGACTACGACCGGGTGATCCCGACCGGGAACGACAAGGTGCTGGAAGTGGTCTGCAAGGATTTCGCCGCGGCGGTCGATCGCGTCTCCACGATCTCCAGCGAGAAGAGCCGCGCCGTGAAGCTCAGCCTCGAGCGCGGCAGTCTCACGCTCTCCGCGACCAGCCCCGAGAACGGCACCGCGAGCGAGGAGATCGAGGCGCGCTACACGGCCTCGCCGCTCGAGATCGGCTTCAACTCGCGCTATCTCCTGGATATCGCCCAGCAGATCGAGGGCGAGGGTGCACGCTTCGCGATCGCCGATGCGGCATCGCCCACCCTCGTGCGTGACAGCACCGACACCAGCGCGCTCTACGTGCTGATGCCGATGCGCGTCTGACCCAGCGACCGCGTCATCATAGGAAGGCTATTCGCGTGAGAGGCGATCACGGCATTTTGGCTCTGCCCCGCACCGCGCTCGAGGGCGCCG
Source organism: Allostellaceae bacterium (assembly GCA_035938015.1). Taxonomy (GTDB): domain Bacteria; phylum Pseudomonadota; class Alphaproteobacteria; order ATCC43930; family CGMCC-115725; genus DASZHJ01. Next base: position 672 of record DASZHJ010000199.1, read on the forward strand.
CGGGCGGGCTCGCGCCGGCTTCGGGCGCGGTCGCCGTGCGCCGCCTGGTGCTCGCGGACTTTCGCGGCTATGGCGCGGCGCGGTTGCAGGTGTCGGCGGCGCCGGTGGTGCTCTTCGGCCCGAACGGTGCCGGCAAGACCAATCTGCTGGAGGCGCTCTCGTTCCTGGCGCCCGGCCGCGGCCTGCGGCGCGCGCGGCTCGGCGAGATCGACCGGCGCCTGAGGACGCCCGAGGGCGCGCTCGGCGAGCCCGCGGGCGGTGCCTGGGCGATCCATGCGAGCCTGGAGACCCCGGTCGGCGCGCTCGAGATCGGCACCGGACGCGAAGCCTCGCAGACGAGCGAGCGGCGGGTCCTCCTGATCGACGGTGAGAGCGCCAAGAGCCAGGCCGCGCTCGCGCGGCACCTCGGGGTCGTGTGGCTCACGCCCGCGATGGATCGGCTGTTCGTCGAGGGTGGCTCGGCGCGCCGGCGGTTCCTCGACCGCCTCGTCTATGGTTTCGATGCCGAGCATGCCCAGCGCGTCTCGGCCTACGAGCAGGCGATGCGCGAGCGGGCGCGGCTGTTGCGCGACGGCCCCCTGGACGCGAGCTGGCTCACTGCCCTCGAGGGGACCATGGCGGAGACCGGGATCGCGATCGCGGCGGCGCGGCGCGAGACGGTGGCACGCCTCGACCAAGCCTCGGCCGAGGCGATCGGGCCGTTCCCGGCGACCCGGCTGGCGCTCACGGGCGAGATCGAAGCTTTGCTGGAGCGGCTACCCGCGCTCGGCGCCGAGGACGAGATGCGCACGCGGCTCAAGGAGCTGCGGCGGCAGGACGCCGAGAGCGGCACGACCCTCCTGGGCCCGCATCGGAGCGATCTGGTGGTGCGCCATGCGATCACCGGCATGCCCGCGGCTGAAGGCTCGACCGGCGAGCAGAAGGCGCTGCTGATCGCGATCGTGCTGGCGCATGCGCGCCTCCAGGCCGCGCTTAGGGATCGCGCGCCGCTCCTGTTGCTGGACGAAGTGGCGGCGCATCTCGACCCCGCGCGCCGCGGCGCGCTCTTCGGCGAGATCCTGCGGCTGGGCGGGCAGGCCTGGCTGACAGGCACCGATGCCGCGCTCTTCGAGGGCCTGCGCGGCCGTGCGCAATTCTTTTCCGTCGCCGATGCGGCGCTCGCACCGGCTTGACGATAACCGATGGGACATGAGTTGAGAGATGAGTGATCTTCCGCTCACCGGAAACGGCAACGGCGCCGAGGAATATACCGCCGATTCGATCAAGGTGCTGCGCGGGCTCGATGCCGTGCGCAAGCGCCCGGGCATGTATATCGGCGATACCGACGACGGCTCGGGCCTGCATCACATGGTCTACGAGGTCGTCGACAATTCGATCGACGAGGCGCTGGGCGGATACTGCGACACCATCACCGTGACCTTGAACGGCGACGGCTCGTGCACGGTTACCGACAACGGCCGCGGCATACCCGTCGACATCCATCACGAAGAAGGCGTTTCGGCGGCCGAGGTCATCATGACCCATCTGCACGCCGGCGGGAAATTCGACCAGAACGCCTACAAGGTGTCCGGCGGCCTGCACGGCGTCGGTGTCTCCGTGGTGAACGCGCTCTCCGAGCGGCTCGACCTGCGCATCTTCCGCGACGGGAAAGAGCACTTCATGCGCTTCAAGTACGGCGAGCCCGAGGCGCCGCTTGCGCTCGTCGGGCCCGCGCCGCGGCTGGAAGGCAACGGCAAATCCGGCACCAAGACCGGAACCGAGATCACCTTCCTGCCGAGCAAGCGCACCTTCACCAAGACGGAGTTCGATTTCGCGACCCTGGAGCATCGCCTGCGCGAGCTCGCCTTCCTCAATTCCGGCGTCACGCTCACGCTCACGGATGCCCGCGGCGTCGAGCCCAAATCCGTCACCCTGCATTACGAGGGCGGCCTCGAGGCCTTCGTCAAATACCTCGACCGCTCCAAGCAGGGCGTCCACGGCGCGCCCATCGCGGTCCTGGGCGAGCGCGAAGGCATCTCGGTCGAAGTCTCGATGGAGTGGACCGACAGCTACCACGAGACCATGCTCTGCTTCACCAACAACATCCCGCAGCGGGACGGTGGCACGCATCTGGCGGGCTTCCGCGCGGCGCTGACGCGCTCCATCAACAATTACGCGGTCGCCGGCGGGGTTGCCAAGAAGGACAAGGTGCAGCTGGTCGGCGAGGACATGCGCGAGGGACTGACCTGCATCCTCTCGGTCAAGGTGCCGGATCCCAAATTCTCGTCGCAGACCAAGGAAAAACTGGTCTCCTCCGAGGTGCGGCCGGTGGTCGAGGGCGTCGTCGGCGACAAGCTGCAGCAATGGTTCGAGGAGCATCCGGCCGAGGCCCGCAAGATCGTGGGCAAGGTGGTCGAGGCCGCGATCGCCCGCGAGGCTGCGCGCAAGGCCCGGGACTTGACGCGCCGAAAGGGTGCGCTCGATCTCGCGAGCCTTCCCGGCAAGCTCGCGGATTGCCAGGAGCGCGACCCCGCGCAGTCCGAGCTCTTCATCGTCGAGGGCGACAGCGCCGGCGGCTCGGCCAAGCAAGGCCGCAACCGGCGCTTCCAGGCGATTCTGCCCTTGAAGGGCAAGATCCTCAACGTCGAGCGCGCGCGCTTCGACAAGATGCTGGGCTCGGCGGAGATCGGCACGCTCATCGCGGCGCTCGGCACCGGCATCGGGCTCGAGGACTTCGACGTCGACAAGGCGCGCTATCACCGCATCATCATCATGACCGACGCCGACGTGGACGGCAGTCACATCCGCACACTGTTGCTCACCTTCTTCTTCCGGCAGATGCGGCCGGTGATCGAGAAGGGCTTCCTCTATATCGCCCAGCCGCCGCTCTATCAGGTGCGGCGCGGATCGGGCAAGGCGGTCTACCTCAAGAATGACGCCGCGCTCGAGGAGTACCGGATCAGCGCGGGCCTCAGGGACGCGGTGTTCATCCAGCACAATGGCGTGCAGCGCGGCGGCAACGATCTGCGCGACTTGATCGATCGCGCGCGGCTCTACCGGCACTGGCTCGAGCCCATGGCGCGCAAGGCCGGGAGCCTGCACGTGGTGGAGCAGGCGGCGATCGCGGGCGCGCTCACGCCCCGGTTGCTCAACGAGCCCGAGAACGCCCAGGTCGCCGCGCGCTATGTCGCAACCCGCCTCGACACGCTTGCCCACGAGAACGAGCGGGGCTGGCGGGGCGAGGCGCGGCCCGGGAACGGCTTCATCTTCCTGCGCACGCGGCTCGGGGTCACCGAGCGGCATCCGCTCGACGCCGATTTGATCCGGAGCGCCGAATCCCGCCGGCTCGACGAGCGCGCGGCCGAGCTGCAGGAGACCTACGCCAAGCCCGGCAAGCTCGTCGCCAAGGAGCGCGAGTTCCCGGTCTCGGGTCCGACCGCGCTGGTCGAGGCCGTGATGGAATTGGGC
>DASZHJ010000200.1:0-3811 GCA_035938015.1 Allostellaceae bacterium
CACGAGGCGGGCGCCGCGAGCCCGTGGCGGCTTGCCGATCAGCCCGAGAAATACCGCCAGGGCATGCTGCGCGGCATCTCCGGTTTCGCCATCCGGGTGACACGCCTCGAGGGTAAGTTCAAGCTCAGCCAGAATCGCGACGCCATCGACCGCGGTCGCGTCATCGCGGCCCTCCGAGCCGACGGGAACGCGGACCTCGCCGAGCTGATGGCGAGGCGCGAGGCGGAAAAGGCAGCGTCCGCCTCGTGAGCGCCGTGCGCCTATCTATCGCTAAACGGCTTGACGGTGGCTTCGTCCGCTGAATAGTCAGCGGTTAGGCGCGGTTTCGATCGCTGCCCAAGGGGCGTGGCTAAGATGACGCTCTTCGCCATGGTGCACAGCATTGCGGCGGCTTGCGCGGCGGCGATTGCGGGCTTCGTCGTGCTCGGCCCGGCGTTGCCGGCTCTCGCACAATCCCCGCTCGAGGATGCCCTCAAGGTCATCGACCAGGCGCGGGGCGGCGGCGGCGACAGGAACCGAGTGGCAGCGCCGGTGTCGTTCGTGCCTCCGCCGCGCACGATCAATGATATCACCGCAATCCTCGATCGTCAGAAGCCCGACGCCGCCAAGCTCGCCGCGAACCGCGCGGCCGCCGACGCACGGCCGCCCGCGGGCGCCGCCCCGGCGGCATTGGCCGATTTCTATTTTCAGCGCGGTCTGGCCGCGACCGAGCTGGGGCGCACGCAGCAGCGGCTGGCGGACTTCAAGCAAGCCAACGATCTTGCCCAGAAGGCCAGCCTGCCGCCGGCCACGCAGATCATCTATCTGCAGCGCCTGACCATCGCCTACGACGCCGCCGGCGATTTCAAGGGCGCCCTGGACGTCCTGCGCGAGCGCCAGCGCCTGGTCGAAGAGGGTAAGGTTCCGCGCGCCGCGCTGTTCAATGTCCTTCAGAACCGGATCGCCTATTCCGCCCGGCTTGGCCGGATCGACGTGGCGCGCGCCGCGCTGGCGCATCTGGAGAATCTCTACACGCAGTCCGCCAATTGGCAGAATCCGCAGGCGATCAACCGCGAGAATTTCCGCTCTCAGGTGCTGACGGGTCGCATCGTGGTGGCGCTGGCAACCGGGCAATACACCGAGGCCGAGGCGACCGCCCGCGAGTGCCTCGGGCTCATGCCCGACTTGGTCGCGGCCGAGAGCAGCCTCAACCTGCCCGCAGGCACGTTCGCGAATCTGCGCGACAACATCCGCGGCTCGCTCGCCAGCGCCCTGCTGTTCCAGGGCCGCCTGATCGAAGCGGAGGCCGAGGCGCGCGTCGCCTTGCTGAGCCGGCTCGAGCGGTTCGGCCGGTATGCGCCGGAGACCGCTGGCGACATAATGCTGCTCGCCCGCGTGCTCTTCGAGGAGCGGCGCCCGGCCGACAGCGAGAAGCTCGCAGAGGCCGCGCGAAGCGTTTACGAGACCCTGGGATACGACCCCGGCTCGCAGAGCGTTGTCTTCAGCCTGTTCTGGCTGGCGCGAGCGCAGCTCACGCAAGGCAAGCTCGACGTTGCCAAAGCGACGTACGCCGTCCTCGAGCGCGCCATCGGCGGCAATGCGGACCTGCGGCGGCGGTTCCTCGACAGCGATTCCAGCTATGGCGTGATGCTGGTGCGCACCGGCCGCGCGGCCGAAGCCGTGGGCATCATGGAGCGCAATCTCGACCAGGTCCGCGCGCGGCTCGGCGAGCGGAATTTCTCGACGGCCTCGGCCCATGGCTGGCTGGGCTTCGCGCTGGCGCATGCCGGCCAGACCGCTCGCGCGAAGAGCGAGTTCGAGAACGCCATGCCGGTCCTGCTGTCGCCGACGCGCGAGGCGGAGAGCAGCGACAGTGGTGGCGGATCGATCGCCCAGCGCGACCGGGTGATGCAAATTCTCGTCGAGGCCTATATCGAGCTGCTGGCTGACAGCGGTGGGGCGGTGGCCGCCGAGACGTTCCGGGCCGCCGATGCCGTGCGCGGTCGCTCGGTGGAGCGCGCGCTCGCGGAATCCTCGGCGCGGGCGGGCGCGGGCGATCCCGCGCTCGCGGACCTCGTGCGCCACGAGCAGGATGCCGAGAAGCAAGTCGCGGCGCTCCAGGGCCTGCTCACGAATATGCTGTCGCAGCCCACCAGCGAGCAGGATCCGTCGGCGGTGACGGTGCTGCGCCAGCAGATCGATCAACTCCGCGGGGCTCGGGCGCGGGTGCGCGAGGAGATCGAGCGGCGGTTCCCGAACTATGCCGCGCTCATCGATCCCAGACCCGCGACGGTCGAGGAGGTGCAGAAAAACTTGCGGCCCGGCGAGGCGTTGATCGCGACCTACGTTGGCGACGAGCGGCTCTTCGTCTGGGCGGTGCCGCAGCAGGGCCAGGTCGCGTTCGCCTCGACCAAGATCGGCGGACGCGAGGTCAATCGCATGGTCATGGGCTTGCGCAAGACACTCGATGCCGACGTTCAATCGATTGACCAGGTACCTGCCTTCGACCTCGCGGCGGCGAACAAACTCTACGCCATACTGCTCCAGCCGGTGGCGCAGGGCTGGTCGGGCGCCCGCAGCCTGATGGTGGTGCCGCACCGGTCGCTGGGCCAGGTCCCCTTCGGATTGTTGGTGGCGGAGCCCACGAGTTTGGCGCCGGATGGCGGAGTCCCCTTTGCGGGCTATCAAGGAGTGCCGTTCCTGGTGCGGAAACTGGCGGTCACTCAGCTGCCCTCGGTCGCCGCCCTCGCCACCTTGCGCTCGATCCCCACGCCCAGGGGGTCCCGCGAGGTCTTTGCGGGCTTCGGTGATCCCTGGTTTAGCCTCGAGCAGGCCAAAGAGGCGCGCGCGGAGGGTGCCAGCCATGGCGTTCAGACCCGCGGCGCTCCGAAAACTGCGCAGCTGCAGACCCGCGGCATCTCGCTCGTCCGCCGGAGCGCGCCCGCGACCGAGGCAGCCGCGGGCGCGAGCCTCGCTTCCTTGCCGCGGCTACCCGACACGGCCGAGGAAGTCCGCAGCATCGCGCTGGCACTTCATGCCGATCCCGCCAGGGACGTCTTTCTGGGTGCGCAGGCCAGCGAGAAGAACGCCACCTCGGGGGCGCTCTCGAACCGGCGCATCATCGTGTTCGCGACCCATGGCCTCGTGCCCGGCGATCTCGGCGGGTTGGTCCAGCCGGCGCTGGCGCTGAGCAGCCCGGCCGTGACCGGCGGCGGCGGAGACGGCCTGCTCACGGTGGAGAAGATCCTGGCGCTGAAGCTCGATGCCGACTGGGTTGTGCTCTCGGCCTGCAACACGGCGGCAGGCCAGGGCGTCGGCGCCGAGGCGGTCTCGGGGCTCGGCCGTGCCTTCTTCTACGCGGGGACACGCGCGCTCCTGGTTTCGAACTGGCCGGTCGAGACGCTCTCGGCGCGCACGCTGACGACCGACCTCTTCAAGCGCATCGCCGACGACCCGCGCCTCGCGCGCGCGGAGGCGTTGCGGCAAGCCGAGCTGGCGCTGATCGATGGAGCCGGCGATGTCGATCCCGCAACGAAGAAAACACTGTTCTCCTACGCTCACCCGATGTTCTGGGCTCCCTTCACTCTCGTCGGCGACGGCGGGTGACGGCGCTCGGACGCCCTAGTCCTCAACGCCGTGCATGAGGCGCTCGAGTGCGTCCGGATCGCGGGCTGCGAGCACTCGGCGAGCGATATCGAGCGGGAAGCCGGCGCGCGCGAGCGCCGCAAGATCCTTCTGCCGAAACTCCGCGCGCCTGCCGGCGGCTCGATAAGGACCGAGTCGGCGCCGGCGCGCGAGCACGCAGGCGGCGGCGAGTTCGCTGGTCTCGCCC
>DASZHJ010000201.1:0-18460 GCA_035938015.1 Allostellaceae bacterium
GATCCTCCTCCAAGGACGCCTCGCCATGACGATCGCCACGCCCGCCGACTCGCCCCGCACCGGGCTCTTCAAGCGGCACGTGCAGCCGCTCTCGCTGTTCGACCGCTCGCTCATCGTGCCGGCGATCTGGGGCTCGTTCCGAAAGCTCAATCCGCGGACGCTGATCCAGAACCCCGTCATGTTCGTGGTCGAGATCGTGTCCGCGCTCACCACGATCTTCTTCCTGCGGGATCTGTTTGTCGGGGGCAGCACCGTCGTCGGTGCCAACGCCGTGTTCTCGGGGCAGATCGCGGCTTGGCTGTGGTTTACCGTGCTGTTCGCCAACTTCGCGGAAGCCGTGGCCGAGGGCCGCGGCAAGGCGCAGGCGGATACCCTGCGCCGCACGCGGACTGAGACCATGGCCAAGCGGTTGGTCGGCTCGGAGGCACGGCGTTTCGAGCAGGTGCCGGCCGCGACCTTGAAGCAGGGCGATATTGTCCTAGTGGAGATAGGCGACACCATCCCGAGCGACGGCGATGTCGTCGAGGGCATCGCGTCGGTCGACGAATCCGCGATTACCGGCGAATCCGCGCCGGTCATCCGCGAGAGTGGCGGCGACCGCTCGGCGGTCACTGGCGGCACGCGCGTCATCTCCGACTGGGTCAAGGTCAGGATCACCGCGGCGCAGGGTGACACTTTCCTCGATCGCATGATCGCGCTCGTCGAAGGCGCCGTCCGACAAAAGACACCGAACGAGATCGCGCTCAACATCCTGCTCGCGGGCATGACCATTATGTTCGTGTTCGCGACCGTGAGCATCCCGAGCTTCGCCGCCTATGCTGGCGGTGCGGTGGCGGTCGTGGTGCTGATCGCGCTCTTCGTGTGCCTCATCCCCACCACCATCGGCGCGCTCCTCTCGGCCATCGGCATCGCCGGCATGGACCGGCTGGTCCGCTTCAACGTGCTCGCGATGTCGGGCCGCGCGGTCGAGGCGGCGGGCGACGTAGACACCTTGCTCCTCGACAAGACCGGCACCATCACGCTCGGCAACCGCGTCGCGACCGAGTTCGTGCCCCTCCCCGGCGTCACCGATGCCGAGCTCGCGGACGCGGCCCAGCTCTCCTCCTTGAGCGACGAGACGCCGGAAGGCCGATCGATCGTGGTGCTCGCGAAGGAGAAGTACAAGCTCCGGGGTCGCGAGATGGCGGGCCTCAATGCGAAGTTCATTCCGTTCTCCGCGCAGACGCGCATGAGCGGCGTCGACGTCGAGGGCCACTCGATCCGCAAGGGCGCCGTCGATTCGATCGTCGGCTATGTCCGCCAGCAGAGCAGCAATGCCAATATGCCCGAACCGCCGCAGCTGAAGCCCGTCGTCGAGAAGATCGCGAAGTCCGGTGGCACGCCGCTGGCGGTTGCCAAGGACAACCGGATCCTCGGCGTCATCCACCTCAAGGACGTGATCAAGGGCGGCATCCGCGAGCGCTTCGCGGAGCTCCGGCAGATGGGCATCCGCACGGTCATGATCACGGGCGACAACCCGCTGACGGCAACGGCGATCGCCGCGGAGGCCGGGGTCGACGATTTCCTGGCGCAAGCGACGCCCGAGGACAAGCTCAAGCTGATTCGCGACGAGCAGGCGAAGGGCAAGCTGGTGGCGATGTGCGGCGACGGCACCAACGACGCGCCAGCGTTGGCGCAGGCGGACGTGGGCGTCGCCATGAACACTGGCACCATGGCCGCGCGTGAAGCCGGCAACATGGTCGACCTCGACAGCGATCCCACCAAGCTCGTCGAGATCGTGGCAATCGGAAAGCAGCTGCTGATGACCCGTGGCGCGCTCACGACCTTCTCGATTGCCAACGATGTCGCGAAGTACTTCGCGATCATCCCCGCGATGTTCGTGGCCTTCTATCCGCAGCTTCAGATCCTCAACGTGATGGGCCTGAAGACGCCGGAGAGCGCTATCCTCTCCGCTATCATCTTCAATGCCTTGATCATCATCGCGTTGATCCCGCTCGCGCTCCGCGGCGTCGCCTACCGGCCCGCCGGCGCCGCCAGCATCCTGCGCCGCAATCTCGTGATCTACGGTCTCGGCGGCATCATCGTGCCGTTCATCGGCATCAAGGTCATCGACATGATCGTCACCGCGATCGGTCTGGCCTGAGGAGCAATACCCATGTTGAAGCAGATCCGTCCCGCCATCGTGATGATCGCCGCCATGACGATCATCACCGGCCTCGTTTATCCGCTGGCGATCACCGGGGTCGCCCAATTCCTGTTTCCGCATCAGGCGAACGGCAGCTTGATCACGAAGGACGGCAAAGTGATCGGCTCCGAGCTGATCGGCCAGAACTTCGCGGACCCGAAGTACTTCCATGGCCGACCCTCCGCGACCAGCGAGCCCGACCCGAAGGACCCTACGAAGACGATCTCGGTTCCGTATGCCGCCGACAATTCCAGCGGCTCGAACTTGGCGCCGACCAGCCAAGCTCTGGTCGACCGCGTGAAGGACGATGCCGGCAAGCTCAAGGAAGAGAGCGACAAGCCGATCCCGGTCGATCTCGTCACGACCTCGGCGAGCGGCCTCGACCCCGACATCACGCCGGCCGGCGCCTATTTCCAAGTGCCACGGGTCGCGAAGGCTCGCGGCGTTTCCGAGGAGAAGCTGCGCCAGCTCGTGGACGACAACGTCCAACCTCGCACCCTCGGCATTCTCGGGGAGCCACGCGTCAACGTGCTCAAGCTCAACCTCGCGTTGGATGGCTTGAAGTAGGCGGCGTTGGGAGCACTCACGCGGCAGACGAGGGGTAGTCCAGGAGCCCAGTTAATGAGGGCGACATCTATCGTTGGTTTTGTGGCCCTGGCCGCGATTTGGGCCAGCTCCCGAGCCCACGCGGCCGATCCGGCGTCGACACCGCCGGAGCTTTCTCAGGCGCAGCCGGAGCCCACGAATCCGGCACCAGCCACCTGGGCCGATACGCTCAAGCTCTCGGGTCATCTCGAGGCCGGTATCACCGGCAATGTTGACGATCCTCACAACCAGCGGAATCTCGGCCGGCTGTTCGACGATCACTCGAACCGGTCGGTCCTGAACCAATTGATGCTCACCGCGGAGCGGCCACTCGATCCCAAGGCGACCGGCTGGGATTTCGGCTTCAAGACCCAGATCATGTACGGCTCGGATGCTCGGTTCACGCACCTCTTCAACCAGCTCGACCGTGTGATCCACGACACCAACCAGTTCGACATCGTCGAGGCCTATGGCAGCATCCACATACCCGGCATCGGCGAAGGAGGCTTGGACGCGAAACTCGGTCAGTTCGTCTCGCCCATGGGCGCGGAGTCGATCGACGCATCCCAGAACAGCCTCTACTCGCGCTCCTACATTTTCAACTTCGGCGTGCCCGCCAAGCACACGGGCGTGCTGACTACGACACATCTCACGGGAATCGTCGACCTCTATGCCGGCATCGACACCGGCGTGAACGCATGGGTCGGCGAGAAGGGTATGAACAACGACGCCTTTCCGAAGGGCCAGGTCGGGTTCGGATTAAACCTGCTCGGCGGCAACCTGACGGTGTTGGCGCTCGGCCATATCGGACCGGAGAATCCCGAGGGCGCGATGACCTCGACCGGCGCGCCCATACGGGTCAACAGCGCGCTGCGATACGTCAACGACATCACGGTCGTCTGGAAGGCGAGCGATGCACTCACCCTCACCACCGACCTCAATTACATCCACGACGACGGCTTGCACGCCTCGGGCGGCGGCGTCGCTCAGTACGCCGCCTATAGCGCCAACGACTGGCTCACGGTGATCGGCCGCGGCGAGATTTGGCGCGACGATAACGGCGCGTTCGTGGCGAGCTTTCAGACACCGGTCGACTTCGCGAATTCCGAGCGAGGCCTCTCGACCCTGCCCGGCCATGTCGTGGGCGGCGGTAAGACGACCTATGGCGCGCTCACCCTCGGCCTAAACCTGAAGCCGCCGGTGCCCAAGTCCTTCGACGGCTTCGTGATTCGGCCCGAGATCCGGTACGACCAGTCGTTGAACGGCACCCATCCCTTCAACGACTCGAAGATGGACCATCAGCTCACCGTCGCCGCGGATTTTGTGCTGCCGTTCTGACGCGAGCGCGCCTGCGCGCTGACGCGGGCGGCTCGATAGGGCATGATAAGCGCCCAATGACTACATCCGATCCACCCCGTGGGGACCACCGCCCTTCGCCTGAGGCACTGCTGGAGGCTGCCCGGGCGGAGCGCCGCGGCAAGCTCAAGATCTTCCTAGGCGCGGCACCCGGCGTCGGCAAGACCTACGAAATGCTGCAGCAGGCGGCGGCCCGCCGGCGGGAGGGCATCGACGCCGTGATCGGCGTGGTCGAGACCCATGGCCGGATCGAGACCGAGCAGCTTGTCCGCGGCTTCGAGGTGATCCCGCGCCGGCGGATCGAGTATCGCAGCCACACGCTCGACGAGATGGATCTCGACGCCGTCCTCACGCGACGGCCCAAGCTCGCGCTTGTCGACGAGCTCGCCCACACCAACGCTCCCGGCAGCCGGCATCCCAAGCGGTATCTCGACGTCGAGGAGCTGCTGGCAGCCGGCATCGACGTCTACACCACCCTCAACATCCAGCACGTCGAGAGCCTCAACGACGTCGTGGCACAGATCACACGCATCCGCGTGCGCGAGACGGTACCCGACGGCATCATCGACCGCGCGGATGAGATCGAGGTGACGGATCTCACGCCCGAAGACCTGATGCAGCGCCTGCGGGAGGGCAAGGTTTACGTACGCGATCAGGCACAGCGCGCGCTCCGCCATTACTTCCTGCCCGGCAATCTTGCCGCCTTGCGCGAGCTCGCGCTGCGTCGTACCGCGCAGCGTGTTGACGAGCAAATGCTCACCTATATGCAGGCGCACGCCATCAGCGGCCCCTGGGCCGCGGGAGAGCGCCTGCTGGTCTGTGTCAGCGAGAATCCGATCTCGGCACAGCTGGTGCGCCAGACCCGCCGCATCGCCGACCAACTCAAGGCGAAATGGACGGCGCTCTACGTGGAGACGTCCCGCCACCATCGGCTCAGCGAGGTCGAGCGCGACCGGATCGCCGACACGCTGCGGCTCGCGGAGCGGCTGGGCGCCGAGGCCATCACAGTGCCCGGTAGCCGCATCGCCGATGACGTGATTGCCTTCGCGCAGGCGAACAACGTGACCCAGATCATTCTCGGCAAATCCGAGCGCCTGCGCTGGCAGCAGCTGCTCTACGGCTCGGTCGCCTCCGACCTCATGCGCAGGGCGGGTACCATCGGCATTCAGATCGTCGCGGGCGAAGGCGAGCCGATCCCCGAAAAGACCGTGCGCACGCGCCAGGACGGTGACGCCTTCGATCCCCTGCCCTATCTCGTGAGCGCGCTCACGGTCGGGATCGCGCTCCTGATCGCCCTCGGGATCGATCGCTTTATCATTGTCGTGCCGAACATCTCGCTGGTGTTCCTGTCGGCCGTGCTTTTCAGCGCCATCATCTATGGTCTTGTGCCATCTCTTTGCGCGGCCTTCCTTTCGGTGCTCGCCTACAATTTCTTTTTTCTGCCTCCACTCTATACCTTCACCATCGCGGACCCCGCGAATGTCGTGGCGCTGATCTTCTTCGGTATCGTCGCGGTCTTCACCAGCAATTTGACCGCGCGCACGCGAAGCCAAGCCCTAACCGCGCAAAGCCGCGCCAAGGCGACCGCCGAGCTCTACGCCTTCAGCCGCAAGCTCGCCGGTATCGGCGAACTCGACGACCTGCTTTGGGCGTTCTGCCATCAGGTGGCGCTGATGCTGAAGGTCCGCATCGTCGTGCTGCTTCCGGCAGGCGACAGCATCGCACTGCGCGCGGGATATCCGCCCGAGGACACGCTCGACGAGGCCGACGTTGCCGCGGCGAAATGGACCTGGGATCACAATCGAGCGGCGGGACGCGGCGCCGATACGCTCCCGGGCGCGAAGCGCCTCTTCCTGCCCATGCGCACGGAGCGCGGCACGGTCGGCGTGCTCGGGATCGATCGCGACCGGCCGGGTCCGTTGCTGACGCCGGACGAGCGCCGACTGCTCGACGCCTTGACGGACCAGACCGCCGTCGCCATTGAACGCATCGGTCTCGCGGAGAGCATCGACGAGGCGCGCGTGCAGGCGGAGACAGAGCGGCTACGCGCGACCCTGCTCTCGTCGATCTCGCACGATCTGAGGACGCCGCTCGCCTCGATTATCGGATCGATTACCGCGCTGCGCAGCACCGACGGGCGCTATCCCGCCGAGGCGCGCGACGAGTTGATGGCGACCATTCAAGAGGAGGCCGAGAGGCTCAATCGCTTCGTCGGCAATCTGCTCGACACGACGCGGCTCGAATCAGGCACCATCGAGTTCAAGCGCGAGATGGTGGATCTCGCCGAGATCGTGGAGACCGCGTTGCGCCGCGCAGCGCGTATCCTTGCGCATCATAAGATCGAGGTCGATCTTGCGGCAGATCTCCCTATGGTCTCCATCGACGTCGCGATTTTTGAGCAGGCGCTCTTCAACCTTCTCGACAACGCCGCGAAATACGCGCCGCGCGGCTCGCTCGTGCGCATCCGAGGATATGGCGCCGGCCGCACTGTCGCCCTCGAAGTCGAGGACGAGGGCCCCGGCATTCCCCCGGAGCAGATCGAGCGGATCTTCGACAAGTTTCATCGCGCGAGCGAGGGCGACAATCGCCCGGCGGGCACCGGGCTCGGTCTCTCCATCTGCCGCGGCTTCATCGAGGGGATGGGCGGGCGTATCACGGCCTCGAACCGTACGGAGCGGTCTGGCGCCCGGTTCATCATCGCCTTGCCGGTCCCGGAGGCCGCGACCGCCGACGGCGTGGCGGCATCTGTCGCGTGACCCGGACCACCCGCATACTCGTGGTCGACGACGAGGCGGCCATTCGACGGTTCCTCCGTACGGGTCTTGTGGCGCACGGCTACGACATCGACGAAGCCGAAAGCGGAGCCCAGGCGATTGAGCTCGCGCGCGCCCATCCGCCGGACCTGGTGATCCTGGACCTCGGTCTTGGCGACATGGATGGAACCGAGGCGCTGCAGCAGCTCCGCCGCACCTCGCTCGTGCCGGTGATTGTGCTGTCCGTCCGCAACGACGAGAAGGAAAAGGTCCGCGCGCTCGATCTCGGGGCCGACGACTACATGACGAAGCCCTTCGGTATGGAGGAGCTGATCGCGCGCGTGCGCACGGCCCTGCGCCACCGGCTCCAGCAGCAGGGCGAGATGCCCGTGTTTCACTCTGGCGAGCTCGCGGTCGATGTCGCTCGCCGACTGGTGACGCTGAGGGGTGTCGAAATCAAGCTTTCGGTCAAGGAATTCGATCTTCTGCAATGCCTGGTCAAACACGTCGGCAAAGTGCTGACCCACCAGTTCCTGCTGCGCGAAGTCTGGGGGCCCGCGCATGGCGAGGACGTGCAGTACCTGCGCGTGTACATCCGCACGCTTCGCCAGAAGCTGGAGGAAGATCCGACTCGGCCGCGCTATCTGCTGACCGAGACCGGCGTCGGGTATCGCCTGCAAGCGCCGGAGTAGGAGCTCAGCGGATTCCCGCGCGCATGAAGCTCTGCACGAACTGCCGCTGAAAGACCACGAAGGCGAGCAGCAGCGGCGCCGAGGTCATCAGCGTGGCCGCCGTGATGATCGACCAGTCGATGCCCTGATCCGTGCTAGAAAACACCTGCAACCCCACCGTGAGCGGGCGCGCGTCGGGCCCCGACGCGCGCGTCTTATTGGATCTTCTGATAGGCGACCATGAAGCCGTTGAGCGGCACGGGCACGGCAATATCCTGCTTGCTGAGGTTCTGAAAGGTTACCAACATCTGCTTGTCCTTTCCCGTCGCCTGCAGCATCTCGTTGGAAACGGGCACCTGGAGATAACAACCCTTCTGATCGCAGGTCTGCACATCGAACCGATCCGGTTTGCCCTCGTCGAACCGCAGCGTGACGCCGCCAGGCAGAAACAGACCGAGGGGAAGCTGGATGGTCAGGACGGGCTTGCGCGAATCAGGCGGCACGCGGACGACGACCTGCATCAGAAGCTGGCGCGACTTGGTCTCGATGATGCTCTGCTCGACGCTGCAGTCGAGCGCGCTTTGGCGCCCGTCCGACGCGCACCGGCTGGCCCAACCCGAGGGCGGCGGCTGATTGTCGCCGGACGGCGCAGCCTCGGGGGTGGTGCCTTTCAATGGCACCTGGACGGCGGGCGGCGGTGCCGCCTTTTCCTTGGGCTTGGTCTGGCTCACCGCGGTCATATCGCCCGATATGAACAGCGCACCGACGGCAAGCGCCGGCAATAGGATGGGTGCAAAGCGCATCGTGTTTGGACGATCTCCAAGGGGCTGATTTCTACCAAATAACAGATACTTAACTGACTCACAACCGCGGCACCGGACCACCCCCTGATCGCGCCTAGACCACCCCGGCCAGTTTGATGGCGTCGAGTGCCGCAGTCCTCAAGAGAGCGCGCTGAATCTTGCCCGTCGCGGTGCGTGGGATCTTTGGGACGCCCGTTACGAAGACATTACCGACGCGCACGTGGCCCAGCAGCTGCCCGATGCGCTCCAGGGCCTTTGGGTCTGTTGCGACGTCGCCCGCCACGGCGATGCAGAGTTGCTCGACGCCTTCTCCGTCGGGGATCGTGCAGACGCCGACGTCGTCGACCCCGGCCTCCACCATGATCAGTTCCTCGACGTTCGCTGGAGAAATCTTCTCGCCGCCGACGTTCAGGAGCTCGTCCACCCGGCCCAGCACCTGGAGGCGACGGGCACCGTGGAGGACGCCGACGTCGCCGGGGTAGAACCAACCACCCCGGAACATTCGGCCGGTGGTCTCGGGATCGTCCAGGTATCCTTCCACCATCGCATCGGTGGCGATGCGCATGGTGCCCGCTTGGCCATAGGGCAGCACGTTCGCATGCTCATCGACGATCTCGATGGTGACACCCGGCCAAAGGGTGCCATGCGGAGTGCCGCCGTCGAACCCCGTGACCGCCACGAGCGCCACTTCGTTGCAAGCGTACATGTCCAGGACGACCGCCGCGACCAGTGCCAGCGCTTTCCTGCGCAGCGGAGCCGGCAAGGTGGCACCCAGCGAGGAGATCAGCAGCTTGCGCGGTCTCGCAGCATTGCCGGGCACGCGTTCCAGGATATGCCGAAGCTGCTTCGGCATCAGGATCACGTGGTTGATATCGTAGGCGGTAAGCGCCTCGCCGAGCTCGAGCTTGCCGTCGTTGACGACCGTCGCTCCCGCTCGAATATAGGCGGTCGCCACGGAATAGACGGCGTGCATGGTGAAGGGCATGGAGACGAGGTAGCGGTGCTCGCGGGCGATTCCGAAGCATGTCCAGCGGGCGAGTCGCGCCTCATGGTGGCGGCGGCGCAGCAGCATGCGCTTCGAGGCACCGGTGGTTCCGGACGTCCGGAGGACCCTGACCACGTCGCTGGGCAACCTCGACACCGACGGCTCCAAATGCTGAGGCTCGAGGGCGAAGACGCGCTGCAACCACGCTGGGCTCAGAGATTGGTAACGCTTGATCGGAATCGTCCCGGGAATTGCGGTGTCACTCAGTACCAGATCCATGGTCGACAGGAGCCGCGAGGCCGACGCGAGATCCTCGCGCGGCGCCAATGAGGCTGTGCCAATGCCCAAGCGCTCGAAGGCGAGCAACAACAACCAGTGCGCATAAAAATCCGCGCACCCGACCGCCACCGAATCGCCGGGGGTCAGCCCGAGCTCTTGTACGCCCCGGATGAATTTCCAGATATCGCCATGGAAGTCCGCGTAAGTGATCCGGCGGCCATCGTGGATCACGGCGACGGCCTCGGGCCGCGTCAGCGCATGATAGGCAACGGCATCGGCGGTCATGGGCTCCGCCGCGCGCGCATGAGGAGGCGTGGGAAATGCTCGGCGCTCTCGTAGCCCGGCCGTTCGCACCCAATGAGATCGAACTCCGGGCCCGCGAGCTCGCAGAGCTCTTCGAGTGAGGGAAAGAGGAACCGCGCCTCCACACCTTCCCAGCGCGCCATGTTCAGACGCTGGTCCGCCGACCAGCGCCGGGCATCGGAGCACGAGTGCCGGAGGCGGTCCTGCCAGATGCGCCACACTTTGCCCAATTCGACACCATCGGCGGAATTCTCATGCACGGCCATGGCCAGCCGCCAGCGGAAGAGATCGAGATTGTCGACGGGCTCGGACTCCAATTCCTCGAAGAGCTCGGCGGGCGACGGCCGATCGGAGCGACAGAACGCGCGCATGCAGTACCAGCCCCGCGCTTTGAGAACGCGCCCGATCTCCCGGTTGAGGCGCCGCGCCTCCGCGAGGCTGCCGAGCGCCGCATAGCAGCCGTCCCCGATTACGAAGTCGATCGTCCCGGCGGCGATCGGAAGCTCGCGCCAGTCCGCGCGCACGACATCGGTATGCTCGGGAAAGCCCGCGCGCGGCCACACGTGCTGCAGCATGCCGTTGGCCCAATCGACCGCGAGCAATCTGGTGCCCATAGGCCATGTCATGGCCGCAATCCCCGGCGTGACGCCCAGGAGAACCGCCCGAAGCGGCCGAGCACCCTCGGACCGCGCGCACTCCGCCGCACTCGCCTCGTACCAAGCGATGTCCTCCGCCGCAGGCGTCAGCGGCGGTGAAACGCGCCATTCCCGCGAGCGAAATTCCCAATAGGCAAGAGCCGCCTGGTCCGCCGCCGTTTGCACGTGATGCGCGATCCCCGAAACCTCGCTTTTCGACGGCATCATGGCGGCCCGATGCGAGGGTGTCCACGGTGCTCCGCAGCTTCTGCATGGCGATGCCAGGGCTGCCTGGGATATGATTGGAGCTTACGCTTCCAGCGCTCGCGCGAGCCCAGCCACCCCTCCAGGAGCCGACTTCATGCCCGACACCAGCCTGACTAACTCCAAGATCGTGGCAGCCTATCGCGAGCGCACGCCGACATCGGCGGGCCTCGCGGCCAAGGCACAGGAGCTGCTGCCGAGCGGCATAGCCCACGACGCCCGGTACCTGAAGCCCTATGGCATCTATGTCGAGCGCGCCAGCGGCGCGCGCAAATGGGATGTGGACGGCAACGAATACGTCGACTATTTCGGCGGGCACGGCGCGCTGCTCCTCGGGCACAATCACCCGAGCGTGGTAGCCGCAACCCACGCGGCGCTCGATCAGGGCACGCATTTCGGCGCCAACCATCCCCGTGAAGTTCGCTGGGCGGAGCTGGTGCGCAAGCTCGTCCCGTCGGCCGAGAGCGTGCGCTTCACCTCGTCGGGCACCGAGGCCACGCTGATGGCGGTGCGGCTCTCGCGCTCGATCACCGGCAAGTCCAAGTTCGTGCGTTTCCTCACGCACTTCCACGGTTGGCACGACCACATGACCTCGGGCCACGCCAATCATTTCGACGGCACGCCGACCGTGGGCGTGCTCGCGGGCATTGCGGAGCATGTGATCCTGCTGCCGCCCGGTGACGTCGAGGCAGTCCGACGCACCTTCGCAAGCCGCAACGACATCGCCTGCGTGATCCTGGAGCCGACCGGAACGAGCTTCGGCGCAGCGCCGCTGCCGCCATCCTTCCTCCACATGCTGCGCGAGGAGACCAGGAAACACGGAATATTCCTGATCTTCGACGAGGTCGTGACGGGCTTCCGGGTCTCGCCCGGCGGCGCACAAGGTGAATTCGGCATCAAGCCCGACCTGACCTCGCTCGCCAAGATTCTTGCGGGCGGTTTGCCCGGCGGCGCGGTCGCCGGTCGGCGGGACATCCTGGACGATCTCGACTTCGACGCGACCGAGCGCAAGAAGCGCGAGAAAATCGCGCATCCCGGCACCTACAATGCCAATCCGCTCTCGGCCGCGGCCGGAATTGCCGCGCTGGAGATCGTCGGCACCGGCGAGCCCTGCAAGCGGGCGAGCGCAACGGCCGCCTCGCTCCGGGCGGCGCTCAACGATGTGCTTGCGGAGGAGCGCGTGCCGTGGGCGGTGCACGGCACCTTCAGCGGCTTCCACTTCTTCCTCAATCCGAAGCAGCGGGCGATCGATCCCCACCGCTTCGATCCCACGACCCTCGACTACAAGGAACTCCTGGGCAATCCCGCGCCGCTCGCGCGCATGATCCGCTTGGCCCTTCTCGCCAACGGCGTCGACGTCAACGGCCGGATCAGCGGCTTCACCTCTGCGGCGCACGGCAAAGCCGAGATCGAGGACACGGCGCGGGCGCTCCGCGAGAGCCTTCGCATGCTGCGTGCCGAGGGCGAGCTGCCGACGACCTGAACGGAAGCGGGTCCCGTTCAGTTGGATGGATTTCCTCCGATTCAACGCCGATTCCGGCCTTCGAACGAGGTTTCGGACGTTTTTCGCGAAAGCCACCGGACTTGCTCAGCCACCAAGATGCCAAGGTCGTCAATGGGTTGAGCATGGTCTGGGCACCCAACGGTGGGTTCGGTCTTACAAAGCCGGGACTTCGTGCGGCCTTCCGCGGCGCCTTCGCATCCCGGCGGTTTGCAGCGCGTCGGCAATGCAAGCACGCGGGCGAACGGCGGTGGGGCGGCGATCTCGGCAAGGCGTGGCCATGGTCCTCTTGATCCGGTCCTGAGCGGCATGGCGGTGGACGCGCTGGCGGCTCACCAGCCGTTCCGCATGAACCCTCCTACCCCCGAGGCGTAGAGGCGACCTGAACAATCGACCTCGTCGGAACCGCTCTCTCGGTGGCCGGCTGCGGATAAAGGTGGCAGGCGACGCGGTGGCCGGGCTTGGGCTCGGTCGTCGCGGGCGCGATCTGGCGACAGACCGGCATTACACGGGGACAGCGAGTGTGAAAGCGACAGCCCGTGGGCGGGTTCAGCGCGCTGGGGATTTCGCCCGATATCGCCGCCTTGCGCCGTCCCTTGCGCGGTTTCGCCTCGGGCACGGCGGCGATCAGCGCTTGCGTATAGGGATGCAGCGGTTCCGCATAGAGCGCACGTTTCTCCGCGACCTCGACGATCTCGCCCAAATACATGACGGCGACCCGGTCCGAGATGTGCTTCACCACGCCGAGGTCGTGAGCGATGAAGAGGTAGGCAAGGCCCCGCTCGTCCTGCAGGTCCTGCAGCAGGTTCACGATCTGCGCCTGGATCGATACGTCGAGAGCGGAGACCGGCTCGTCGCACACGATGAATCGCGGGTTGAGCGCGAGCGCGCGGGCGATGCCGATCCGCTGCCGCTGCCCGCCGGAGAACTCATGCGGATATCGCCGCCCGTGCTCGGCGGCGAGCCCGACGCGGTCGAGCAGCTCCGCCACCCGCCGACGCGCACCGGCGCCATCGAGCGCGCCATGAATCTCGATCGGTTCCTTGACGATATCCTCGACCGTCATGCGCGGATTGAGCGCGCCATAGGGGTCCTGGAAGATGATCTGCATGTGTTGCCGGCGCGCCCGCATCTCATCGGGCGCGAGGCGCAGGAGATCGTCGCCCTCGAACTCGATCACGCCCGACGTGGGCGGAATGAGCCTGAGCAGCATGCGGCCGACGGTGGATTTGCCACAGCCGGACTCGCCCACCAGACCCAGCGTCTCCCCGGCCCGCACCTCGAAGCTCACCGCATCGACTGCGTGCACGACACCTCTGCCGCGCCCGAAGAGCGCACCGTGGCGCACCGGAAAGTGCTTGGTGAGCCGCTCGACCCGCAGCAGCGGCGTCATGACGTCGCGAGCTCGCGCTGGCGGATGCAGGCGCTCTCGTGGCCTTCGCGCAGCGGCATCAGCGGCGGCACCGCCGCGGCGCAAGCGGCGATCCGCCACGGGCAGCGCGGCTCGAACCGACAGCCCGGCGGCAGGGCCGCAGGGTTCGGCAGCATGCCTGGAATCGTCATCAGGCGATCCCGCTCGTCCGCGAGCGCAGGAATGCTCTCGAGGAGGCCGCGGGTATAAGGATGCGCCGGCCGCTCAAAGAGCTCGGTTACCGGCGCACGCTCGACGATCCGCCCTGCATACATCACGATCACCCGGTCCGCCATCTCCGCCACCACGCCCATATTGTGGGTGATGATGATGATGGCCATGCCGAGCTCTTCGCGAAGATCCAGCAGGAGCTCGAGGATCTGCTGCTGGATGGTGACGTCGAGCGCCGTGGTGGGCTCGTCCGCAATCAAGAGCCTCGGGCTGCAAGCGAGTGCCATGGCGATCATCACGCGCTGGCGCATGCCGCCCGAGAGCTGGTGCGGATAATCGCGCAGCCGATGCTCGGGTTCGGCGATGCCGACCTTCGCCAGCATTGCGATCGCGCGCGCGCGTTGCGCCGCCGCGTTCACGCGCTCGTGGACGCGAACGGTCTCCATCAGCTGATCGCCAATGGTGAAGACCGGATTGAGCGAGGTCATCGGCTCCTGGAAGATCATGCCGATACCGGGCCCGCGAATCCCGCGTAGCTCGCGCTCGGTGAAGCCGAGAAGATCCTCGCCCTGGAACCTGATCGAGCCCGCAGCGACCCGGGCGGGCGGTTTCGGCAGCAGCCCCATGATCGAGAGCGCCGTCACGCTCTTGCCGCTGCCGGATTCGCCGACGATGCCGAGCACCTCGCCCTCGGCCACGTCGAAACCGACGTCGTCCACCGCAGGGAGCTCGCCCTGGCCGCTGCCGAAGACCACGCGCAGGTTACTGACCGACAGCAGCGTCACTGCTGGATCTTGAGCCTGGGATCGAGTACGTCGCGCAAGCCGTCGCCGAGCAGGTTGAGCGACATCACGGCGAGCGCGAGGGCTCCGCCGGGAATGGCGATGATCCACGGTGCCTCGCGCATATATTGGCGTCCCTCCGCCATGATGTTGCCCCAGGTCGGCGTCGGCGGCTCCGCGCCGAGCCCCAGGAAGCTCAGCGTCGCCTCGGTCAGCACCGCGTAGGCAAAGAGGAAGCTCAGCTGGACGATCAGCGGCGCCATCGCATTCGGCAGAATGTGTCGGCGCAGGATGCGCCAATGTCCCGCCCCCGCCGCCACCGCCGCCTGCACGAATTCCATCTGCCGGATCACCAGCACCGAGGCGCGCACGATGCGCGCGGTGCGAGGGATATAGACGATGGCGAGGGCCACAATCACGTTGGGCGTGGAGCGACCGAGCACGGCAGTGACGGCGATCGCCAGCAGAACCGGCGGAAACGCCATCAGCGCGTCGTTGAACCGCATCATCGGATTATCCAGCCGGTGGAAATAGCCGGAGAGCGCGCCGACGAGCGTGCCGAAGATGGCGTTCAGCACCACGACCGAGGTGCCGATCATCAAGGATAACCGCGCGCCATAGACGACGCGCGCGAGCTGGCTGCGGCCGAAATTGTCGGTGCCGAACAGGAATTCGGCGCCGGGCGGGACGAAGCGCGTGCGCATGGAGAGCTTCGTCGGGTCGGCGCCACTGATGATCGGCACGAATGCCGCCGCCAGCACGAGGATCGCGAAGAGGCTGATCCCGGACTGGAACGAGCGGTGGTGCAGCAGCCTCCGGGCAGTCTCCCAGCGTGCGGTTGCGCCGACAATGGACCGCTCAGCCGGCGCCATCGCGCCCAGCGTCGCGACGTCCTCAGCCACCGTCGTACCTCACCCTCGGATCGAGCCAGGCGTAGGCGATATCCATGGCGATGTTGATGCCGACCACGAGGAGCGTCACGAACAGGAGCGCACCTTGGATCATCGGGTAATCCCGATTGAGGATCGCGGAGGTCAGCAGCTGGCCGACGCCCGGGATCGAAAAAACCGTTTCCGTGACCACCGAGCCCGAGATCAACAGGCTTACGATGATGCCCACCACGGTCACGATGGGGATCATGGCGTTGGCGAGCGCGTGCTTGCCGATCACGAGGTAATTCGGCAATCCCTTGGCGCGAGCCGTGCGCACATAGTCCTGTCGCAGGGCCTCCAGCATGGTGGAGCGCGTGATGCGCGCCAAGAGCCCGACCTGCAGGAGGGCCAGCGAGACCGCTGGCATGGTGGCTGTGCGCAGCCAACCCAGGAAATCCTGCTCGATCGGCACGTAACCGCCAGTCGGCAACCAGCCGAGATGGACGGAGAACAGCACGATCATCATCAAGCCGATCCAGAAATTCGGCATGGAAATGCCGAGCATCGCGAAGATCATGGCGGCCTGGTCGACCCAGGAATTCTGCCGCATAGCCGCGAGAATACCGCTCGCCAGGCCAAGGATCAGCGTCAAGACCAGAGCATAGGCGCTGAGCGAGAGCGATACCGGCAGGCGCTCGAAGGTCGCCTGGGCTACGGGCTTGCCGAGGAACAGCGAGCGGCCGAGATCGCCGCGCAGGAGGCCGCCGTACCACTTCACGAGTTGGACCTGGACTGGCTGGTCGAGGCCGAGATTATGGCGGATCTGCTCGCGCTCCGCGGGCGAAGCGCTGACGCCCGCCAGCGCCGCGCTGACATCGCCGGGAATGAGCCGCATCAGTCCGAAGGTGATGAGCGTCACCAGCAGCACCACCGGGACCGCCCCGGCGACACGGCGCAGGATGACGCGACCCACTCGCTTGCCCCGCCCTCCGCTAGCCCTCGATCCACACGTTGGAGAAACGCGGAATCCGGAACGGCTGGAAGCCCTTCACGTTGGCACGCGTTGCCTGCACCTTAGTGAGCGAGCCGAAGGGCACCGCGTAGACCCGCTCCAGGATGGTCTTCTGCATGCGGGCGAAGGCCGCCTTCCGGTCGGCAATATCCGGCTGGCCCTGCATGTCCGCATAGTCCTTGAGCAGGTCGGGGTCCTGCTCGTCGTTCTTGGGATAGAACACCGTCTGCGGCGGGACGAAGAACTTTGCCGTTGCGAGCGCGCCCAGCGCCGGCTGGGTCCCGTAGCCCGTGAAGAAGAAATTCCAGCCGGCGCGCTCCTTGAGCTGCCGGTTCACTGAGGTCGGCCAGTCAACCACGTCGAGCTTGGCGTTGATGCCGACCGCCTTCAGCTGCTCGGAAACCACCAGCGCCGCGTTATACATGCTGGTGTAGTCCTGATTGGTCAGGAGTATCAGCGGCTCGCCGTTATAGCCGGCCTCTTGCAGATATTTCTTGGCGAGCTCCTTGTCCTTGATGTTGTAGGTCTCCTTGCCGGTATCGGTGTAGAACGCGCGGCCCGGATACTGGAACCCGACGTTCAGCTTGTAAGCGCCGTCGGTCGCGGCATCCATGATCTCGTCCATGTCGAGCGCCGCCTGCACCGCCTTGCGGAAGGTGAGGTTGTCCGTCGGCGGGAACGACGTGTTCGGCAGCATGATGTGGATCCAGAAATTCTCCAACGACAGGAGGACCACGTCTTTGTTGGTCTTGAGCGCCGCTTGCGCCTTCGTCGGCACGTCCTCCACGGCCATGAGCTCGCCGGTTTCCAGGCCGGCGACCCGCGCGCCCGGCTCGGTCACGATGCGGTAGGTGACGGTGTCGACGCAGGCGACCTTGTACCCACCGAAGCCCGTGCGTTCCTTGTAGTTCGTGTTGGGCTTGTAGCCGTCATAGCGCTTCAGCTTGACGTGGCTGTCGGCGACATACTCGACGAGTTGGAAGGGGCCGGTGCCGATCGGTTCGAGGCGGAGCGGTTCCGCATCCTTCTGCTCCGAGGGAATGATCACGATCGGCACGCTGAAGGAGCTCAGGTCCTCGATGAATGTGGGCTGCGCCTTCTTCATGCGTATCACGAATGTGTATTTGTCGGGCGCCTCCCATTTGTCGACGTTGGCGAGGTTGCCACGCTCGATGCCGATCTTCGCGTAACGGTCGAAAGACGCCATCACGTCCTCGGTCGTGAGGTTCTTGCCGTTGTGAAATTTGACGCCCTCGCGGAGCTTGAAGGTGTAGGTCAGGTGGTCCGGAGATTCCTCCAGGGAGTCCGCGAGCTCGAGGATCGGATTGAAGTTCTCGTCGCGCGTCATCAACGATTCGAAAATGTTCATCGCGTTGTTGCGCGTCGAGATCGTGTTCGAGGCGTACATGTCGAGGCTGTTGACCTTGGCCTCGCCGCCGAAGACGAGATCGCCGCCGGTCTTGGGGCAGGTGAAGGCGGCGCCGCCGGCGGGCGCGGCCGCGGGTTGCGGCGCCGCGGCCGGGGCAGGCGGAGGTGTCGGAGCCGCAACCGGCTGCGGCGGCGCGGTCGGCTGCACTGCCGGAGCGGCGGGCGCCGGAGGAGGAGCGGCCGGCTGAGCCGCGGGCGCTGCAGCCTGCTGCGGCGGCGGGGCTGGCGTCGGCTGATCGGAGCTGCGCGTATAAAGATAAATACCGCCGATCGCGACCACCGCCACCACGGCGATCGCCAGCGATCCCACCCTATTTGATGCCATGACGCTCCCCTTCGTTGTCAGCCTCCAGGCTCAGGCCAAGTGCCGCGTGTATTGACGCACGAAATCGCAGTCGACGAACTCGATATAGGCCTGCGTCAGCCGCTTGGTGATCGGCCCCGGGAGGGTGCCGTCACCTACG
>DASZHJ010000202.1:0-7572 GCA_035938015.1 Allostellaceae bacterium
ATGAGCGCCGTGCGCGAGCGCAGATAGCCCTCCTTGTCGGCGTCCAGGATCGCGACCAAGGCGCATTCGGGAATGTCGAGGCCCTCGCGCAGCAGGTTGATGCCGACCAGAACGTCGAACACGCCGAGCCGCAGATCCCGGATGATCTCGACCCGCTCGAGCGTGTCGACGTCCGAATGCAGGTAGCGCACGCGGATGCCGTTCTCGTGCAGGTATTCCGTCAGCGCCTCCGCCATCTTCTTGGTGAGCGTGGTCACCAGCACGCGCTGGCCCAGCTTGGCGCACTCGCGGCATTCCGCCATCAGGTCGTCGACCTGGTGCTCCACGGGTCGCACGATCGAGACCGGGTCGACCAGGCCCGTCGGGCGCACCACCTGCTCGACGAAGACGCCGCCGGTCTGCTCCAGCTCCCAGGCCGCGGGCGTGGCCGAGACGTAGACGGTCTGGCCGCGCATCACGTTCCACTCCTCGAACTTGAGCGGCCGGTTGTCGACGCAGGCGGGCAGCCGGAAGCCGTACTCGGAAAGCGTCGATTTGCGCGCGAAGTCGCCGCGGTACATGCCGCCCAGTTGCGGCACGGTGACGTGGCACTCGTCGACGAAGATCAGCGTCTCCGGCGGCAGGTACTCGAAGAGGGTGGGCGGCGGCTCGCCCGGCCGGCGTCCCGTCAGGTAGCGCGAATAGTTCTCGATCCCGGCGCAGCTGCCGGTCGCCATCATCATCTCGACGTCGAAGGTCGTGCGCTGCTCCAGGCGTTGCGCCTCCAGCAGCTTGCCGAGCTGGTTGAACTCGGCGACGCGCAGCTTGAGGTCGCGCTTGATCTCCTCGATCGCCTGCAGCAGCGTCGGCTTCGGCGTCACGTAGTGGCTGTTCGGGTAGATCTTCACCTCGTCGAGCTGCGCCGCCTTCTCGCCGGTCAACGGATCGAACTCGTGGATCGCCTCGATCTGGTCGCCGAACAGCGAGATCCGCCAGGCGCGATCCTCGTAGTGCACCGGGAAGAGCTCGATGGTATCGCCGCGCACCCGGAAGGCGCCGCGCAGGAAATTGGCGTCGTTCCGGCGGTATTGCAGCTCGACCAGCCTGGCCAGCAACTGCGTGCGGTTGACCGTGTCGCCGGTGGTGAGCGTGAGCGTCATGTCCGAATAGGTCTCGACCGAGCCGATGCCATAGATGCAGGAGACCGACGCCACGATCACGGTGTCGCGGCGCTCCAGGATCGCGCGGGTCGCGGAGTGGCGCATGCGGTCGATCTGCTCGTTGATCGACGATTCCTTCTCGACATAGGTGTCGGTGCGCGGGACGTAGGCCTCGGGCTGGTAGTAGTCGTAGTAGGATACGAAATACTCGACCGCGTTCTCCGGGAAGAAGCTGCGCATCTCGCCGTAGAGCTGTGCTGCCAGCGTCTTGTTGGGCGCCAGGATCAGCGCCGGGCGCTGCAGCTCCGCGATCACATGCACCATGGTGAAGGTCTTGCCGGAGCCGGTGACGCCCAGCAGCACCTGATCGCGCTCGCCGTTGCGCAAGCCCTGCACGAGGTCGCGAATCGCCTCCGGCTGGTCGCCTGCGGGCTTGAACTCCGAATGGATCTGGAACGGGCGCCCGATGTCGGCGAGCGGACGTTCGGCGGTGAGCAAGGTCGGCATGTCCCTAAAGATAGGCGGCTCGACCGTCGGACGCCAGAGCGCGGCGCGCCGGGTTGTCATGTCATGACAACCGGGCTCGGCCTCCTTATGCTCGCGGACCCGGCGATCGGAGCCAGGCGAGGGAGGCGAGATGAGCCGTCATCGGGCGGTTGCGCGCATTGCGAGCTTGCTGGCGGTGCTCGGGATTCTGCAGGCCATGGCCGGCAGCGCCGCCGCGGCCGATGCCGTCTCCGCGGAAGCGCGCGTTCAGCTCGCGCCCACCGGCAAGCTCCGCGTGGCGTTCCTTATGTTCGAGCCCGCGCTGGCCTCGCGTGATGCCGCGGGAGAGCCCATCGGCGTCGCGCCCGACCTTGCCCGCGCGCTCGCGGAGCGCACGGGCCTGCCGCTCGACCCGATCCTTTTCGACGCCCCGGCCTCCTACGCCCAGAGCGTGGGATCGCTCAAATGGGACATCGCGTTCGCCGGCCGCGATGCCGCCGGCGCAGGCCGCGTGGACTACGGGCCGGCCTTCGTGCTGATCGATCACGAGCTTCTTCTGGCTCCCGGCAGGACGTTCCGCGATCTCGCGGACATCGATCGCGATAAGGTGCGCGTCGGCGTTACCATCGGCACGATCGACGAGCAGCTCCTGTCGCAAAGGCTGAAGAAGGCTTTCGTTTTTCGAGTGCTCGTCGGCACCGACAACGCGAGCGTCACGCTGCGCAATAGCGGCGCCGATCTCTTCGCGGCGAGCGCGCCGTTCCTGGCCAAGGTCGCGGCGGAGGTGCCGGGCTCGCGGCTGCTGGACCCGCCCTTCGCGGTCGTGCCCGCGGCGGTCGCGGTCTCGCCCGGCCGCACCGCGGCGCTCGCCTATATCGCCGAGTTCGTCCGCCAAGCCAAAGCCTCGGGCTTCATCCAGCAATCGATCGACCGCGCCCACCTCCAGGGCGTGCGCGTGGCACCGCCCTAAGCCGGCGTGCAACACTGCCGCGCGCTGGTTGGCGTTGCGCGCGAGCCGCCCGGGCATTAGGGTAGCGCCGCTTTTCCCCTCCGATTCCACGCGAGCCTTCCCATGTCCTTCATCGCCGAGCGCATGCACCGCATCAAGCCGTCGCCGACCATCGCCATGTCCGACAAGGCGAAGGAGCTCAAGGCGGCGGGCCAGGACGTGATCGGCCTCAGTGCCGGCGAGCCCGACTTCGATACGCCGCAGAACATCAAGGACGCCGCCAAGCGCGCGATCGACGCGGGCGACACCAAGTACACGGCGGTCGAGGGCACGCCCGCGCTCAAGAAGGCGATCTCCGAGAAATTCAAGCGCGAGAACGGCCTCACCTACGCGCCCAACCAGATCATCGTGGGCACCGG
Organism: Allostellaceae bacterium; assembly: GCA_035938015.1. Classification (GTDB taxonomy): domain Bacteria; phylum Pseudomonadota; class Alphaproteobacteria; order ATCC43930; family CGMCC-115725; genus DASZHJ01. Next base: position 2,994 of record DASZHJ010000202.1, read on the forward strand.
CGGCAAGCAGGTGCTGTTCAACGCGCTGATGGCGACGCTCGACGCCGGCGACGAGGTGGTGATCCCCGCGCCCTATTGGGTCTCCTATCCGGACATCGTGGCGCTCGCGGAGGCGACGCCCGTCGCCGTGCCGTGCTCGCAGAACAACGGCTTCCGGCTGCGCGCGGAGGATCTCGAGGCCGCCATCACCAAGAAGACCAAGTGGCTGATCCTCAACTCGCCCTCCAACCCCTCGGGCGCGGCCTACAGCGCCACCGACCTGAAGGCGCTCGCCGACGTGCTGCTGCGGCATCCCGACGTCTGGGTGCTGACGGACGACATGTACGAGCACCTGCTCTATGACGGCTTCACCTTTGCCACGATCGCTCAGGTCGAGCCCAAGCTCTATCCGCGCACGCTCACCATGAACGGCGTCTCCAAGGCCTATTGCATGACCGGCTGGCGCATCGGCTATGGGGCCGGACCGAGCGAGCTCATCAAGGCGATGTCGACCCTGCAGTCGCAGTCGACCTCGAACCCGAGCTCGATCAGCCAGGCGGCCGCCACCGCCGCGCTCTCGGGCCCGCAGGATTTCATCCCGCGCAACAACGCCGCCTTCAAGGAGCGCCGCGACCTCGTGGTCGACCTGCTCAACAAGGCGCAAGGGCTGCACTGCCCGCGGCCGGAGGGCGCCTTCTACGTCTATCCCTCCTGTGCCGGCACCATCGGCAAGCGCACGCCGCAAGGCAAGATGATCGAGACCGACACGGATTTCGTGGGCTATCTGCTGGAGTCCGTGGGCGTCGCCGTGGTGCAGGGTGCCGCCTTCGGCCTCTCGCCGCACTTCCGTGTCTCCTACGCGACCTCGACCGAGGTGCTCCGCGACGCCTGCACCCGCATCCAAAAAGCCTGCGCCGCCCTCAGATAATCTTCCCTCTCCGCGCCGCTCACCTTTAGACTCGTCATGCCCGCGCTTGTCGCGGGCATCCACGTGTTCTTCTGCGGGGAAGGAAGACGTGGATGGCCGGGACAAGCCCGGCCATGACGAGAAAGGTGATCGCGAGCCGGATCAGCTCAGCGGGCCGATCGGAAGACTTCGGCGGGAACGGTAGGAGGCTTCTTCCTTCGCGAGCTGCGCTCGCGAGAGGTGAGCCACACTCCTCGCCAGCCTCACCACGGCAGCAATGGCCGCAGCGATCAGGTTTCCGAGCATGCGCGCGCGCTCGGCTCGGGCGAGGCGCTCCAGCTCTTGGATCGAGTGGCGGTGGATGGCGGCGACGAGGTCGTGAGCGTCCCGCGGGGTGTTCTCGGTATCGCGGATCAGGGACATGAGAGGGGCTCCTTCAGATCGGCGGGCCTACGCCCTTGGCTCCCTCCCAATGTGCTGCGTTGCACGCCACAGTATTACCCGATTCTAAGCGGCTTTCATGCCGCTGCGGTTGCATTGCGGCATTGCGTTGTGCGCAGGGGAAAAGCCCGGCAAATGCCGAGGGAATGGGCAGTTTCGGATGCTCGGCCGGCCTAGGCTCGCCTCGCCGCCCGCGCTAAGCTCCGCTGGCATCTCTCCCGAGGAAGGAAACGCTTCATGGCTCAGCACAACAAAGTCGCCGTTGTCACCGGCGCGAGCAGCGGCATCGGCAAGGCCTCCGCGCTGGCGCTCCTGAAGGCGGGCTACAGCGTGGCGCTCGCGGGGCGCCGCAAGGACGCGCTCGAGGCGACCGCGCGCGAGTCGGAAGCGGGCGCCCGCGCGCTCGCGGTGCCGACCGACGTCGGCAATCCCGCGGACGTGAAGGCGCTCTTCGCCAAGGTGAAGGAAAAATTCGGCCGGCTCGACGTGCTCTTCAACAACGCCGGCACCGGCGCCCCAGGCATTCCCATGGAGGACCTGACCTTGGAGCAGTGGAAGACCGTGGTCGACGCCAACCTCACGGGCTCGTTCCTGTGCGCGCAGGAGGCGATCAAGATCATGAAATCGCAAACGCCCAAGGGCGGACGCATCATCAACAACGGCTCGATCTCCGCCCATGTGCCGCGGCCCAACTCCGCGCCCTATACCGCGACCAAGCACGCGATCACCGGCTTGACCCGCTCGATCTCGCTCGACGGCCGCAAGCACGACATCGCCTGCAGCCAGATCGATATCGGCAATGCCGCGACACCCATGACCGAGCGCATGACCAAGGGCATGCCGCAGGCGCACGGCGAGATGGCGGTCGAGCCGCGCATGGACGTGGACCACGTGGCGAGCGCCGTCCTCTACATGGCGGGCTTGCCGCTCGATGCCAACGTGCAGTTCATGACCATCATGGCGACCAAGATGCCCTTCATCGGCCGCGGGTGAGCCTTCGACACGGGCCTTCGGCCCGCGCTCAGGGTGAGTCGCACCCCGAAGCGATCAGCGAAGGGGTGAGACACACTCGCCCTTCCCAGGGTGTGCCTGGGAGGGGGTATGGGGGAGGGAGAGAGCGAGAGTCGGAAGGGGGTCGGAAGGGAGTTGAAACCCAGTTGGAAGGGGGGAGGCGGAAGCGGGTTGACAGGGGGTCGGAAGGGAGTCGGAAGGCTCATGCGATCTCACCCTTGAGCTCGCCCGGATAGATCATGTCGGCCGGCCGCAGATAAATGCGCCGGCGCGAGGGAGGCCCCATCTCGACGCGGCAGAGCGTGCCACGCGAGACAAGGCGCGCCTGGGCGGCACAAATGATGCCCCAGTCGTATCGCTTGCAGGACTTGAGCTCTCGAACGGCGTTGGCAAATCCCTTACGCGCGTTCGGATCGGCCGGCACCAGCGCGCCGTTCTCGATGAGCGCGCGCAATCCCTCCACGAGGTCGCGGTCGAGCGACAGCGCGTCCACCATCCCGCGCGGGCGGCCCGCGGCGTCCTCAACGAAGACGCCGCGCTCCCAGCGGATCCTCGAGACGCCGCCGGCGGGGGCGTAGTTCGCCTTCATGGTCTTGAGCTCGCGGTGGTCGCGCGCCTCGCCCTCGGGGTCCTGGCGCGGCGCGGTCAGATAAAGCCGCGAGCGCACGGCGTTGTTCCAGGCGGTGCTGCCCGCCTCGCCGCTCCCGGTCAGGCGGCCGTCCTTGGAGGGGTGCCCGGTCAGGAACACGGCGCCCTCGGTCGCGAGCGCGAGCTTGCGCAGCTCGGCCACGAACTGGCGCGCGTGGCGGCGATCGTTCTCGTTGCCGCCGAAGAGATCGTGCAGGCTGTCGAGCAGGATGAGGCCGGCGCCCATCTCGAGCGCGGTCTCGCGGATCCGGTGGTAGAGCGCGGTCGGACGGCCGGGCTCGTAGGGGCTCGGGAACTCCAGCAGAAGATTGTCGGAGCCGACGGCGCTCACCAGCGACAGCGATTGCGCGACGTCCGAGCACTGCGCGCCGTAGTGCCTCAGCACGGGAGCGAGCCGCCGGTGCAACTCGTCCTCGTCGTCCTCGCAGAAATATCCGAGCACCCGGCAGGGGCGGGTCGGATGCCCGATCCAGGGCCGGCCGCCGAGCGCGCAGGCGACGCCGAGCTGCAGCGCCAGCAGCGACTTGCCGAGCCCGCCATCGCCGCCCAGGAGCGTGACGTTGCGCTCGGGGATCATGCCCTCGACGATCCAGCGCCGCTCGGGCACGGGCTCGCCGTCCCAGCTGGCGAGATCGATCGGGGTGAGCTTGAGGAGATCGGCGGGCCGCCCGCTCTCGAGGATGGGCGTGGGGTCGGTCATGCGCCGCGGGCTGCCCCAGGCCTCCTGCGGTCTCATGCCGCCCTCACGGTGACGAGCGGTCCCTTGAACGGACGCTCGAGGAGGCGGCGGAGCTCGCCCGCGTGCGCCGGATCCTCCGCCTCGATCGCCTGGCAGAAGCTCAGCGCGCGCTCGGCCTCGCCCGGTTTCTCGGGGATCAGGCAAAGGCCCGTGGCGCCCGCGCGCAGCCACGCGAGCACCGAGCGCCGGATCGGAACGGCGGGCGGCAGCACGAGCTGCGGCGAGATCGCGCCGAGCCAGGTCGCAAGCCCGCGGCGCGTGGCCCAGCGGTCGGGATAGTCCGGCAGCCACGCCACGAGATCGATGAGCTCGCCATACTGCGCGATCAGCTCGAAGTCGGGGTCCTCGGGCGAGACCGGGTTCCCGATCCGCGCCGGGGTCAGGAAGACCTCGTCGCCCGCTTCGGCCGGCTGATAGCGCCGCCCGCTGCGGTCGAGATCGATGCGCGCGACGCCCACGAAGCCGATCGCCAGCGTCAGATCGGGGATGCCGAGGCCGCGGAGCCTGGCGCGGTGCTCGGCGCTAAGCGCGCCCTGTGCCGCGCAGAGCTCGGCCGCGAGATCGGGCGCGCTCACGGCGCCGCGTCCTTGGTGTGCTGGCGCTGGGCGAGCCAGCGCAGCACGCCCGGGCGATGGTAGAGCGCCCGCCGGCCGAGCTGGGTGCGCGGCGGTCCCTCGCCGAGCGCCTCCCAGTTGCGGATGGTCCGGACGGTGACGCCGAGCTCGCCCGCGAGGTCCGCCACCGTCAGATAATCGGCAAGCACTGTGCCGTCGTTCTTCGGAGTGTCCTCGGTTGGATGCGACCTTCCGCCGAGGCACTACCAGCTTCCGGTTCAGACAGACTCAACACGCGCA
>DASZHJ010000203.1:0-39268 GCA_035938015.1 Allostellaceae bacterium
GGTTGGCAGCCCACATCGCGGTTCGACCAGGTCGTGGTCGAGCGCGCCACTCGCGAGGTCGGCGCCGACGAGATCTCCCAGCGCCTGCTCGAGGCGCTGTCAGAGCGTACGCCCGTGACGAACGCCGAGCTCAAGCTCGACGCGCCGACGCTGCACCTCGCGGTCGCCGCGACCGATACGGGTCCGCTGGCGGTCGACGGGCTTACTCTCGACCCCCGCAGCGGCCGATTCGCCGCCTTCGTCTCTGTCAGCTCGACCAACGACGGCGGAGAGCGGCTGCGCGTAAGCGGACGGCTCATTCGCATGGCCGAGGTGCCGGTGCCCGCCCGCTTGCTGGCGGCGGGCGAGACCATCGTGGCGGGCGACGTGACGACGATAACGCTGCGCACCGATCGCGTGAGCGCCGACCTGCTCCTCCAGACCAGCGATCTCGTGGGCAAGGCGCCGCGCCATTCGCTTCGGCCCGGCGAGCCCGTACACACGAGCGATGTCGAGGTGCCGCTGGTGGTTCACCGCGGGACGCTCGTCACCATCCTCCTCGAGACGCGGGCGCTCCGGCTCAGCACCGAAGGCAAAGCCATGGACGACGGCGGCATGGGCGCCGTGATCCGCGTCGCGAACACCAAGTCGAGCCGCGTCATCGACGCCGTGGTCACCGGACCCGGCTTCGTGACGATCGGCGCCACACCCTAAGGAGTTCGTAAGATGCGTCCCCGCCCTTCCCGGATTGCCTACCTTGCGCCACTGCTGGCGCTGAGCCTTGCCGCTTGCGGGACCGCGACCAAGCTTTCGCAGATCGGCGAGACACCGCCGATGACCACGATCCAGGATCCGCAGCGGCAGCCGGGATACCGGCCGGTCTCGCTGCCGATGCCGCAGCCGATCGTGGGGGAGCGACGGCCGAGCTCGCTCTGGCAGGCCGGCAGCCGCGCCTTCTTCAAAGACCAGCGCGCGGCATCCATCGGCGACATCTTGACAGTGCTTGTGACCTTTGATGAGAAAGCACAGTTCGACAACAACACCGGGCTCTCGCGCGCCGGCACCACGAATATGGCAATACCGCAGCTCTACGGGCTGCAAAGCCAGATCGCGAAGATCCTGCCCAAGGCCGCGAACGTCGCCGATCTCGTCGACACCAGCGGCAAGAGTTCGCAGACCGCCACCACCGAGGTGAAGCGCGAGGAGCAGCTCAACCTGCAAGTCGCCGCCGAGGTGACCCAGGTCCTGCCGAACGGCAACCTGGTGGTCAACGGGCGCCAGGAGATTCGGGTCAATTTCGAGGTGCGCGAGCTGCAGATCGCCGGCGTGATCCGGCCGCAGGACATCAGCTCGACCAACACGATCAACTACTTCAAGCTCGCGGAGGCCCGCATCTCCTACGGCGGCCGCGGCCAGCAAACCGACATGCAGCAGCCGCGCTACGGACAACAGTTCCTAGACGTCATCAATCCGTTCTAGCCGGGGGCGTCCGCTACTGCGGCTGCTCCGAGGATTGGGCCGGGCGAACCCGGCGCCGGCGCGCCGCCGTTTCCTTGAGGCGGGTCGACTGCAGCTCGCCCGCGGCCTCCAGCACCGGGTAAGCGACCGAGCAGATGTGCGAGTGGATGCGCTTCAAATCGCGCAACACGTCGAGGTGCAGCGAGCTGGTCTCGATGCTTTCGGGGCGACCCTCGCGCAAGCGGGCAAAATGCCCTTCGGCAGCGGCACGCTCGACCTCTCGGATCTGCACCTTCTCGCGAAGGAGTTGGCGGGCGATCGCGACCTCTCCGGACATGAACACGCCGAGCGCGAGCTTCAGGTTATCGACGACGCGCTGATGGAGCGCGCCGATATCGGCCGCGCCCTCCTCCGAGAACTTGAGCCGGTTCTTGATCTTCTTGCTGGCGAGCTCCATCAGGTTCTTATCGATGATGTCGCCGATGTGCTCGAGATTGATCGAGAAGGCGATGATCTCCATCGCGCGCTGGCCGTTCTGGCCATCGAGGCTCTCGCGGGTGATCTCGGTCACGTAGAGCTTGATGGCCTCGTGAAGCCGATCGACCGCATCGTCCATGTGCTCGATGTCGTTCACGAGCCTGCGGTCGTCGGTCAGGAACGCCGTCATGGTCTGGCGCAGCATCGCCTCGACGATGTCGCCCATGTGCATGACCTCGCGGGCAGCACAGGTAAGCGCGATAGTGGGCGTGGCAAGCGCCGACGGATCCAGATAGAGCGGGGTCGAGGGATCGGCTGCCTTCCGCCGCTCCGGCATCAGCCGGACCAGCAGTGACGCCAAGCGATTGAGTGGCAGGATGAAGATCGCCGCGAGCGCAAGGTTGAACACCGTATGGAAGTCGGCCGCCTGGCGCGCCGGATTGATGTCGATCGAAGCCATGAGTCCGGCGATCGGATGCAGGAAGGGCAGCACCAGCGCGCATCCGACCAGCCGATTGAGCAGGTTGCCGACCGGCAGGCGCTGCGCCATCGGATCGCCGGACCCGCCCGCAGCGAAGACCGGATTGATCGCGCTGCCCAGATTGGCGCCCAGCACCAGTGCGATCGCGGCGGCGGGCGTGACGAAGCTCGAATAGGCCAGCGACATCGCGAGCACTACAACCGCCACGCTCGAATGCGCGGCCCATGCGAAGACGGTCCCCAGCAGCACGCTCAGAATCGGCTCGTTGGTGACCGCCGCAAGCAGCGCGCGCACGCCCGGGGCATTTTCCGCCGGCGCCAGCGTACCCAGCAGGATGTGCAGCGACAGCAGCATCAACCCGAGCCCGATCGAGACCCGGCCGAGATCGCGCACGCGCGTGCGCGTGCTCTGCTTGAACGCGATCAAGCCCGCCAGCAACAACACCGGCGACACCGCGGATACATCGAAGGACAGGACCTGCACGATGAGCGTGGTGCCGACATTGGCGCCCAGCATGATCGCGAGTGCGGCGGCGAGCGTGACCACGCCGTCCGCCGTGAACGACGTCGTCATGAGCGCAGTGGCCGTGCTGCTCTGCAGGAGGGCGGTGACCGCCAATCCGAAGGCGAAGGCGCGGAACCGGTTACGCAGCGCCCGACCCAGGAAGCGACGAAGCTCCGAGCCGTAGGCGCGCATGATGCCGCTCTGGACCATATGCAGGCCCCAGAGGAGCAGCGCCACACCTCCTACGAGGTCGAGGAGGACGATGCCACCCACTGACAGATTTCCTCCAGAAGTCGCTCGTCAAACTTATCCAGCCGAACGCTACGCCGAGATGTTTGCGGGCGAAAGTCCATTCTGTGACCTCAGGGCGCCCAGACAGGGTAAGGTGGCCACCTCAGAGAGAGCGGACGCGCCTGCGATCCCGGTCGAAGGAGGAGCCTGTGGTGGATTTGACGAAGCTGGATTTGGCCGTGCTTGCCCGGCAACTCGGCAGTCCCGAGGGCGAGATCGGGCAGGCCGTCGGTGACTATATGAGCGCGCACAATGCCGCCGTCAGCGCCGCGGCCTGGCAGCGGCTCGAGCTGAAGCCGCGAGAGCGGGTCCTGGAGGTCGGATTCGGCAACGGCAAGCTGATCCCCGCCCTGCTCGCGCTGGCGCCCGACCTCGCCTACACCGGGGTCGACATCTCCGAGACGATGCTCGCCGAAGCCCGCGCCTTCAATCGGGCGCTCGCGGACGCGCGCCGAATCGACCTGAAACTCGCCTCCGTCGAGTCCCTCCCGTTTCCCGCCGCCGCATTCGACCGAGCCGTCACCGTCAACACGATCTATTTCTGGCCGGACCCGCAGCGCGCCCTCGGCGAACTCCACCGAGTGCTGCAGCCGGACGGCGTCTTGGTCGTGGCGGGGATCACGCCCGAAGCCGCCGCGAGCCTGCCGATCGTGCAGCATGGGTTCCGGGTCTACGACCGCACGCGGCTGGAAGAGATGCACCGCCGCGCCGGGTTTCGCTCGGTCGAGGTGGAGATCTATCGCGAGACGACCCGCCGTCTCGAAGGCGGAACCCATGAGCGCAGCTATCACCTTTTGCGCGCGACGACGTGAGCGACAAGGCCCGCTCCTGCGGCGAGCTGGAGAGGGCATTCAGGCAACGGTCGGCTGGGAGAAGCGCGTGCATCGCCCGCAACGGACCCGCGATCAATCCTCGCGGTGAGTGCGCTCCATACGCTCGTGGCGCTCCTGGGCCTCAAGGCTCAGCGTGGCGATTGGCCGCGCCTCGAGCCGGCGCAAGCTGATCGGCTCGTCAGTTTCCTCGCAGTAGCCGTAGGTGCCGTCTTGGATCCGCTCCAGAGCGGCGTCGATTTTGGCGATGAGCTTGCGCTCCCGGTCGCGGGTCCTGAGCTCCAGGGCGCGCTCGGTCTCGAGCGAGGCGCGGTCGGTGATATCGGGCTCCGAGAGGCTCTCTTCCTTGAGGTGGACCAGGGTCTCGCTGGATTCCTCCAGGAGTTCCGTCCGCCATCGCAGCAGCTTCTGGCGAAAATATTCGAGCTGGAGCGGGCTCATGAACTCTTCACCGTCCGATGGACGATAGTCGGGCGGAAGGCTGGGCGGCATTACCTACTCCGTGAAGCGCCAAGGTCCTCGAAGCGCGCGCGAGTATAGGGATGCGGCCCCGCGGGAGCAAGCATGCGCGTATACGATCAAGTCATTGAAAAAGAAACAACTTCTGTTTCGATTATGACGTCATCGTGAGCTTGGCGAGCTCCACTCGGGCTCTGAGATCGATCTCGTCGAGCACGGAAAGCAGCCGCGGATCATCCACGAGGCCGCGCTCGCTGCTGACGGCTCGCTGCAGCTCCGAGAGCTGTCCAGGGGACAAACTGCCCGCGAGAAGCGCCAATCGAAGATCGTCGAGCCGATCGAGCAGCGTGCCGCCACGCTGGACCGCTCGCCGGCGTTGTGCGAGCGCGTCCGGGACTTCCTGGAGTTGAAACAACCCGTCGACCGGCAGGAGGGGACGCGAGGCCGTCGCGCCGGAAACCGGATGCTCGCCGGATACGGCCGAGCTGAATCCCGTTCCCGACGCCGATCCCGATTTGCCGTCGCGCCGTGGCGAAGCGGGAAGGATCGGCCGGTTCGGATCGATGCGCATGCGAGGGAAGGTTGTCCTTGCTAACTGTCGGCGGAGCATGGCGCGCCAGGGTTAAGTAGCGATTAACTCGGGGCCCGGCAAAGCCTGCCCGAGCGTCGGCAGGCTTTGCCGGTGGCCGCGGACAAGTGCGCACCTAAGTCCACGTAAGACCTCGGATTTCCGCGGCTCTCGATGCTGGCATGGGCTTCGCATAACGGTCTGCGACCCAGAAGGCATTGCCGCCGGAAAAACATGTTCCACGCGCCTCGCATCGCCCGCCGTCTCGGCCTCGCGCTTCTCGCGCTCGCGGCTTTCGGCCTCGCCAGCCCCGCTCACGCGGTCTCCCGCATCAAGGACATCGCGGAGTTCGAGGGCGTGCGCGACAACATGCTGGTGGGCTACGGCCTCGTGGTGGGCCTCAACGGCAGCGGTGACACCCTCAACAACGCGATCTTCACTCGCGAAAGCTTGATCGGCATGCTCGAGCGTCTGGGCGTGAATGCCCGTGACACGAGCCTGCGCACGAAGAACGTCGCGGCCGTCATGGTAACCGCGACGCTGCCGCCCTTCGCGCGTCAAGGCGGGCACATCGACGTCACGGTCTCGGCGCTGGGCGATGCCAAGAGCCTGCTTGGCGGCACCTTACTGGTGACACCCATGCTGGGCGCCGATGGCGAAGTGTATGCCGTCGCACAGGGCACAGTCGCGACCGGCGGCGTCTCGGCGAAAGGCCAGGCAACCTCGGTGACCAAAGGCGTGCCGACCGCGGGCCGAATCTCCAGCGGCGCCATCGTCGAGCGCGAGGTTGGCTTCGAGCTCTCGAGGCTCAAGACCGTGAACCTCACCCTGCACAATCCCGATTTCACCACCGCGCGGCGAGTGGCCCAGGCCATCAATGCATTTTTGAAGGGCCCACTCGCGCGGCCGCTCGATCCCAGCACGGTGCTGCTGACCGTGCCCAGCGAGTTCAAGGGCGACGTGGTGTCGCTGATCACCGATATAGAACAGCTCCGTGTCGAGCCGGATCAGCCGGCCCGCGTCGTGATCGACGAGCAGAACGGCGTCATCGTTATGGGCGAGAACGTGCGGATCAGCACGGTCGCCGTAGCACAGGGCACGCTCACCGTCCGCATCACGGAGGCACCCCAGGTCTCGCAGCCCAATCCCTTCGCGCCCACCGGCGCCGCCACAACGTTTGCGCCGAACCCGTCGACGACGCCACCCACTACTGAATCGCCCGCGCTGCCCGGCGCGCCTGGCCGGGGCGGAGTCCAGTTCGCGCCCGGCGGCGGCGGCCAGACCGTCGTGGTGCCGCGCACCAATGTGCAGGTGGACGAACAATCTGATCGCCGCATGGCCGTCCTCCCCGCCGGGGTGACCCTCCAGGAGCTCGTCAACAGCCTCAATGCTCTCGGCGTCGGCCCGCGCGACATGATCAGCATCCTGCAGGCAATCAAGACCGCGGGCGCCCTGCAGGCCGAGATCGAGCTGATGTGATGGACGCCAGCAAGCCCATCCTGCCGCCGCTGCCGGCGACGCAAGCCCCGACCGCCGCGGCACCTAATTCCGCCGCCGGCGGGCAAGACCCGTCCGGCGCGCAAAAGGCCGCGCAGGATTTCGAGGCCTTCTTCCTGGCGCAGGCCATGGACAGCATGTTCGCGGGGATCGAGAGCGACAAGTTGTTCGGCGCCGGCAACGGCGAGAACGTCTATCGCTCCCTGCTCAGCCAAGAATACGCCAAGGTCGCCGCCAAGAGCGGCGGCGTGGGGATCGCCGATGCCGTGCAGCGCGAGATCATTCGACTGCAGGAGGCTCAAAAGAAATGACCACCCTCGCCCAACACGGAACCCCCCCTTGCTCGGCGCCCGATCTGATCGCGGTATCGAATGCGCTGGCCGATCTCCTGGAGCAGGAGACCGCGGCGCTCGCCACCATGCGCCTCAAGGAGGCGACCGCGCTCAAGGACGAGAAGGCTCGGCTCACGCGGCACTACCGCGCTCAACTCGAGGAATTGCGCGCCAAGCGGACGATGCTACCGGCGCCGCAATCTCCCGCTCACGTTCAGTTGCTGACGGTAGCGACCCGGCTCGCCGGGGTCGCCGCCGAGAATGAGCGCGCGCTGCGCGCCGGGCGCGCCGCCGTCGAGCGGGTGGTGGCCGCCATCGCGGAGGCCGTGACATCCAATCAAAAGCGAGTGGCGAGCTACGGGCCGCCTCGGCACGCGCCGCCGCGGCCACGTTCCGTGGCTGGCGTCGCCATCGACCGCCGGCTCTGAAGGGATCGCAGCCCATGGACGTCACACTCTCCCTGCAGAACGCACTGACCGGCCTTCAGGCCGCGCAGGCAAATCTGGCGGTCATCTCCTCAAACATCACCAATGCCCAGACGCCTGGCTACTCTCGGGAGACCGTGCCGCTCACCACCCAGATCGTGGGCAACGCCGGAGCCGGCGTCTTGGTCGGGGTGACCCAGCGGCAGGTCGACGACAATCTCGCCGCCAGCGCGCGCCAACAGGACACCGCCGCGAGTGCCGCGAGCACGACCGACAGCTATTTCCAGCAGATCCAAAACCTGTCCGGCCAGGTGAACAGCGGCAACTCGCTGGGCGACGTCTTCAACAAGTTCTCGAGCGCACTCCAGACGCTCTCCACCTCGCCCGAGGATCCCGTCGCCCAGCAGAGCGCGGTCGCGACGGGCCAAAGCCTCGCCGAGAAGCTCAACTCGATGTCCTCGGGCATCCAGCAGATCCGCGCCGGTGCCGACAACCAGATCGCCACCGACGTGCAGACCGTCAACACCCAGCTAAAGAACATCGCGCAGTACAACGCCGCCATTACGCATGACAGGGCCACGGGACAATCGACCGCCGCCCTTGAGGATCAGCGCGACCAGTCGCTCGACCAGATCGCGAAACTCATGGGCGTTCAGGATTTCGTGCGACCCGACGGCACCATGGTGGTGCTCACCAACACGGGCAAGGTGCTGGTCGACAGCAACCCACAGACGCTCAGCTACACGGCCTCGGGATCCGTGACCGCCGGCACGACCCTGTCGCCGCTCAAGGTCGGAAATATTGACATCACCAGCGACACGACCACGGGAGAGATCGGTTCGTTGCTTTCGATGCGCGACACGCAGCTCCCGAACCTTACCGCCGAGCTCAATCAGTTCACCAACAACCTCTTCAAGGCTGCCCAGTCGGCAAATCTCGGCACCACCAACAGCGGCCTCGGCGCCACGAACGACGCCCACCACTTCTTTGCCAACGTCGACCTCACCAACGGGGTCGACAATGCCGCCACGATCCAAGTCCACCCCGACCTCGTCAGCAATCCGAGCCTGCTCGACGGGCCCTCGGCCAACCCCGACCCATCGATCTCGCAGGCGCTATCGAGCGCCGTCAATGCGCCGATCGCTTTTGCCGCGGCGGGAAACTTCGGCAGCGGCACCACCGTGACGCTCTCGGCTTATGCAGGCCAAATCCTTGGCCAGACCGCAAGCAGCGCCGCCGCCGCGTCCGACAATTCGAAGTTCCAAACCAACCTGCAGTCGTCGTTCAACGCGCGCGCCTCGAGCGTGAGTGGGGTCAACGTCGACCAGGAGCTCGCTGACCTGACCGTGTTCCAGAACATGTACGCCGCGTCCGCTCACGTGCTGTCGGCGGTCGATAACATGCTCAGCACGCTCATGCAGATCCAGTAACCCGAGGCTAAGTCCATGAGTTCCGGCACCATCGGCACGCTCGCCCAGCAGAATCTGATGCTGCAGACGATCCTGCAGCTGCGCAGCCAGGCCAACGATCTCCAGTCTCAGGTCTCGACCGGGCTCAAGAGCCAAGACTATTCCGGGCTCGGCGCCAGCGCGAGCCAAGTCGCGAACCTTCAGAGCGCCGTCTCGCATCACCAGGCCTACCTCGACACCATCAACACCGTCCAGCAGCGCATTCAAGAGCAGTCGACGGTACTCTCGACGATCCAAGGCATCGCCGAGAAATTCGGTGAGTTGCTGCCGTCCGGCGCCTTCAATGCGACGCCCTCGGACATCCAGACGCAGGCGAAAGCGCTGGTGCAGGAGCTCAACGACTTCCTCAACACATCGGATGGCAGCCGGTACCTCTTCTCCGGCAGCCTCACGAGCACCGCACCCTTCAATGCCTCCGGCCTGCCGAATCCGGGCTCGCTCAGTACCGCCGTAAACCAGCCGGTGCCGGCGGGCTACTACGCCGGCAACGACACGGTGCAACAGGCCAAGGTCGACGACAACGTCACCGTCTCCTACGGCGTCACCGCCGACAATTCCGCCTTCGAGAACATCGTGCGGGTGGCGAACTATCTCGCCAATCTGCCGGCGGGATCGCCGAGCTCCAGCAATCCCGCGGACGTCTCCGCCATGAACCAGGCGGCAAACCTGATGACCCAGGGGATTGCCGGCCTGCAGCAAATCCAGGGCACGCTCGCCCTGCAGTCCGCCCAGGTGCAACAGGTTCAGCAGAATCACCAGAACTTCATCAACCTGACGCAGACCAACATCCAGAGCCTGGAATCCGTGGACCCCGCCACGGCGATTACCCAGCTGAATCAAGTGGAGACCAACCTCCAGGCCTCCTACCAGACGGTCAGCACGCTGCAGCAGCTGAGCTTGGTCAATTACCTGAAATAGCTGGCCGGGGCGCACCGCAGAAACTCGGAGTTAACCGAGTTCCCCGACACTGATCCTGACACCCGCCCGCTCCGTCGCCAGGGCACACACGAGGTCCCGTCCATGCCGCCGAGCCCCTCCGTTTCCCTCCTCGATCACCCGCTCGCCAAGCGCCGCTCCACCGCGTCCGTCCATCCGAAGGGTAACGACGCCAGCCGGGCTTTCGACGATGGGCTCAAGGAGGCGATCCGCATCTTCGACAATGCCTCGGTGCTGATCACCGGGGGTACCGGCTCCTTCGGCAGGCGCTTCGTGGAGACACTGCTGCGCCACGGCAAGGCGCGCCGGGTCATCGTGTTCTCGCGCGACGAGTTCAAGCAATATGAGATGCAGCAGCAGCTCTCGGACCTGCCGTCCGAGACGATGCGCTACTTCATCGGCGACGTCCGCGACGGCGATCGCCTCGATCTCGCAACCCGCGAGGTGGACTACATCATCCATGCCGCCGCGCTGAAGCACGTTCCTGCCGCGGAATACAATCCCTTCGAGTGTATCCGCACCAACGTCTCGGGGGCCGAGAACGTGGTCCGCGCGGCGCTCCGCAACGGCGTCAAGAAGGTACTGGCGCTCTCCACCGACAAGGCCGCCAACCCCATCAACCTCTATGGTGCCAGCAAGCTCGCCTCCGACAAGATCTTCATCGCCGCCAACAACCTGAGCGGCTCCGTCGGCACCCGGTTCGCGGTCGTGCGCTACGGCAACGTGGTGGGCTCGAGGGGCAGCGTCATCCCGTTCTTCCGCAAGCTCATCGCGGAGGGCACGGATCACCTGCCGATCACCGATGAGCGCATGACGCGGTTCTGGATCACCCTCCAGCAGGGCGTCAATTTCGTGGCCACATCGATTTTCAGCATGCAGGGCGGCGAGATCTTCGTGCCGAAGATCCCGAGCATGCGCATGCTCGATCTCGCGCATTGCCTCGCGCCGGAGCTGCCGACCCGGACGGTCGGAATCCGTCCGGGCGAAAAGCTGCACGAGGTCATGATCACCGAGGATGACTCGCGCCTCACCCTCGAGCTCGACGACCGCTATGTCATCGAGCCCGCGTTCCACTGGTGGGAGCGCGAATCTTACCTCGCCCGGGGCGCCAAGACGGTACGCGACGGCTTCCGCTTCGCCAGCGACACCAACGAGGATTGGCTCGACGAGCCGCGTCTCATGCGCTTGCTCGAGGAGGCAGGCGCATGAGCACGCTGCCGCTGCCGATCCTGCCCTACGGCCGTCACGCCATAGACGAGGATGATATCGCGGCGGTGCGTTCCGTGCTCTGCGGCGACTGGCTCACCACCGGTCCCGCGGTCCGCCGGTTCGAGACCGCGCTCGCCGAGCGCACTGGCGCGGCGCACGCCGTCAGCTGCGCCAATGGCACAGCGGCGCTCCACCTTGCTTGCCTTGCTCTGGACCTGAAGCCCGGCGAGACCGTCATCGTGCCCGCCATCACCTTCGTCGCCACCGCGAACGCCGCGCGCCTCTGCGGCGCCGACGTGGTGTTCGCCGACGTCGACCCCGATTCCGGCCTCATGGAGGCTGGTCACCTCGCCGCGGCAATCGCCGAGGCGGAGCGCCGGGGCCTGGCACCTCGGATCGTGTTCCCCGTGCATCTCGCGGGGCAATGCGGAGACATGGCAGCGATCGCCAAGGTCGCGCGCGCCCACGGCCTCGCGGTGGTCGAGGACGCCTGTCATGCGATCGGTACCGTGGAATGCCACATCGACGGCACCGAGGTCGCGGTTGGTGCCTGCGCGCACAGCGACATGACCGTGTTCTCGTTCCACCCCGTGAAGACCATAGCCGCCGGCGAGGGCGGCGCGGTCACCACGCAAAGCCCCGAGCTCGCCGAGCGGCTCCGCCGTCTGCGCGGCCATGGCATCGTGCGCGATGAGACGATGTTCGAGGATCGCGTCGAGGCCTTCGAGCAGGCGATCGTCAACCCCTGGTATTACGAAATGGTGGAGCTCGGCCTCAATTACCGGCTGAGCGACATCAACTGCGCGCTGGCGCTGAGCCAGATGCAGAAGCTCGGCCGCTTCGTGGTGATCCGCCGCGCGCTCGCCGCGCTCTACGATGCGCACCTCGCCCGTTTCGCACCGATCCTGCAGCGCACGCGCCGCCGCGCGGGGTCGATGCCGGCCTGGCATCTCTACACGGTGCTGATCGATTTCGAGCTGGCAGGCGTTACCCGCGGGCAGCTGATGCGTGACCTCGAATCCGAGGGCATCCGCACTCAGGTGCATTACATCCCGGTGCCGCGCCAGCCCTATTACCGCAAGCTCTACGGCGACATCGCCATGCCCGGCGCGGACGCCTACTACCGCCGCACGCTATCGCTGCCGCTCTATGTCGGCATGACTGGCCAGGACGTCGAGCGCGTAACCGAGAGCCTGGACCGGCTGCTCCTGCCGCGCGCCGCCGAACGCCGCCGCGCCGCGCCATGACCACGGCCTGCATTGTTCAAGCGCGCATCGCCTCCACTCGGCTTCCCGGCAAAGTGCTGAAGGACCTCGCGGGCGAGCCCGTTCTCGGCCACGTCCTGCGCCGCTGCGAGGCGATTCCCGGCGTCGATGTCGTGGTCTGCGCCACGGTCGACAGCCGCGATGGCGCGGAAATCGAAAGCTTGGCGAAGCGCTACGATATGCCTGTCCATCGGGGATCCGAGACCGACGTGCTGGACCGGTACCTTGGCGCCGCGCGCCTGGTCGAGGCCGACACAGTCGTGCGCGTCACCAGCGACTGCCCACTGATCGATCCCTCCCTCTGTGGCGAGGTGGTCGAGCGCCGGCGGGCCGAGAACGCCGAGTACGCCGCGAACAATTTCACCTGGGGCTATCCGCACGGGCTCGACTGCGAGATCTTTACCCGTAAGGCCCTCGAGGCCGCCGCCGCGGAAGCGACCGAGCCCTACGATCGCGAGCATGTCTCCCCGTGGATCCGCCGGCATCCGACTTACCGCAAAGTTGAGGTGCCGGGTCCGGGCGGGCCGGAAGCGGAATGGCGCTGGACGCTTGATTTCCCCGAGGACCTCGATTTCATGCGCGCGCTCTACCGGTACCTGCCGGGACCGCCGGAGATGCCATCGTGGCGCGAGATCGCCGCCGTGGTGGCAGCCCACCCCGATCTCAGCGCCATCAACCGGGCGCGCTCGCAGCGCTGATGCCACGGGCGTTTCGACCATGAGCGAAACCACGCCATCCGCCACTCTGTTCCGCACCGACGCCATTCCGGCAACCGGCACGGGTCATGCCATGCGCTGCCTGGCGCTCGCCGAGGCGCTTGCGGTCCACGGCAAGGGCAGCCGGTTCCTAATGACGGGCGTGCCGCCGCTCCTCGCCCAGCGCATCTCAAGCGAGGGATTTCCCGTCGAGCCGCACGATCATGGTCTCGGCACCGATGCCGACGCCAAAGCCACCGTCGCCGCCGCCCGACGCATCGGCGCGCGCTGGATCGTGCTTGACGGCTACGCCTTCACCGAGGCCTACATCGACACGCTTGCGAGCTCGGGCATCCCTACCTTGGTGATCGATGATCTCGGCAAGCTCTCGCACTACGCCTGCGACATCGTCGTCAATCAGAATTTGCACGTGGAGCGGGCGCTCTATCCGAACGTCGCGCCATCGGCGCATCTCCTGCTGGGGACGCGATACATGATGTTGCGCCGCGAGTTCTGGCGATATCGGGACGCCCGGCGCGCGGCTCGTACCGGTACTCCGCGCGTTCTTGTGAGCATGGGTGGCAGCGATCCCCAGGATCATGCGAGCCGCGCGATCGAAGCGCTCGAGCGGCTGTCGGGTCGCGGCCTCGAGGCCGTCGTGGTCGTCGGCGCCGCCAATCCGCGGCTCGATACCTTGAGGCGGCGCGCTCTCGAGAGCGCAGCGGACATCACCGTGCTGCACAACGTGGAAGACATGCCCGCGCTCATGCGCGAGGTCGACCTCGCGGTCGCCGCAGCCGGCACCACGGTGTGGGAGCTTGCCTATATGGGGGTGCCCATGCTGCTGGGCTCTACGGTCGAGGCCGAGCGCGTGCTCGCCCACCGGCTCGCCCACGAGAAGGGTTGCGTCTACGTCGGCGATTTCCACGACTGTACGCCCGAGCAGCTGGCCCGCGCGATTGCGAGGCTAGTCGAGGATGCGGCGCTGCGCCGAAATCTCGCCGATGCCGCGGCCATTCTGGTGGATGGAAAGGGCGGCGAGCGCATCGTGTCGGCGATGCAGGCAGCCAGCCAGGCAGAGGTCACTCATGCCGCATAAGATCGTGGTCACCGGAGGTGCCGGCGTCATCGGCCGCGAATTGATCGGGCGGCTCGTCGCGGGCGGCGCAGAAATCATGAGCCTCGATCGCGCGCCCTTGCCCGATCGGCTGGCGAGCCGCGTCCGCCACGTTCAAGTCGACCTCTCGGAAGGCGGCATGGACGAGATCCGTGCCTTCCAGCCGGAGACCATCTATCACCTCGCCGCCGCCTTCGAGCGCTCCGAGGAGGAGAGTGGATTCTGGTCGCCCGGCTATCGCGACAACATAGCCGTGTCGCATCGCCTCCACGACGTCATCCGCTCCATGCCGGAGCTTCGGACGTATGTCTTTGCTTCGAGCTATCTGATCTACGAGCCCTCGCTTTATTTGCTCGATGCGCCGCGGGAAGTGCCGGTGGCGCTTCACGAAGGACATCCGATTGCGCCGCGCAATCTCTGCGGCGCCGCGAAACTCTACGCCGAGACCGAGATGCGGTTCCTGACCGAGGTCGACCAGCTGCCGCTGCGCACCATCGCCGCGCGGATCTATCGGGTCTATGGCTGCGGCTCGCGTGACGTGGTCTCGCGCTGGGTGCGCGCGCTGATCGCGGGCTCTCCGATCGAGGTTTACAATCCCGAGAACCGCTTCGACTACATCTTCGCGGGCGACGTCGCGGAAGGGCTGCGGCGCCTCGCCGCGTCGCCGACCGCGTGCGGCGTCGTCAATCTCGCGACCGGGACCTCGCGCACCATCGCCGAGGTCGCGGCCGCAGTCATGCGCGCGACCGGCGCCGCGCCGGCACTGGTCGAGCACCGCGGCTCCATGGCGCCCTACGAGGCAAGCGGCGGAGCCATCGATCGCCTGATCGCCCTCACGGGCTGGCGGCCGCCGACCGGCATCGACGCCGGAATCGCGCAGCTCGTCGCCCACGAGCGGGCGACGGCGATGCGTGCCGCATGAACGTCCTGATCCTCAGCGCCGCCGCCAAGGTGCTGCTGGTCGAAGCGTTCCGTGACGCTGTCGCCGATCGCGGCGGCCGCGTCTTCGCCGCCGATATCGCGCCCGATAGCGCGGCACTGCACATCGCCGATCGAGGCTTGATTCTGCCGCGCTCACAGGAGCCTGGATTCATCCCGGATCTGAACCGCGTGTGCCGCGAGCACCGGGTCGGGCTGGTGGTGCCGACGCGCGACGCCGAGCTGGCGGTGCTGGCGCCATGGCGGACTGAATTCGCGGCCGCGGGCACCACGATCCTGGTCGCGGCGCCCAAGACCATCGCGCTCTGCCAGGACAAGCAGCGCTTCGCCGCGTTCTGCGAGGCCGAGAGCTTCCCGATCGCCCGCAGCTACGGACCGGACGAGTTGCCCGCCCGCTTTCCGATTTTCGTCCGTCCCACCACCGGTGCCGGCGGCGTCGGTGCGCGACGGATCGACGACGCCGCGCAGTGGCGCGATCTCGGCGCCGAGCGCGCTCATCTGATCATTCAAGATTTCGTCGAGGCCGACGAATACACGGTGGATACGCTAATGGACCTTGCGGGCGCTCCGATCCAGGCGGTGGCACGGCAACGGCTGCTCGTGCGTGGCGGCGAGGCGCAGAAGTCGCGGGTCGAGAACGTGCCGGAACTTACCGAGCTGGCGCTCGCCGTGGGCGCTCGCCTGCGTCTCGTCGGGCACAACGTGATCCAATGCTTCCGCGACGGCGCGGGCGCGCTCAGCCTGATCGAGGTCAATCCACGCTTCGGCGGTGCGTCCAATCTGTCGATCGTCGCCGGCCTGGACTCGCCTCGTCGGCTCGTCGAGCTGGTTTCCGGTGAACGGAACGCGGCCTTGCCGCGGCCGATCCGGTACGGGCTCGGCATGCTCAGATATTCACGCGACGTCATCGTCGAGCCCGCAGACATCGCTCGGCTTGCCGCGGCTCAGTAGCGAGCGCCGACCATGCCACGCGCCATCCTGCTCGACCTCGACGACACCCTCTATGAGGAGGCCTCGTACATGCGGAGCGGCTTCGCGGCCGTGGCCTCGGCGATCGCGGGCATGACGGGATATGCGGCCGCCTCCGTGCTCGAGGTATTGCTGGACATCGAGCGGCGTGATGGGCGCGGCCGCGTGTTCGACACCGCCTTGGCCGCGTTCGGCATGGCTGCGGACCCCGAGTTTATCCAGCACCTCGTGACGCTCTATCGATCGCACCGGCCGCAGATCGCGCTTCATCCGGGTGCGCGCGATCTTCTGGCGCGCCTGCGCCAGCGCGGTCGCACCGCGATCGTCACCGACGGCCTGCCTATCATGCAACGGCGGAAGATCGAAGCGCTCGATCTCGAGCGTGCTGTCGACGCAGTCGTCTATTGCTGGGAGCTCAAAGCGCCCAAGCCCGATCCCGCCGGCTTTCTCGAAGCGCTCGCGAAGCTCGGCGCCTCGCCCGCGGACGCTGTGGTGGTCGGCGACAATCCCTACCACGACATGGTCGCCGCGCGCGCGATCGGTGCCCGGGCGATTCGCGTGCGGCTCGGTCGCTTCGCAACAGTGCCCGCGCCCATCGATGGCGAGCCGGACCTGGAAATTGCCGATATCGGCGCGCTTGAAGCCGCCCTCGACGACCTCGCCTCACCCAACCGCGCGCGCCCTCTCTATGCTCAAGGAGTTGCTACCCATGCCTAAGCCGATGTCCATGTCCATCGCGGGACGCCGCATCGGTCCCGACGAGCCGCCTTATGTGATCGCGGAGCTCTCCGCCAACCACAACGGCGATATCGAGCGCGCTTTCGCCATCATGGACGCCGCGAAGGCGGCGGGCGCCGATGCGGTCAAGCTGCAGACTTACACACCGGACACGATCACCATCGACCATGACGGCCCCGGCTTCCGTATCGAAGAGGGACCCTGGCGCGGCCGGACCCTCCACGACCTCTATCGAGAGGCGCATATGCCCTGGCCGTGGCACGCGCCGCTCTTCGCCAGAGCGCGCGAGCTCGGCCTGGCCATATTCAGCAGCGTCTTCGACGAGACCTCGGTCGATCTCCTGGAGGAGCTGGGCACGCCCGCCTACAAGATAGCGTCGTTCGAGATGATCGACCTGCCGTTGATCGAGCGTGCGGCCCGCACGGGCAAGCCGCTCATCATCTCGACGGGCATGGCGAGCCGCGAGGAGATCGCCGATGCGGTGGCCGCGGCCCGGCGCGGCGGTGCCACCGACTTGGCGCTGCTCTATTGCGTCAGCGGCTATCCCACGCCCGCCGCCGAGGCAAACCTGAGGACGATTCCCGACCTCGCCGCGAGCTTCGGCACGGTGGTGGGCCTATCCGACCACAGCCTCGGCATCGGCGTCGCCGTCGCGGGGGTGGCGCTCGGCGCCGCGATCATCGAGAAGCACGTGACGCTCCGCCGCGCGGACGGCGGGCCGGACAGCGGCTTTTCCCTGGAGCCCGACGAGCTCGCGGCGCTTTGCGCCGGCTGTCGCGATGCTCATGCCGCACTCGGCGCGGTCCGCTATGGCGGCAAGGCGAGCGAGAGCACGAGCAAGTTGCACCGGCGCTCGATCTACGCCGTGGCCGACATCGCCCAGGGCGAGGCGCTGACCGAGCAGAACGTTCGCTCGATCCGGCCGGGCTTTGGTCTGGCGCCCAAGCATATGCCGGAAATTCTGGGCCGGCCGGCTGCCCGGTCGATCGCCCGAGGGACGCCGATCTCGTGGGACCTGCTGCCCGCGCAGCTGCGCCGCGCGGGTTAACGAAGCGCTAATTCTTCGTTTTCGATCCGGCCTATGTCCAGTTTGATAGCGAGATTTGCAGCGAATTTTCAGGCCGTTGCCGATGGGTTCGTTGTCCATGTGGGCTTACGAGGCAGTTAGCTCGTGCGTTTCTTGGCTCATGACCTTGGCTTTGGCGAGCCAGCAGGGAATTGTCGGGGCAGAGCAGGGAAGCTTTCCACCTTCAGTATAACGGTGGATCTGCTTTACGCCGGTCGAGCATGAGACATACCGTGCCGACCGCCATCAACGCATCAGCGCAGCCGGATCTTCGTCAATGACTTGCTCAGCCAGCGTGTTGTCGACCGCCACCTCGTAGGCGGTTTCGCGCGTTACGAATCCGCCGGAGACAAGTCCTGCCCTGAGACGCTCGTACCCTGACCTCGGCAAACGGGGGTTCTTTCCCCAGATACCGAGCCGCTTATAGCGATCAATGGCGGCAGCGAGGTGGCGCTCCGGCTGATGCGGGAAAAACCGTACAATTGCCCGTGCGATTTGAGCGCTAGCTGTGGCATGGAGCCACTTCTGCGTGCAGTAGATTGCCCGAACCATGGCCTTCATTTCGTCATGTCGCTCGGCAAGCAGCGCACGGCGCGTATAGAAGGTCGTATAGGAGGTGGGCCCACGCTCGGATGCAGCATACCAGATGCTGCAGGTGCCGTCGGCCAGCGCCGCCTCGATGAAAGGCTCAAACAGCTGAACCGCCGCGATCTTGCCATCGCGAAGTGCTTCTAGGTTTTCCGCCATGCTACGCCCGGAAATGCGGTCGATCGCGTTCGGGTCGAGGCCGGCGCGGCGAATGTCCTCTTGCAAGCAAAGCCAAGGCGTCGGAACCTCGCTCACTGTTGCAATCGTCGGTCCGATCAGGTCGGTGAGCTGAAAATTTGGACGCATGCCGCGGCCGACGAGGCAGAACGGGTCGCGGGCGACCACTTCGCAAAAGCAGACCAAGTCGCAGTTGGGCTGCTTGTCATAAGTCTCCATGACGCGCATGGGACCGCCCCAGGTGACGTCAACGGTCCCATCCAAGAGTCCACGAGCTGCCTCGCTGGGGCGCGGGGCGCTTACAAAGCGGACATCCAGGCCTTGCTCTCGATAGGCCTCGAGCGCCAGAGCAGCGTAGAACGGCGCGTAGAGCAAACCTCGGAGCGTTTCCTGAAGTACGATCGGCATTCGCTTCCTTCTGACGCAATCGATGCTAGAAGAACGTACCATGCGCGAAAGTGAGGGAACCGATGAATGATCTTCGGGAGCGGGCCCGGGCGCTCGGGCTAGACAAGCTGACCGCCGAGCATCTGGTGCAGCTCGAACGCGCGGCAGCAAATATGAAGCGACACATCGAGCGACTACCTGGAAATCTGACCGTCGCTGATGAGCCCGCCCATATTTACCAAGCGAAGGAACGCGGGTCTTGAGTGAGCTTGCCTTCCTGACCGTAGCCGAGGCGGCGGAACTCGTCCGCTCGCGGAAGTTGTCACCTATAGAATACACGACCGCATTGCTCGCGCGGATCGAACGTATCGAGCCGAAGCTGAATGCGTTTGTTACACTTGCCCCGGAGCGGGCGCTCGAGGCTGCACGCTCGGCCGAGGACGAGATCGTCGCCGGCCGCTACCGCGGCCCATTCCACGGCATTCCCTTCGCTCTCAAGGATATCGTCGATGCCGTCGGGCTGCCAACGACCGGTCATTCCAAGATTCTGATCGACAATGTCGCAGGCGCCGATTCATGCGTTACCGCCAAGCTGCGTGCCGCCGGTGCCATTCTCCTGGGCAAACTGTCGAGCCATGAGTTCGCGGTTGGTGGGCCCTCCTTCGATTTACCGTGGCCACCGGCTCGCAATCCTTGGGATCTCGATTATTTTCCGGGCGGCTCATCGAGTGGAAGCGGTGCGGGTCTCGCTGCGGGCTTCTTTCCGGCGGCTATTGGCACCGACACGGGGGGCTCGATCCGCAACCCGGCGTCGCTCTGCGGCGTCGTGGGCATGAAGCCAACCTACGGCCTGGTCAGCAGGCGTGGCGTTCTGCCGCTGTCCTTCGCCCTCGACCATGTCGGGCCAATGACCCGCACCGTGCGCGACAACGCCCTAATGCTACAGGTGATCGCGGGACACGACGACAGCGATCCCGCAAGCGCTGATACTGTCATCCCGGACTATACCGTCGAGCTCGATCATGGTGTCAGGGGTCTCAAGATCGGTGTTGTCCGGCACTTTTATACGAAAGACGTTGAGGCGGATGCCCAGCAGGTCGTTGCGATCGAAGCGGCGATTGAGGCCTTCGCCAAGCAAGGCGCGCTCATCAGCGAGATCACGCTTCCGCCGCTATCCGACTTCAGTGCCTGCGGGCAGATCATCCTCGCCGCAGAGTCCTACGCGGTCCATGAGCACTGGCTCAAGACGCGACCTGAGGAGTACGGAGCCCGAGCCCGCGAGCGGCTTCTTGCCGGCGCCAGCCTGACCGCGGCGCACTATCTACAGGCGGTGCGTTGGCGCCTCGCACTGAAACAGCAGACCCTCAGCGCGTTCCGAGACATCGACGTTGCGGTGACCGCCTCGGGCATGGATCCGGCCTGCCCTATCCATGATGTCGAGAAGCTGGCGCTCAACTATTGGCGGCAAGCTCGAATGCCATTTAACGTCACCGGACAGCCAGCCGTCGCGATCCCCGGTGGCTTCGCGCGAGGACGGCTACCTCTGTCGCTCCAGATCATTGGCCATCCGTTCGGTGAAGCGACTTGCTACCGTGTCGCCCAGGCATATGAATCGACCATGGGATGGGTGACGCAACACCCGAGCCTCCGAGACCTAGCATCCACCATTTACCGTCGATCGAAACCAAATCCGGTGAGCTTACTGCCTCAACTTCCCGGAACGATCCCTTTCGGCAACCGCATTACGTAATCCGCAATTGCACCGGGTCGGGTGAACCACACCTTGCCGGCATCGCGGTGACTCAACATGTGCTCCAAGGCGCGCTGCAACGCCAGCAGACGGAACGGCTGGCCAACGACGAAAGTATGCAGCGCAATGCCCATGATCAGGGGCTGGCGCTCGGAGAACTTCAGCATTTGGTCGAACTGGTCGGTGATGATCTTGGCGAAGTCGTCATGCGTAAACATCCGGGCGCAGATCACGGGCGAGTCGTTGACCTCGATCGGATAGGGGACATGCAGAATGGGCCCTGAGCGCGTCCTCATCCAGAACGCCTGGTCATCGCAGGGCCAGTCCATCAGGTACTTGTAACCCGCTTCCTTAAGCAGATCCGGCGTGACTGTCGTCTCGGAGATCCACGGGCCCATCCAGCCGAAGGGCCGTGCGCCGCCCAGCCGCGCAATCGTCTCCGTCGCCTGGCGGATCAGGGCTGCCTCGTCCGCCTCCTTGAAGTCGACCTGGCGCTCGGAATTCGTGCGGCCATGACCGATTACCTCGTCTCCCCGCTCGCGCATGCGCGCGGTGATCTGCGGGTAGTGTTCGAATACGGTAGAATTCGTCAGATGACAGGCAGGCAGTTTCAACTGATCGAACAAATCGAAAATGCGCCAAATTCCGACGCGCAAGCCATAGTCGCGCCACGCATAGTTGCGGTGGTCGGGCCCCGGCGCGGCTGCTGTCAGGGTGTGGCCCAGCCCCTCGCCGAATGCGAAATGCTCGACGTTCAGCGCAATATAGACCGCTAATCGCTTAGCATCCGGCCAATTGAAATCAGGCCGATCGATGATTGGCGAATAGTCGTAGCGTTGGTGGCGAGGAAGATCCGTGGTCCGACTCCGTGTCCCGCTTACGCGAGCACTACTGCGTCAGAGGTGAGAGGCTACATCATCGTCGAGCATCCGCCTAGGATAGCGCCGTTATGTTGCCTCTATGGAGAGCTGGAATGGGTGGTGGGGCCCCCTTGGCGGTAAGGTCGTCGAAGATCGCTTCCACATCCTGCCGGCTGATCGCCACAAACTTCGCCGTCAATGCGAATCCCGCCATAAAGCGTTGATTTAACATGAAAAAATGAGACGAGGTGATACACGATGAAAGAGGATGTGAAAAGCAGGTTTGGGTAACGAAGCGTTAGCGCCGATGCGGCAGACTGGCGTGTTACCCATACCGGGAGTCTCCAGGTGAGCCTGACATCCACCTTTGGCAGCACGACGACCAGCATCATGAACGTGCTGACGCAGGCCGCGCTCAACAACGCGGCCGCGCAGGAGAGCTACCGCTTCCACCTCATCCAGACCCAGCTCAATAACCAATTTCAAAAGAAGATCGCGGCGCTCCAGGCCAGCAACGACACCAGCGCCCAGGATGATTTCCTCAAGGTCGAAATCAGCCAGACGGCGCATCAGAAAGCCACGTTCAGTAACCTGCAGACGCGATACGGCGCCAACGCCAATATCCTCGCCGACATCACCACACAGATCGCGACCATGCAGAACGCCGCGAGCGCCGGCGATTCCACCACCTTCGACGGCGCGCTCGTCACGGCCAACGCCGACGTCTCTTATCTCGTGGTCGTGCAGGACAATCCCGCGGTCCAGCCGGATGGTGTGGCGCTGCTCAAAACGAGCGGGCTCGGCGTCAATTCGAGCAGCAGCTACGATCTGTCCACGACCGCCGGGCGGAACGCGGCGCTCGCGGATCTGCTCAACGCGTCAAACCTGATCAACCAGGTCTACTCGGTGACCACGAGCAATCAGACCATCGCCGGCAGCCAGGCGACGGCGCTCGACTCTCAACTCTCGAATCTGCAGGGGACGCTGGAGAACGATCAATTCAACCAGTCGGCGACGGTCGCAACCAAGACGCTCCAGCTCAAGACGCAGCTCAACACCCAGGTTCACCTGATCGAGCTCAGCTTCGCCAACGCTCAAGCCGCCGGCGCGAGCCTCCAACAACAGGAGCTGGCGGGCCAGGCAGCGCAAAACCCGCCAGCGCCCGGGACGATCTTCTCTCTGTTCGGTTGATCGAACGACCGCTCAAGCAGCGGGTGCTATTGCGGATTGAGCCGCCTGCTCGCCGAGCCGCTCGAAGAGGTCGAGCGTCTCCTTTTCCATTTGATCGATGATCTCGCGGGTCTCGCGCATGAATACGTCGAACACGGCCCGGCGGGTCTCGCCAGCCTCGACCCGATAGCCATAGAACATCCCGATGCGCGGCAGGGCGAACAGCGTTCCGTTGGACATGGAGTCCGCCTCGCGGAACTTCTCGTGGGCCTCGCCCAGGAATTCCCGGACCGCGCGGTAGACGCCGGCGAAATCCGTATCCTCGGATTTAAACCCGTCCAGGATCTGGCGGAGCTCTCGATAGAGATCCTTGGTATCGTCGATCATGGTGGAGAAATCCCGGTCACGCAGGATCTCAGCGGGCTCGAATGCGATCAGCGCGTGCTTGAGATCCCGCACCAGCGCGTCGCGATCCACCGCTGGCCCATCGATCTCCACGGCGTCCGGTACCACCGGCCGGGCGCCCGGGATGAGCGCGCCGTCGCTGCAGTTGATCGGCGAGAGCCCGTAGACCTTGATTGCCTCGCCGAGCATTCGGCGACAGGCATCGTAGACCCAGTCCGTTCTCGCAATGCCGCCGAAATTTCCCTCCACCTCGATCGGGAAATTGTCTCTCGCCTTCGCGATGCCGCCCGCACCATAGATGGTGCCGCTGGCATGGTCTTGCCCGCCGACCCGCATGCCGCAATCCGTGCCGAACAGCGCGATCTCCGTGAACCCGAGCGAGATCGCCGCCGCCATGGCGGTGTTGACGCATGTCGGCGCAGCGCCCTGCAGGACGCGTAGGTCGTCGGCGAGCAGCATCGAGGAGCTTACGGAATCCCGAAAGAAGAAGAAGGATTCGCGGAACATCGGCGGCACTCTCGGGTCGACGGTGGCCGAGGCGATCAACCGGATCTGGCTGAGGTCGCCGTATTTGCCGGCCTCTTTGATGACGTCGGCGACAACCGGGACATTCTCGAGCTCGCAGTGAAAATCCGGCACCAAGCCATTGCGCAGCAGCGGCCGGAGCGCGGTGCCGCCGGAGAACAGCACCACGCGATCACGGATGCGGTGGAGCGTGGCGAGCGCCTCGTCGAGCGAGGGACCCGCGCCGACGATCACTGCCGTCTCGGGCCGCTGGAGCCGGGGCCGGCCCTCGATGAGCCAATGCGGGGCCGCGGTGAAATTCGCCACCGCGTTCGACATCATCCTGATCTCGTCCTCGAAGAAGCCGCGGTTCACGAAAGCGTATTGCACGGCATCGTGCAGCTTGGCCCGCGCCTCCGCGAAAGACCACAGCGGATAGTGGGTGAAGACCCAGGCGCCATCGATAAAGGGAACGCCGTGCTTGCTGACCTGCGCCACGACCCCCGCCACCATCTTCGCGGGATCGGAATCGGTGACGAGGTAGACGCCGCCGTCGCGGGCGTCGAACTCCTCGAGCAGCGCCGCCCAATCGAGCGACTGGTACGAGTGCTTGATCAGCTCGAGCGTGGGCTCAACGATGATGAGCCAGCGCGCCTCGGTCCGGCGGACCAGCTCCATCACATGGCAACCGAGTCCCAGACCGAACACAACGAGGAATGTGGGATTGCCCGTGGGGTGCCTCTGGATCTCGGTCATGCCCCGCGTGGTCAGCTCTTTCTTGACCGCGTTCAGCATGCGGATGCAGATCTCGCTGATGAGACCCGCCGAGCCCGGATTCTCCATGAAGAGCCGCAGCGGCTTCTTCATGAAGGAGCTCACCTGCTCCTCGGCAAACCCGCGGGCGCTGCCGCCATAGAGCCGCGCGTCTCCGATGACGATATCGACGGCGACGCCGTCCTCGACAATGGTTGACGTGACCGGCGCCTGGATCCTGTCGAGCTCGGCGGCGCCTCCGGGAAACCGCTTGGCGAAGGCCGCGCGAGAGCGCTCGGCAAAGCCGCAGTCGGTCACGGCTGTACGTGGCCCGAAGTCATTGCCGTGGCCTCGGTCTCGATGATTTCGGCAATTCGTCGTGCCGTTGCCGGCCCGGACCGCGCGATTTCAGCGATCTCGGCCGCAACCCGCTCGCGCGCAGGAGCGGAGCCGGCGAGGCCGAGTGCAATCGAGACGTAATCGCGCTCGTCGGCGGCGACCAAGCTTCCGCCCAGCCCGAGTTGGCGCAGGAACGCACCATAGAGCTCGCCGGCATCATTGCCGTCCAGCGCGACCACCGGGACGCCGCAGGCGATCGCCTCGGCCGCCATCCTTGGCGAGCTGCCCTTGGCTGGCGCGAGCCCAATATCGACGTCGCGATAGAACTCGTCGGGAATAGCCGCGTCGATGAGATCGATCCGTGCGGCCAGGTCTAGACCAAAGCGCGCGATCAGACGCTCGACGTTGGCGCCCGGCGCCATATCGTTTGCGCGCAACAAGAGGCTGGCGGCGGGACAGCCCGCCAGCACGGTGGACCAAAGCTCCACGGTCCGCGCATCCAGCTGATTGATCCGCGCGTCACTCCCGAAGCGCAGGACGCTGGAAGCCGTGCGCTCCATCGACCGAACCCAGTCACGCACGAGAGGATAGAGTGCATCCGGGCCCCAGCCCGGAACCCCGTCGGCGCGCTGGCCGAGCGCCGCATCATAGAGCGGAGCACCGAGCGCTCTCGGGACGCCCAACCAAGACACGCGGATGGCGGAACCGAGCCGACCGATCGCCATCAGCTGACGCGGAGCGGCGGCGCCGGAGCAATCGATGATCAAGCCGAGCCCGTCGCCCGCGAGAATGCGCGCCAGCGTTGCGGGATCGAGCCCAGCCACATCGCGCCATTTGTCGACCGCGCCGCTGAAGATCGTGTTCTCGCGCCAGCTCTGAGCGCCGGTTCCGTAGCCGATCACGGTCGTGCAGGATCGGTCATGCGCGCGCGCCACGGCCGCGATTGCGGCGGCGTCGCGAGGATCGGCGAGCGTCGACAAGGCATAGCCGATGACCAGCTTCTTCGATGCCTCGGCTCGCGCCCGTTTGCGCGGCGGGGAGAAGCGCTCGACCCAATCGGCAATCCAGGAGTGAAGCTGTGCCGAAGCGTCCTCTATCCACGTCGCATCGGCGAGCCGCGCCGCTGCGATGTCGGCGTCGTCCGACGCCGCCGAGCATGCTTGCTGATGAAAGGCTCCGGCATGCGTTCCCTCACCCACCGAAGCCAAGGCGCGGGCATACAGGCTCAGCGCCGCCGGCGATGCCATGGCACCGGTCGCGAGCGGCGCGAGCACGCCTGCGGCCGCAGCCGCACCGCCCGCACGCAGCAGGCCTTCGCCGAGGAACACTCGAGCCTCGGTGTCGCTTGGGTTCAAGGACACGTGCTGTCGCGCGAGATCGAGGCCATCGAGCAGCTGGCCGCCATTCACCAACATCTTGGCACGTGCAAAGAGCGGGCGCTCACGGATCGCGAGGAAAGCGGCGCCAAAGGACGGAAAACTGGGCGGCACGAGCTCTGCGAACTCGGCGACGGGCCCGAGGGCCGTTGAAAGCTTACCGAGATAGAGGCTCTCGGCAAGATTGCCCGCCTGAGCGTAGAGCGAGGCCAGGACTTCGGCGATGCTGCCGTTCATGGGTGCTTCATCGTGACAGGCGCGCAGTACGGTCAGCGCTTGCTGGACGTCACCGAGCCGCCAGGCGATCAGCCCCGCCAGAAATCGGAGTCGGAGCGAGCCCGCATTCGCGTCGGCGGCCCCGCGCAGTGCGTCGAGCGCCGCCTGGGCGTCTCCCGCGGCAAGATGCCCAGCAGCCTCGGTAACGTTGTCGGGCGTGGACGCGGTCGGCATCGTCCCGACCGCCTCCGCGGGCATGGGGGCCACGACCTAAGCGGTCTCGGCGATGGCGCCGGCGCGCAGACCCGGCTTCGGCGCCTGTTGCGCCGCGGCCCGAGCACCGGCGAGCAGGCCTTCTCCGATCTGCACATTGATGTTGATGAGGGCGTCGACCAGGCTAGGCTCGGGTTTC
Organism: Allostellaceae bacterium; assembly: GCA_035938015.1. GTDB lineage: Bacteria > Pseudomonadota > Alphaproteobacteria > ATCC43930 > CGMCC-115725 > DASZHJ01. The sequence continues at coordinate 26,642 of DASZHJ010000203.1, forward strand.
GCCAGCAGCTCCGCGGAGCGCTTGTCGATGAAGTTCGCGAGCCCGATCAGATTGCCGCGGATATCCGACGGCATGGTGCAAGCGGGATCGAGCAGGCTCGCCTGAAAGATGGTCCAGAGACGCCAATTCCGCCGGAGCGCGGCGAGGAAGCGCTCGGTCGGACCCGTCTTGGCGTGGCTGAGGTCGCGCGCGGATTCCAGAAGTGCCCAGGCCTCGGTACGCGCGGGATTACCGGGCTGCGGCGTCGTTTGGTACTTCTGTGCGGGATAGGCCATTCAGGATCTCCTGTTCGCGCGCGATCAGCTGTTTCGCCGATTTGAGCGCGTGATAAAGCGCGCCTTGGTCCACGTTCGCGCGGATCTCGCGCGTGAGCGCGGCCGTGCTTGGCGCTGCCGATTCGAATTCTTGAATAAATTGATAAATGAGTGGTAAATACGCAGCGTCTTTCGCCGGGAACAAGTACTTGCACTGTATGGCGAAATAGATGCGGCGAGCGGGCGTGGTGGCGTCCGCCTCGGTGATGATGTCCTTCTCGCGCAGGACCGACGCGTTGTTGTGGATGAGAAGCTTGGCGGCGGTTCCAGAGTTCTGGAGCACCACGCCGTTGACGATCAGCCTCTCGTTGGGCCTCAGGTTGATGGCGAGCGGCATTCTACTGCTCTCCTGCTCGAGCGGTCACAGGCTATAGCCCCGCGACGCTTACGATGGGGTTAACGTGCACCGCGAACGGGCGGCCCGAGGGCCGCCCGCCGTGGCACTATCGCGATTACCGGAAGAGACGAAGGACCGCCTGCTCCGACTGGGTCGCGATCGACAGCGACTGAATGGCAAGCGACTGACGGGTCTGCAGAGTGACCAGGTTCGTGCTCTCCTGGTTCACGTCGGCAACCGTGAGCTTGCTCGCGCCACCCTGCAGGGTGACGATGTACTGGCTGGTGAAGTCCAGCCGGGTCTGCAGGAAGGTGACGTTGCCACCGATCGAGGCCGCAGCGGCCTGGATCTTGCCGATGGCGGTCTGCAGAGCATTGAACGCGTTGTCGAACAACGAGGTCTTGTTGCTGACGGCCGAGAAGCCGAGAGTCACAAGGTTCTTCGCAGCATTGCTCACCTTGCTGATTTTGCCCGCCGTGACGATCTTGCTGTAGAGCAAGTTTTGGCCGGCGATCGTCAGCTTGGACGCGGTCGAGTTGCTGAACTGCAAGGTCAGGGACGACGAGGAGGAGTTCACGAGATTCAAGCCCTGGTAGCTCGCGTCGTTCAGCAGCGTGTCGAGCTGCTGGGCGAGGGTGCTGAACTGCGTGGCGGCCGATTTCCGCTGAGAGGCGGTCTCGGTCTTCGCGGAGTTCAAGACGCCTTGCAGCTGCTGGAGCACGGTCACCGCGCTCTGCGTGGCGTTGGACGCCGCCGTCAGCGAGGAGATGCCCTGGTCGATCGCGTCCTTGCGCAGAGCGAGGTCGCTGGCTCGATTGTTCAGCGACTGCGACTGGAAGAACTTGACCGCGTCGTCAAGCGCGGACGACACCTTGAGACCGGTCGCCAGGTGGCCCTGGGTGGTCCCGAGGTCCGTATTGATGTGCTGCAACGCGAGCAGGTTTTGCCGTGTCGCAGTACCGAGGATGATGTCAGACATTTGAGAGAATCCTTTCTGGGAGTGAGTGACGAGCCGCTTTGCGGCCCGGCCTCACGGGAGCAATAGGCGTGCCAGTAGGAAGCTTCTGCAGGGATCCACCGAACCCCGGGAAACTCGCGTAAGTTTTGGCAAATCAAGTGTTAATCGCGACCTGAATCGTCTCGGCCGGCAGAATTTGCCGAGCGAAACTTGCCGATCCGGCAAAATCTCCCCAGCGAGATGCCGCGCGAGATGCGAGCGTTCAGGCTTTGCTGTTGACGCGCTGGCCGCGCGTGTCGGACGACGAGGATGTGCCCGCGGACGCCCCGACGGCAGCCTTGAACGGGACTTGGAAAACCACCAAGCCCGAAGAATCGCGCGCCTCGATAAAGAAGCGGTGCGTCTCCTGATCGAACTGAAGACTGACTGGAAAAGACGGCGGCGGCGTAGTCGAGGCGGGCGGCGTGGCGGGCGCCACGGGTTTCAGCTCGGCGTCGGCGCGCGGTGCCGCTGTCGCCGCCGGCACGACATCGCGGCTCGGCGGGGCCGAGACCGTTGGTGTTGCCGCGATATAGACCTCGCCCGTCATGGGAGGACCATTCATCTCCACCAGGGCATCCGCGATGTCGGCGCTCTCTGTTGCCACTGACACCGCCCTCTCTCAGCAGAAAGCAAGAACCATGCCTCCGCAGAGCGTGGCACCCTATCGCCGGGTCGGGTGGCTCCGAGCGCGCGGCACTATTTGCCCGCGCCGACCGGTAGCGCTTGCCGGCAGCGGCAGAAGTCGGCCCGAGACCAGTTCCGCGCGCACGAAATAATCGACATCGTATCAATATCTTAGAGGAGCAAAACGCGCTGGCACGGGAATTGCGCTTCCCCTCGCCGAGAGCCTCCCATGCCGTTGGACCAAGATGAGCTTGCAGCAGGAGCCTAGATGAACACCGCTCCCATCATCGCCGCACCAGGCGAAATGACCGGCTTGGCGCCGCCTCAGCCGAGCGCGCCGGCCACGCAGAGCTTCTCGGACATGCTGAAATCGGCCACCAGCTCGCTCGCGGCTTTCGCGATGTTGCCCACTACCGGGAGCGATACGTTCGGCGGCTCGAGCGACGCCACGCCACCGGCGCGCAGCAAGGATCCCAACAGCGATAACGCCGTGGCGCCGATCGCCCTTCCCGCTCCCGTCCAGGCCCCGCCCGCCGTATCATCGAGCGGCGGCAGCGTGGACTCCAACACCTCTCAGTCACCCTCCGCATCCAACGCTGGCGCCCAGCCGCAGACGCAGAGTTCCCAAGCAACGACGGCCGCGAATGGAGCGGCCGGAACCGGCGGCACCTCGAACGGCTCCGCGCAAACCGCAAGCGGCGTCGCGCTCCCGCCGATGGCGGCCGAGCTTGGCACGCGCATCGCGCTCGGCGCGCAGGCCCTGCTCTCGCAGCCGAGCCAAGTGCTCGCGACATTGCCACATGGCGCACTCCAGGCGGCGTCGACGCCGGCACTCACTCCGAACGTGGGCACTGCCGCCCACGGCGCAGCCGCACCCGACCCGACCGCGGTGCTGCCCAAGCTTGCCGCGACCGCCACGCTCACGGCGGCAACGCCCAATGCAGCGACGACGACACTCGAGGCCGCGCTGCAGTCCTCGGCGGCACAGACCTCCGCGACGCAGACCGCGACCGCCGGCGATCCCGCAATCCTCGCCAAAACCAGCGACACGGCGCAATCCACCGATCTCGCGTTCGGCGCCACACCCGCAGCCGTGCCGCTGGCGGCAACCGAGGCAGCTTTCACGATCGAAACCGCGCCGCCCCCCGCCATTGCAGCGAGCGCACTCGACCAGGTGGCCGCCAGTCTGACACAAGGCACCAAGCTCGGACTCAGCCAGATCGAGATCCAGCTGAGGCCGGCCTCGCTGGGCGCCGTCGACGTGAAGATCGAGCTCACCCACGATGGCCGTGTCACCGCCGTGATCTCCGCCGATCGCAGCGACACGCTGCTGCAGCTGGAGCGCGGCTCCGGCGAGCTGCAGCAGGCGCTCAAGGATGCAGGACTGCAGACCGACAGCGGCAGCCTCAGCTTCAACTTGCGTGGCGACCCGCAGACCAGCGACCAAAGCAGCCGGCAGCCAAGCTACGCGCCGCAACCGGCGATCCCCGGCTCCGGTGACGATCTCTTGGCCCTGCCGGCCGCCATCGCCGGCGGAAGCCAGTCGGCCCACAACGGCCTCTTGAACATCCAGGTTTGAAGGATCCCGTCATGATCACTACGCCCGTTGCGGCCACGACGACGCCAACGCCCGCGTCCACCACCACGAGCAGCACCAGCACCGGCTCGACCAGCTCGAGCGACGCCTCGCTGCTGGGATCGAATCTCAACACATTCCTGACGCTGCTGACGACGCAGCTCAAGAATCAGGACCCGACCTCGCCGATGGACACCAACCAGTTCACTCAGCAGCTGGTCGAGTTCAGCGCCGTCGAGCAGCAAATCAACACCAACAAAAACCTGCAGACGCTGATCTCGCTGCAGACGTCCTCCGAGACGGTTGCGGCGCTGCCCATGGTCGGAAAGACCATCCAGTACAACGAGAGCACGGCGCCCCTGAGCAGCGGCCAAGCAAGCTTCACTTACACGCTGCCGACCAACGCGGCGGCGGCGAACCTGCTGGTCGAAGACGCGAACGGCAACATCGTTTATCAGACCACGGCGGATACCTCCGCGGGTTCGCACAGCTTCCTCTGGAACGGTCAGAACATCTCCGGCACGACCTCGCCCGACGGCGCGTATTCGCTCGCCGTCGTCGCGGCCGACGCGACCGGCAAGGCCATCTCGGCGACCGTCACGGCCACCGGAACGGTCGACGGCGTCAGCGTCAACAACAACGTCCCCACCTTCGACATCGGCGGCATCAAGGTGCCGATGAGCGATCTGCTTACGGTTCAGCCGAGTTCCACCTAATCCTCGCGCGCAAGGAGCCACGACATGAGCATTTTCGGTGCACTCTTCTCAGGCGTTTCCGGCCTGTTCGCTCAGAGCCAGGCGCTCGGCATGATCGCCGACAACATCTCGAACGCGAACACGCCGGCGTACAAGGAGACGCACGCGCTGTTCTCGACCCTGGTGACACAGGACTCGACCGCGACGACCTACACGCCCGGCGGCGTGCAGGCGGCGCCCTTCACCGCCATCGACCAGCAGGGCTTGTTGCAGGCGTCGAGTTCAGCGACCGACCTCGCGATCCAGGGCGGCGGCTTCTTCGTGGTCAACGCCAATTCCCAGGGAGCCAGCGCCAACGGCGCCTTCTCCTTCACGCGCGCCGGTTCGTTCACGGTCGATGCCAACGGCAATCTGAAAAATGCCGCCGGGCTATTCCTGCAGGGCCAGAAGCTCACCGTCGCGCAAGCGCAGGCGATCGCCGCTGGCAATCTCAGTCAGCTGACGGCGACCTCCCTCACGGCCTTGCAGACGGTCAATGTCAACGGCCTCAGCGGCGCAGCGACTGCAACCAGCACCGTAACATTGGCAGCCAATCTTCCTGCCGGCGACACCACGAGCTCTTCGCCCCGGACGATGACCGTGCCGGTCTTCGACACGCTTGGCAACGAGCACGACCTGACGCTCAGCTTCTCACGCACAACGAACGCCAATGAGTGGAAGGTGTCGGGCTCGCTCAGCAATGCTGGGGCCAGCACGGTTACTATCACCCCCGGCGATAACCTCGTGAAGTTCAATTCGGACGGCACGCTCAACGCTGCCGGCACCACTTTCTCGGCCGCCAATGCCCTCAGCATAGGTTGGGATTCCACGATCACCGGCGCGACAACGCCGCAAACGCTCAGCTTCAATCTTGGCACGAACGGCCAGGCGAACGGGCTAGGCCAATCCGGCGGGCCCTTCTCGGTCTCGCGGATCGACCAGAACGGTCTGCGCTTCGGCAACTACACGGGCATTAGCATCGATTCGAACGGCATCGTCACCGCGAGCTTCGACAACGGGCAGCGCCAGCCGATCTTCATCATCCCGGTCGCGACCTTCCCGAATCCGGACGGCCTCGCGGCGCAAACCGGCAACACCTACCTGCAGACCGATCGCTCCGGCGCCTTCTTGCTCCGGCAATCCGGTACCGGGGCGGCGGGCACCGTCGCCCCCTCCTCGCTCGAGGGCTCGACGGTCGACATCGCGACCGAGTTCTCGAATTTGATCGTGACCCAAAGGGCCTATTCGGCGGACGCCAAGATCATCACGACCGCTGATCAGATGCTCCAGGATCTCATCAACGCGAAGCAGTAATCTCGCAGAACACTCTGACTCGACGGAAGTGAAACGGATTTAATCCAAATACTCGCGTGTGGGCTTGCGCCGGCCGGTGCAAGCCCATGCGCAACTATCGAGTCGGGCTGATAAATTTTACCGGCACGCGTGTCTCAATATTGCCCCGCACCTTAGCGGTTTTTTAAGCCGGCGAACGCACAATCGAGGCGGTGTGCGGTCGTACCGGCACCCGAAACAGCGAGATCCTGCTACCGCCATGGATACAGTACCTTTCATCGCCGCTTCCATCGACGATTTGCCGCCTCCCGACACGAAGCGTTGGGTGATTCGCCGCAAGGCCGAGGTGGTCGCAGCCGTGCGCGGCGGCCTCATCAGTTTGGATGAAGCGTGCCGCCGTTACACGCTGTCGATCGAGGAATTCTTGACCTGGCAGCGCTTGATCGACAGCCACGGCCTCGCCGGCCTCAGGGTCACGCGGCTCCAGGACTATCGGAGCCTCGAGCGGCCGCGTTGAGCGAGGCGGCAAGAATTGCCGTCTGATAGGCAAAAAATTCCGAGGATTAACTACTCGTTCACGAGCACGCCCTAGCTTTGCGGGCGGGGCATAGCCCCACGTCGCAAAACGCAGAGGCGTGCAATCGTGAATGGTCTGATGCAAAGCATCGCTCGGCTCGGGGCGACACGCCTGGTGGCGATCGTCGGGGTAGGTGCCGCCATGGTGGCGTTCTTCGTGTTTCTGACCACGCGGATCGCCACGCCGGCAATGAGCCTGCTCTACGCGGATCTCGACCTCAAGGATAGCGCTCAGATCGTCCAGAAGCTCGACGCCATGACCGTGCCCTACCAGCTGCGCGGCGAAGGCGGTCAGATATTGGTTCCCGCCGACCAAGTGGCGCGCCTGCGCATGGCCATGGCCGAGCAAGGCCTGCCGCGAGGCGGCTCGGTCGGTTATGAGTTGTTCGACAAATCCGACAGCTTCGGCAGCTCGACCGCCGCTCAGGGCATCAACCAAGTGCGCGCGCTCGAGGGCGAACTCGAGCGCACGATCGCGGGGCTGGGCCCGGTTCAGGCAGCGCGCGTCCATCTGGTGCTGCCGCGCCGCGACCTCTTCGCCCGCGACAGCCAAGAGGCCAGCGCCTCCATCGTGGTGAAGCTGCGCGGCGCCGAGCACCTAAGCAAGGGTCAGGTGGCCGCGATCCAGCAAGTCGTTGCATCGGCTGTGGCGACCCTGAAGCCGGCGCGCGTGTCGGTGGTCGATGGCGCCGGCATGCTGCTGGCGCGCGGGGACGGCCAGGACGCCAATGCTGCGGGAGCCGGTGCCGAAGGGTTCCAAGCCGACTATGAGACCCGGGTCGCGCGAAACGTCGAGGACATGCTCCAGCGCTCTTTGGGTCCCGGCAAGGCACGGGTCGATGTCCGCGCCGACATCGATTTCGATCGCATCACCACCAGCTCCGAGAGCTTCGATCCCGATGGCCAGGTCGTGCGCTCGACCCAAACCGTGACTCAGAACGACGATAGCACCAACGGCAACGATCAGCCGGTGACGGTCACCAACAATCTCCCGAACGGGCAGGCGGCCGCGACGGCCAACGGCGGCCGGACCAAGGCCGCGCGCAACGAGGAGACGATCAACTACGAGATCTCCAAAACCACGCGCAGTCAGGTGCGCGAGGCCGGCGACGTGAAGCGCCTCTCGGTCGCGGTGCTGGTCGACGGTACCTACGCCACGAAACCCGACGGCACCAAGGAATACGCGCCACGCACGCCGGAAGAGCTCAAGCAGCTGACCACGCTGGTGCGCTCCGCCATCGGCTACAACGAGAAACGCGGCGACACCGTCGAGGTGGTCAATCTGAAATTCGCAATGCCGGAAGAGCCGGCGCCCGTGGCGGCGCCCAGCGGCTTCCTCGGCTTCGAGAAGGCCGACCTGTTCCGTATGGGCGAGACGCTGACGCTGGCCGTGGTGGCTCTTCTGGTGATCCTGCTGGTGGTGCGACCGCTGATCTTCAAGCTCCTCGAAGGCGGCGGCACGGCCGTCGGTCTGGAGGCGGCCGGCCTGCTGGCGGATCCTGGGCTTGCGGCGCGCCCGCAACTCCCGCCGCCCGCGGGCATGCAGGCCGCGATGATACCGGCGCAAGGCGCGAACCTGCCGGTTCCGATGTCCCGCGCGCCCGCCGAGCAGATGATCGATATCGGCATGGTCGAGGGCCGGGTGGCCGCCTCGAGCATCAAGAAGATCGGCGAGATCGTCGACAAGCACCCTGAGGAAGCCGTCGCCATCGTGCGCAGCTGGATGTACCAGGCCACGTGAGCGGATCGAGTCACATGACCACGGAAAGCCGCGACCATGCGCGTTCGTGAGGATTTTCGCGCTCTGACCGGTCCGGAGAAGGCCGCGATGCTCATGCTCGCGCTCGGCGAGGAGCATACCTCTCGGCTGTTCGCGCTGATGGATGACGAGGAGATCAAGGAGATCTCCCAGACCATGGCGAACCTCGGCACGGTGAGCTCGAGCATCGTGGAGCGGCTGTTCGTGGAGTTCGCCGAGCACATCTCGGCGACGGGCTCACTGGTCGGCACCTACGAAAGCACGGAGCGCCTGCTGGTGAAGGTGCTCGGCAACGAGCGCGTCAACCAGATCATGGAGGAGATCCGCGGCCCCGCCGGCCGCACCATGTGGGATAAGCTCGGCAACGTGAACGAAGTGGTGCTCGCGAATTACCTCAAGAACGAGTACCCGCAGACGGTTGCGGTGGTGCTATCCAAGATCAAGGCCGACCACGCCGGCCGCGTGCTCGCTCAGCTTCCCGAGAGCTTCGCCATGGAAGTCGTCATGCGCATGCTGCGCATGGAGGCGGTGCAGAAGGAAGTGCTGGATGACGTCGAGAGCACGCTGCGCAACGAATTCTTCTCGAGCCTCGCGCGCACCAATCGCCGGGACTCGCACGAGCTCATCGCCGAGATCTTCAACAGTCTGGACCGCAATACCGAGAACCGTTTCATCACTGCCCTGGAGGAGCGCAACCGCGATTCCGCCGAGCGGATCAAGGCGCTCATGTTCACGTTCGAGGACCTGGCCAAGCTCGACGCCAGCGCGATCCAGACCATCCTGCGCAGCGCGGACAAGCAGAAGATCCCGCTCGCGCTGAAGGGCGCGTCGGAGGCGGTTCGCGAGCTGTTCTTCGCCAACATGTCCGAGCGCGCCGGCAAGATCCTCAAGGAGGATATGCAGTCCATGGGCCCGGTGCGGCTCAAGGACGTCGAGGAGGCGCAGGGCTACCTGGTGACGCTGGCGAAGGACTTGGCCTCGCGCGGCGAGATCATCATCTCCGACGGCAGCGCCGAAGATCAGCTGGTGTATTGAGCCCATGGCAAATCCGCGCAAGTACTTGTTCGACCTTTCTTTCGATCACCCGCAAGGACCCGTCGCGGTCCGCTTCGGGCGCAATCCCACGGAGCCGACGTTCACACGCGCCGAGCTCGAGGCAGCATGCGCCGCGGCTCGCCACGAGGGCCATCAGGCCGGCCTGGCCGAAGCCTCTACGACAACCGAGGGGCGGCTTGCTGACGCCACCGGGGCGCTCGCCTCCGGCCTCGCCTTGCTCATCGCGCGAGCGGACGAGATGCGGCGCGAGGCCGAGGTGCGCGCTCTCGAGCTCCTGCGCATCGTGACCGCGAAGGCGGTGCCGGCGCTCGCGCGCAAGGAGCCGCTTGCGGAGCTGGAGGCGATGGTAATCGATTGTCTGCGCGAGGCCGCCGAGGAGCCGCGCATCGTCCTGCGTGTGGCACCCGACCTCTTCGATCCTATGCGCGAGCGGCTCGACGCCATCACCAACAGCCACGGCTTTGCCGGCAAATTCGTTCTACTCGCGGATGATTCGATCGGCCCCGCAGACGGCCGCCTGGAATGGGCGGATGGCGGCGCCGAGCGCAACACACGCCGTACCGCGCGCGATCTCGACGCCGCCCTCGAGCGCGCGCTCTCAAACTCGATTTCCGCACCCGAGCCCTCCAGAGAGGAGATGCCTCATGAGTGAGCCCAACAACCTTCAGCTCGCCGAGCTCGACGCCGAGGCGCCGGCAGCCGCCGACGCACGGCCGCAGAACGCCAAGGAGCTCGAGGCGGTCTACGACATCCCCGTGCAGATCTCCGCCGTGCTCGGTCGCGCCACCATGCAGGTGAGCCAACTTCTCAAGCTCGGACGTGGAGCCGTGGTGGAGCTAGACCGCAAGGTCGGCGAGGCCATCGATATCTACGTCAACAACCGTCTGGTCGCGCGCGGTGAGGTCGTCGTGGTCGACGAGCGGCTGGGCGTCACGATGACCGAGATCGTCAAAGCCGATCGTACCTGACACGAAGGACTGATTACCGATGCGCCTCCTGATCATCGGCCCGCTCGAGGGCTACATCAGCACTGCCGGCAAGATCGCGCTGTCGCGGGGTGCCACGGTGGCACATGTCGACGACATCGACCGCGGGCTCGCCGCCCTGCGCGCGGGTCAGGGCGCCGACCTCATCATGCTCGACATCAAGCTCGACGTCGGTCGCATGGTCGAGAGCCTCAAACAGGAGCGCTTCGCGGTTCCGGTGGTCGCCTGCGGCATCGGCACGGACGCCGACGCCGCCGTGCGCGCGATCAAGGCGGGAGCCAAGGAATACATTCCCCTGCCTCCCGATGCCGAGCTCATCGCGGCGGTGTTGGAGGCGGTGGCGCAAGAGAGCTACGCCCTGCTGTTCCGCGACCCCGCCATGGAGCACACCGTGCGGCTCGCCGAGCAAGTGGCCCCCGCGGATGCGAGCGTGCTGATCACTGGCGAGAGCGGCACCGGCAAGGAAGTGCTGGCTCGGTTCATCCACCGCAAGAGCCGGCGCGCCAAGCACAATTTCATCTCGGTCAACTGCGCCGCGATTCCAGAGAACCTGCTGGAGTCCGAGCTGTTCGGTCACGAGAAGGGATCTTTCACCGGTGCCGTCGCGCGCCGCATCGGCAAGTTCGAAGAGGCGAACGGCAGCACGCTGCTGCTGGACGAGATCAGCGAGATGCACCCGCGTCTGCAAGCGAAGCTGTTGCGCGCGGTCCAGGAGCGCGAGATCGATCGCGTGGGCGGCATGCAGCCGATCAAGATCGATATTCGCCTGATTGCCACCTCCAACCGCGACCTCGAATCCGAGGTCCGCAGCGGCAATTTCCGCGAGGACTTGTTCTTCCGCCTGAACGTCGTGCACCTTCAGGTCCCTCCGTTGCGCGAGCGACCGAAGGACATCGAGCTGCTGGCGGAATATTTCATCAAGAAATACGCCGAGGCGAACGGCGTGCCATTCCGGCCCCTGGCGCCCGACGTGCGGGAGAAGCTGCTTCGCCACCCATGGCGCGGCAACGTGCGCGAGCTCGAGAACACCATGCATCGGGCGGTACTGCTCGCCCGCGGTCCGATCATCGGATCTGAATCGGTAATGCTTTCCAACTTGACGGTGGGCGATGGCGACGCTGGCAAGGCCGCGCTCGCGAGCAAACTCGGCCTGGTGGGCCGCACGGTCGCGGACGTCGAGCGCGATCTCATCCTGGAGACGCTGAACCACTGCCTGGGGAACCGCACCCATGCGGCGAACGTCCTCGGCATATCCATCCGCACGCTGCGCAACAAGCTGCAGCAATATCGGCAGGAGGGCGTGAGCGTGCCGCTGCCGGGCGAGGCGGAGCGCGCGAGCGCCTGAGCGAGCGCCGCGGCACCGACGTGAGCGAGTCATGACGGACATCATCGCCAACGGCGGCAACGAGCCAGCATCCGCGGCCGATATCTTCGGCCGGATCGGCGTTGCCTTGCGCCGCGGCGAGATCGCGCTCGCGCTTGGCGTGGTGGCGATCCTGGTGGTGCTCATCCTGCCGATGCCGACCTGGCTGCTCGACGGCAGTCTGGCGCTCTCGATCACCTTCTCGGTCCTGATCCTGATGGTGTCGCTGTTCATCCAGCGGCCCCTTGAGTTCTCCACCTTCCCGACCGTGCTGCTGATCTCCACCATGCTGCGCCTCGCGCTCAACCTCGCCTCGACGCGGCTGGTGCTGAGCCACGGTCACGAGGGCACGGCCGCCGCCGGCAAGGTGATTCAGGCCTTTGGCGGCTTCGTGATGAACGGCAACTTCGTGATCGGCGTGATCGTGTTCATGATCCTGGTGGTGGTGAACTTCGTCGTCATCACCAAGGGCTCCGGACGCATAGCCGAAGTCGCCGCACGCTTCAGCTTGGACAGCATGCCGGGCAAGCAGATGGCGATCGACGCCGATATGTCGGCGGGCCTGATCGACGAGGCGACCGCGCGCAAGCGGCGCTCGCAGCTCGAGGATGAAAGCAACTTCTTCGGCGCCATGGACGGCGCCTCCAAGTTCGTCCGCGGCGACGCGGTCGCGGGGCTCATCATCACCTTCATCAACATCGTCGCGGGCATCGTGATCGGCGTGGCGCAGAAGGGCCTCAGTTTCTCCGCCGCGACGCAGGCCTATACGGTGCTGACCGTCGGCGACGGCTTGGTGACGCAGATCCCCGCGCTCATCGTCTCGACCGCGGCGGGCATGCTGGTCTCCAAGGCCGGCATCGCCGGCTCTGCGGACAAGGCGCTCTTCGGCCAGCTCAGCGCCTATCCCTCGGCACTCGGCCTTGCCTCGTTCCTCACGCTCTCGCTGGCGATCCTGCCGGGCATCCCCATGGTGCCGTTCCTGGCGCTCTCGGTGCTCACGGGCACCGCG
>DASZHJ010000204.1:0-19863 GCA_035938015.1 Allostellaceae bacterium
GTGGCTCGGCTTCAACATGATCATCTTCCTGGCGGCGCTCTCGGCGCTGCCGGCGGAAGTGCTGGGCGCCGCCGAGCTCGATAACTGTGGCTGGCTCGCCAAGCTTCTCTACATCATCATGCCAATGCTGCGGCCGACCATCGTTAACCTGACGGTGCTCTCCTTCATCGGCAAGATGATGATCTTCGACCTCGTGTGGATCATGACCGGCGGCGGGCCTCTCTGGTCGACCGAGACGGTATCCACTTACGTTTACAAACGCGCCTTCGACTGGAACACCTTCGACCTGGGCTATCCGTCCGCCATCGCCGTGTTGTGGTTCATCATCATCATGGCCTTCGTCATGGTCATGACGCGCTTGATGCGACAGCGGGACAAACTGGAATTCTAGCCATGGGATCGCCCGCCGCATCCTGGCTATCGCACGTCCGGCGCACGCCCCTGCTGGCGTTCTTGATCCTCTATACCGTGATCTCCGGCGGTCCTTTTCTCTGGGTCGCGAGCATGTCCCTGCGCACGACGCCGGAAATCTTTGCCGCTCCTTACGCGCTCCCGAGCCGCATCCATTGGGAGAAATTCGTAGAGGCCTGGACGAAATCGAACTACAGCACCTATTTCTGGAACAGCGTCATCGTCGTGGTGACCGCGGTCGCGCTGCTCACGGTGATCGGAGCGATGGTGGCACATTGTCTCGCCCGTTATCGCTTCCGCGGCAGCCGCCTTGTGCGCTTCGTGATCCTCTCCGGTATGATCCTGCCGCCGCAGCTGATGATCCTGTCGCTGTTCCAGATCCTGCTGGAATACGGGCTCTACAACACCCTGACCGGGCTGATCGTGGTCTATATCGCCGGCCATCTCGCGATGACCGTCTACATCCTCGAGGGCTTTTTCGCTCAGATCCCGCAGGACCTGTTCGACGCCGCGCGAATGGATGGCTACTCCGATTTCGAGATCTTCTGGCGCATCACCTTGCCGATCGGCGTGCCCGCCCTCTTCACGACCGTGACGCTCAACTTCATCATTCTCTGGAACGAGTTCCTCTACGCCGTGGTGTTGCTCACCGAGGACGACAAGCGGACTTTGCCGCTCGGTATCATGCATTTCATGGGCAGCCACCAGCTCGACGTAGGCATGCTCGCAACCGGCCTGATGATCACCATCGCGCCGATCATCCTGCTCTATGCGTTCTTCTCCGAGACCATGATCAAGGGGATGACCGCCGGCGCTGTCCGATAGGCACCGGCGCACTCATGGCCGTCGTCCAGATCGACAAGCTCACCAAGCACTACGACGGGGGCACCGAGCCCGCGGTCCGGGACGTGAGCCTCACCGTGGCCGAGGGCGAGTTCATGGTGCTGCTGGGCCCATCTGGCTGCGGCAAGTCCTCGGTGCTGCGGATGATCGCGGGGCTGGAGCCGATCACCTCGGGCACCGTCTCGATCGACGGCCGTGTGGTCAACCAGGTGCCGGCCCGGGATCGCGACATCGCCATGGTGTTCCAATCCTATGCGCTCTATCCGCATATGACCGTCTATCAAAACCTGGCCTTCGGCCTGCGCCGGCGGCGGGTGGCGCCCGAGGAGATTGAGCGGCGCGTACGAAGTGCCGCCGAGAGGCTCGGCCTCTCACCATACCTCGGCCGCAAGCCCCACGCGCTCTCCGGCGGCCAGCGCCAGCGGGTGGCATTGGGGCGCGCGATCGTGCGCGATCCCAAGGTGTTCCTGTTCGACGAGCCGCTTTCCAACTTGGACGCGGCGCTCCGGGTCAGCACGCGCAACGAGCTGATCAAGCAGCAAAACGAGATCGGCATCACCACCATCTATGTGACACACGACCAGGTCGAAGCGATGACCATGGGACATCGCATCTGCATCATGGACAAGGGCGAGGTGGTCCAGGTCGGCCGGCCGCTCGAGGTCTACGGCAGCCCCGCCAATACGTTCGTCGCGCGGTTTCTTGGCAATCCCCCGATGAACCTCATGCAGGCCGAACTCAAGGCCGCGGATGGGCGGGTGCGCTGCCATGTTGCCGGTATCTCCATCGAGCTTGCCGGGTGGTCCGCAACCGCGCTCGGGGGCGGCGTGATTTTGGGGGCGCGGCCCGAAGATTTTTACGAGCTCCCGGCTCCCACGGGACTGGGCCCAATCGCAGAGCTCACCGTGCGGGTGATCGCGGTCGAGCCGCTGGGCGCGGAAACCCTGCTCGTGCTCGCGAGCGCCGACAGTTCACAGGAATTCATCGCTCGTGTGGGCCGGCAGACCAAGCTTGAGCCGGGCGACAGCTCCGTCATCGCCCTCGACACCGCGCGCATCCACCTGTTCGATGCCGCAACCACCAAAGCGCTTCCGCGCGGGAGACTCTGAACAGCATGCCGGCCAACCGACTCATCGACTGCCACGCCCATATCATCGATCCTGCCCGGTTTCCGCTCGCTGACGGGCCCGGCTACAAGCCGCGCCCCAACGAAGCCGGCCCCAAGGAGACCTACTGCGGCGTGCTCGACGGTCACCGCGTCGCGCACGCGCTCCTGGTTCAGCCGAGCGGCTACGGCACCAACAATGCGGCGATGCTGGACGCGATCGCCGCTTATCCCGGACGCTTCAAGGGGATCGCGGTTCTCGACCCCGCGACACCCGAGCGCGAGCTCGCCGCACTGGGCGAGCGTGGCGTCGTGGGCGTGCGGTTCAATCTCGCGAGCTACGAGCGCGAGGCGCTCACGCAGCCGGAGGCGGCTGGTTTCCTCGCGCGATTGAAGGCGGTGGGCTGGTACGCCCAGGTTTTCGCCGACGACGCGCAGTGGCCGGAGATCGCGGACAATCTGCGAAAGAGCGGCGTCAAGATCCTCATTGACCATTTCGGCTTGCGCGATACCCCGGGCGGTCTCGATCAGCCCGGCTTCCAGGCAGTCTTGCGTCTGGGCCGTGAGGGCAATGCGGCAGTCAAGCTTTCGGCGCCGTTCCGGATCTCGCGCGAGCCCGGCACCTATGGCGACCTCAAGCCATTTGCACGCGCGGTGATCGATGCCTTCGGGATCGAGCATTGCGTCTGGGGATCCGACTGGCCCTTCATCAACATGGCCAGCCCGATGCGCTACGCGGCGGCCCTGCAGGCCGTCGAACAATGGCTCGACGACGCCGACGATCTCGACCGCGTGCTTTGGCACAATCCTGTGCGGCTCTTCGGTTTTGGAGCATAACGCCATGACCGCTCGCCCGACCCCGATCCGCGTGGCGCTCGCGGGCGCCGGCATGATCAGCCATTACCACCTGATCGGCTGGCGGAATGCCGGCGCGAGCCGCGTCAAACTCGTGGCCGTCTACGATCCCGATCGAGCGCGCGCCGAAACCCGGGCGCGGGAGTTCGGGATTCCCAAGGTCTATGACAAGCCCGACGCGATGCTCGACCAGGAGGGAATCGACGCGCTCGACGTCGCCTCGCCGCGCGAGACCCACGCGTTCTGGGTCGAGGCCGCCGCGGCGCGGGGGATCGACGTACTCTGCCAGAAGCCGATGACACCGACGCTCGAGGAATCCCAATCTCTCGCCCGTTGGGTTGCCGGAAAGGTCCGTTTGATGGTGCATGAGAACTGGCGCTTCCGGCCGTGGTACCGCGAAATCAAGAAATGGATTGCGGCCGGCGAGATTGGCGACATCACGGCGTGCCAAATGGCGCTGCTGTCTTCGGGACTGCTGCCGGACGCGAGCGGCCGCCGGCCGGCACTGGTGCGCCAGCCTTTCATGGCCGACGAACCCCGCATGCTCATCGCGGAAACGCTGATCCACCACATCGACACCGTGCGTTGGCTGGTGGGTCCGCTGCGCGTGGTGAGCGCTCGCGCGTCGCGCGCGGTCCCGGAGGTCAAGGGCGAGTCCCTCGCGACGATCTTGATGGAGACCTCCGCGGGCGTACCGGTAACGGTCATGGGCACCATGGCGGCGCCAGGCTTCCCCTCGCGCACCGGCGACCGCCTGGAGCTGATCGGCCGCACGGCCACTGCCACGCTGGAAGCGACGGAGTTGCAGCTGCGCGGCCCCAAGCCGCGCCATCAGAGCTACGACCAGGACGCCGGCTACCAAGCGAGCTTCGACGGCGTGATCGCGCATTTCGTCGATTGCCTCGCGACCGGCGCGCCCTTCGAGACCGATCCCGTCGACAACCTCGAGACCCTGCGGCTCGTCGAGCATGCGTACTGGGCGGCGGGCATCCATGGCCCCACGAGCCGGCAACAGGAGAAGCCCGCATGACCGATGTCCATCCCATAATCGGGCAGCCGAAATCGGCCTTGGACACGCCCGCACTCCTGGTCGACCTCGACGTGCTCGATGCCAATATCAAGCGCATCGCGGATACCTGCCGCGCCCACGGCGTCGGCTGGCGCCCGCACATGAAGGGGCATAAGACGACGGAGATCGCCCGGCGTCAGCTCGCGGCCGGCGCGTTCGGGGTCACCTGCGCCAAAGTCAGCGAGGCCGAGGTGATGGCGGCGGCCGGCATTCGCAATATTCTCATCGCCAATGAGGTCGTGGGGCCAGCAAAGGTTCGGCGGCTGATCGACCTCGTGGGGCCCGCCGATCCGATCGTCGGCGTCGACAGCGGCGCCAATGCAAGCGAGTTGGCCGAAGCCGCGCGCGCGCAAGGCAAGACCCTCAAGGTGGCGATCGAGGTCAACACGGGCATGAACCGCGCAGGCGTCGAGCCCGGTGGCCCCGTCCTGGCGCTCGCCGCCGAGATCGCCAAGCGGCCAGGCCTGCGCCTCGTCGGCCTCTTCGGCTGGGAGAGCCACGCGGTCACCATCGCCGAACCCGCGGAAAAGGAACGAGTGGTGGTGGAGGCGATCGCCCGGCTCACGGCATCCGCGCGCGCTTGCCGCGAGGCCGGCCACGGCATCGAGATCGTGAGCTGCGGCGGCACCGGCTCGTTTCCCTATTGCATCCAGCAACCCGGCGTCACGGAAGTGCAGATCGGCGGCGCGATCTTCAGCGACCGACACTACCGCGAGCACTATCACATGGACTTTCCGTTCGCGCTCACGCTGCTCGCCACCGTGATCAGCCGGCCGACGCCCACCCGGATCGTGCTCGACGCCGGTCGGAAGGCCATGCCCGGCGACGCCGCCATGCCGCAGCCGATCGGGCTGCCCGCCGTCGCCGTGATGCGGCTTTCGGCGGAGCACGCCAAGATCGAGCTCGAGCGACCCAGCGAGACGCCGGGGATCGGCGACAAGATCGAGTTCGTCGTGGGCTATCACGACACGACCGTGCACCTGCACGAGGAGCTGGTCGCCGTCCGAAACGGCCGTATCGAGGCGGTCTGGCGCGTCGCCGCACGCGGCAAATTGAAGTAGCGAAGCCTCGTCGAGAGACACGATCGATCGCCCATTTCCGGGGCTGGTCAGAGGGCCTCCGGAGTGGAAGACTGCGCGCGGTGCTCGATGTGGCGCATAGGCGGGGACGATGAAGACACAAGCGCGCGTGGTGGTGATCGGGGGCGGCGTGGTGGGCGTCAGCACGCTCTATCATCTCACGAAGAAGGGTTGGTCCGACGCGATGCTGATCGAACGCAAGGAGCTCACCTCCGGCTCGACCTGGCATGCTGCCGGCCTGTTGCCTCTTTTCAACCTCAGCTATTCCGTCGGCCAGATCCACAAGTACTCGGTGAAGCTCTACCAGACCCTCGAGCGTGAGACCGGTCAGCATGTCGGATTCCGGAAAGTCTCGAACATCCGCCTTGCTTGCACCGCCGACCGCATGGACGAATACCGATATTACGCCGGCGTCGCCGCCACCATCGGCGTCGACGTCCGGTTCCTGACGCCGGCGCAGGTCAGGGAGATCTGGCCGCTCTGCAAGACCGAGGGCGTGATCGGCGCGATCCAGCATCCTGAGGACGGCTACATCCAGCCCGCCGACCTCACCCAAGCGCTCGCCAAGGGCGCACGCGCCGGCGGCGCCGAGATCCATCGCGGCAGCACCGTCACGGGGATCGCGCAGCGGCCCAGCGGCGAGTGGCTGGTGCAGACCGATAAGGGCGACATCGTCTGCGAGCACGTGGTCTCCGCTACCGGCAACTTCGCGCGCAAGACCGGTGCGATGGTCGGGTTCGACGTGCCGGTCCTGCCGGTCCAGCACCAATACCTCCTGACCGAGCCCCATCCCGCGATCCAGGAGCGCCATCGCCAAGGCCTGCCGGAGATGGGCGTACTCCGCGAATCCGACGCCTCCTATTACATGCGCGAGGAGAACGCCGGGCTCTTGCTGGGCCCCTACGAGATGGGTGCACCCGCGTGCTACATCGACGGACCCGCGGCCGATTCCGAGTACGAGCTGTTTCCCGACGATCTCGAGCGTCTGGCGCCGCACATCGAGGCCGCGATCAACCGCGTGCCGGCTTTCGGCGAGGTGGGCATCAAGAAGGTCTACAACGGCGCCATTGCCTATACACCCGACGGCAGCCCGATCATCGGACCCGCCTGGGGTGTCCGGAACTTCTGGCTCAACGAGGGTCACAGCTTCGGCGTCACCGCGGCAGGCGGCGCCGGCTGGCAGATCGCGGAGTGGATCGTGGAGGGCGAGCCCGGCATCGACATGATGGGCGTCGATCCCCGCCGGTTCGGGCCCTACGCCTCGCTAGGCTACCTCCGCCAGAAAAACGAAGAGGCCTACGCCAAAGTCTTCACTATCCACTACCCCGACGAGGAGCGCCCCGCGGCCCGGCCGCTGAAGCAGTCGCCTTGCTACGAGCGCATGAAGGCGCTGGGCGCGGTATTCGGGTCCATTTATGGCTGGGAGCGGCCGAACTGGTTTGCGCCCACCGGCTACGGGCTCAGTGACGCCGAACTCGCGAAGCCCGATGTGCTGCTGAGCGAGAACCATGCGCCGCCGCAGCCCGGCGGGCGTCCCCGGGAGAAATGGAGCTTCCGCCGCTCCAACTACTTCGAGCACGTGGGCAACGAGTGTCGGCACGTGCACGAGAAGGTCGGCCTGCTCGACATGACCGCCTTCTCGAAGTTCGAGGTCACCGGGCCCGGCGCCGAGGCTTGGCTCGACCACCTGCTTTCGAACCGCGTTCCCAAGAAGACCGGACGGATCACGCTAAGCTATCTCTTGACCAAAAATGGCGGTGTGCGCTCGGAATTCACGGTGTTCCGTGAAGGGCCGGAACAGTTCTATCTGGTTTCCGCCGGCGCGCTCGAGCGGCACGACGAGGATTATCTGACGAAGCTGCAGGCGAACGATGGCAGCGTCAAAGTGCAGCGAGTGACCCAGCAGTATGGCGTGCTGGTGCTCGCGGGCCCGCGCTCGCGCAATCTCCTGCAGAACCTCACCGACAGCGATCTCTCCACGGCTGCGTTCCCTTGGCTCAGCGGCAAGTGGATCAGTGTCGGCGCCGTACGCACGCGCGCGCTCCGGGTGAATTTCGTCGGCGAGCTTGGCTGGGAGCTGCATCATCCCATCGAGACGCAGAACGTGCTGTTCGATCTCCTGATGGAGGCCGGTCGTGTCCTCGGCCTCAAGCCGTTCGGCATCCGCGCGATGGATTCGCTCCGGCTGGAGAAATCGTATCGCCTGATTCCGCGGGAGCTCTCGATCGAGTACGCCGCGCTCGAATCCGGGCTCACCCGGTTCGTGCACCTGGACAACCGAGACTTTGTCGGCCGCGACGGCCTGCTGGCCTGGCAGCGGCGCGGCTTCAAGAACCAGCTGGTTACTCTGGAGGTGCACGGCGTCACCGACGCGGACGCGCGCGGCTCGGAGCCCGTCCATCGCGGCGCCGAGCTGGTGGGACGCTGCACCTCGGGCGGTTTCGGCTGGCGCGTTGGCAAGTCGCTGGCGCTCGCCATGGTGCCGCCGGCGTTGGCGGTAACGGGCACCGAGCTCGACGTGGCGATCCTCGGCAAGCGCCACCGCGCCACCGTCATTCCGGAATCGCCGTTCGATGCGAAGAACGAGCGCCTGCGCGGCTAGCCCATGACCAAGCAAGGCATCGGCGCCCGGGTTCCGCGCAAGGAAGATGCGCGGCACCTGCACGGCCGCGGCAATTTCGTCTCGGACATGATTCTGCCTGGGCAGCAGGAGGTCGCGTTCCTGCGCAGCCCCGTCGCTCACGGTCGTCTCGTGCGGGTCGGCAAGCCGCAAGGGCTGGAGCATGCGGTCTTTACCTGGGCGGACCTCGAGGGCGTGAAGCCCATCGTGGCGTCGTCGAGTCTGCCGGGCTATCGGCTCTCGGCCCAGCACCCGTTGGCAAACGAGAAGGTCCGGTTCGTCGGCGATCCCATCGCCATGGTCGCGGCCGCCTCGCGGGCCGCGGCCGAGGACATCGCCGAGCTAATCGATCTCGAGATCGAGGACCTGCCGGCGCTCGCCGACGCGCACAAAGCGCGCGCCCAGACCGCCGTGCGCGTCCACGAAGAGTGGCCCGACAACCTGTTCCTCACTATGAACTACGAGAGCGGATTCGAGGCGAAGGCTGAGGGCGCGCCGGTGGTGGTGAAGCGCGAACTGGCGCTCTCGCGCCAGGCCATGGTGCCGCTCGAAGGCAAGGCCGTGCTGGCGCTCTGGGACGAGCGCGCGGATCAGCTGGTGGTCTATTCCTCCACGCAAACGCCGCACATGATCCGGATCGGCCTCTCGGAGGCGCTGGGCCTCGAGGACGCGCGCATCCGCGTGATCTCGCCCGATGTCGGCGGCGCCTTCGGTTACAAGTGCATCCTGCAGCCCGAGGAGATCTGCCTCGCCTGGCTCGCGCTCAAGTTCCGCCGACCCTTCCGCTACATCGAGGACCGGCGCGAGCACCTGATCGCGGGCGCCGTTGCGCGGCAGCATCACTATCGCATGACCGCCTATGCCGACCAGACCGGACATCTGCTCGCGCTCGACGCCGAGATCACCATCGACGGCGGCGCCTATTCCATGTGGCCCTACACCGTGGGCCTAGAGACGGGCCAAGCCACGGGCAACCTGCCCGGCCCCTATGACTTCCGCGGCTATCGCTGCAAGACGTACTGCGTCGCCACCAACAAGCCGGGCTTCATGCCCTATCGCGGCGTCGCGCGGACCGGCGTGTGCTTCGCGATGGAGCTGGTGATGGATGCGATTGCCCGCGAGGTCGGCCGTGAGCCCTGGGAGGTCCGGCGCGACAATCTCGTCGCCGCCGAGGCGATGCCTTACGACAACGTCACGCGCAAGCACTACGACAGCGGCGATTATCGCAAGGCGCTCCTGATGGTGCACGACAAGATCGGCCTCGATGCCTGGCGTGAGCGTCAGCGCAAGGCCGAGCCCGACGGGCGCCTGATCGGCGTCGGGTTCGCGAGCTACTGCGAGCAGTCCGCCCACGGCACCAGCGTGTTCGCGGCCTGGGGCCTCTCGCTGGTGCCGGGCTACGACCAGGCGACGGTGCGGGTGACGCCGGCGGGCGCCCTCGAAGTGCGCGCGGGCGTGCATTCCCACGGGCAAGGGATGGAGACCACACTGGCGCAGGTGGCGCACGAGGTGCTCGGCATCGACATCGCGAAGGTTCACGTGGTGCTCGGCGATACCGGGCTCACGCCCTATTCGACCGGCACCTACGCCTCGCGCAGCATGGTGATGGCGGGCGGCGCGGTCTCGCTCGCGTGCGAGACGCTGGTGCCCCGGCTCGTCGCGATCGGTGCGCATCTCATGCAATGCGCCACCAACACCGCACGCTACGTGAACGGCCAAGTCGTGGGCCCGCAGGCGTCGGTCGCGCTCGCCGAGATCGCCGATGCCTGGTACCGCCGGCCCTATCGCCTACCGCCAGATGTCGACCTTGGCGGGCTCGAGGCGACCATGGCCTATCGACCGAAGGTCGACACCGGCGCCTTCAGCTACGCCTCGCACGCCGCGGTCGTGGCGGTCGATACCGAGCTCGGCCACGTCGAGATCCTCGATTACGTGATCGCCGAGGATTGCGGCACGCTGGTCAATCCCATGGTGGCCGACGGCCAGATGCTCGGCGGCGCCGCGCAAGGCATCGGTACGGCGCTATACGAGGAGAGCCCCTACGACGCCAACGGTCAGCCGCTGGCCTCGACCTTCGCCGACTACCTGCTGCCGGGGCCAACGGAGATCCCTGCCATCCGGATTTTCCATCTGGAGACGCCCTCGCCCTACACGGCTTACGGCATCAAGGGCATGGGCGAAGGCGGCGCGATCGCACCGCCGGCCGCAATCTTCAACGCCGTCAACGATGCGCTCCGCGGTCTCGGCGTCGAGGTGACGGAAACACCGCTGACGCCGCGCCGGCTGCTGACCGCACTCGCTGGCGCCAAAAAGCGCGTACCCGCATGAAGGCGGCGGCCTTCGACTATGCGCGCCCGCACGACGTAGGCGAAGCCCTCGGATTGTTGGCTCAAGCCAAGGGCGACGCCAAGGTCCTCGCCGGCGGGCAGTCGCTGGGGCCGATGCTCAACCTCCGACTCGCGCGGCCCGGTCTCCTGATCGACATATCGCGCCTCGATGAGCTGCGCGGCATCGAGGACGCCGGCGATGCCTGGCGCATCGGAGCAGCGGTGACGCACTCAGAGATCGAAGACGCCCACGGCGCATTGCGCGGTGGCGAGATGCTGGTCGAGGTCGCAGCGGGCATCGCCTATCGCGCCGTGCGCAATCGCGGCACGATCGGCGGCAGCCTCGCCCATGCCGATCCCGCCGGCGATTGGCCGCTGGCACTGGCGGCGCTCGGCGCGGATGTCGTGCTGCGCGGACCCGCGGGCGAGCGGAGCGTTCCCGCCGCGACCGTGATCACCGCGGCGTTCACGACGGAGGTTCGGGACGACGAGATCATCACGGCCGTCGTGGTGCCGAAGCTCTCGGGCGCCGCGCGGTTCGGCTACTTCAAGTTCTGCCGGAAGACCGGCGAGTTTCCCGAAGCGAGCTCGGCGGTGGCGATTGATCTGGAACAAGATGCGGCGCGCGTCTATTTGGGCGCGCTCTCGGGTCCGCCGCAGCCGTTGCCCGAGCTCGCCCGTCGTATCGCCGAGGGTGGTCACGCTGCGGTCACTCGCGCTGCCGCGGCCGAGGCGGTCGCGGCCATCGCCAGCCTAGACCCCATCGAGCGGCGCATGCATGCGGGTGCGCTGCTGCGCGCGCTCGAGCGGGCCTTCGCGGCATGACCACGATCACGCTCACCGTGAACGGCCGTCCCCTGTCGGCCGAGGTCGAGCCGAGGACGCACCTCGGCGATTTCCTACGCAACCATTTGCGCCTCACGGGTACGCACCTTGGCTGCGAGCACGGCGTCTGCGGCGCTTGCACGGTGCTGATCTCCGGCGCGCCCGCGCGCTCCTGCATCGCCTACGCCGTGGCGTGCGATGGGCTCGAGATCCGCACGATCGAGGGTTTCGAGGATGACGCTGTCATGGCGGAGCTGCGCGGCGCCTTCTCGAGGGAGCACGGGCTGCAGTGCGGATTCTGCACCGCGGGCATGCTGATCTCCGCGCGCGACATCGTGCAGCGCTTGCCGCAAGCGGACGAGCGTCGGGTTCGGACGGAGCTCGCGGGCAATCTCTGCCGCTGTACCGGCTATGTCGGGATCGTCAAGGCGGTCGTCAGCGTGGCGGCAGGACCGACTCGGCCGGCAGCCATCGCCACTGTTGCCCCGCGCAAGGCCGTGGCTCGTCCAGCGGCCGTTGTATCGGCGCCCGCGATGCCCACACGCGCCGAGCCGGCCGTTGTGCGTGCTCCCGAGGCCGCGCGGGAAGGCTGGACCCGCATCGAGGAGAGCTTCGTGATCGCGGCGCCCCCGTCGACCGTGTGGCAGGCTCTGGCGGATTTTCCGAAGGTTGCGGCCTGCCTGCCGGGAGCCGAGCTCACCGAGCACGACACCCGCTCGGTCAAGGGGCGGCTCCGCGTCAAGCTCGGGCCGATGGCGGCGAGCTTCGCGGGCTCGGCGACCGTGCAGCGCGACGACGCCGCGATGACCGGCCTGGCTAGAGGCGCCGGAACCGACAGCGGCTCCCGCTCGCGCACGCGAGGCGAGCTCGCCTATCGCTTGACGCCCGAGGCGAGCGGCCATCGGACGCGAGTCGCGGTCACCGTGGAGTACGATCTGCAGGGCCCGCTGGCGCAGTTCTCGCGCTCCAAGCTCGCGCGCGACTTCGCAGGACGCGTGGTCGCGGAGTTCGCGGCGAACCTCGATCGCGCGCTGGGTGCGGGCGATGCACCTGCAGCCACCGCACCGCGCTCGCTGAATGTGCTCGAATTGCTTTGGTCGCTGATCCGGAGTCGCGTGAAGGCGCTGTTCGGCGCCTCGCGCTGAGCCTCACACCGGATAGATCAGCGCTGTGTCGATGATCAGGCTGTCGTAGATGCAGTGGCGCGCCTTGAGCTTGAGGCGGCCATCCCGGCGGATGAAGCGGTCGTGGTAGCGGCCGACCTGCTGAAGCGTGGTCTTCTCGTCGACCAGCGTCTCGAAGAGGGCGTAATTCGCTTGCGCCGAAATCTCACCCGAGGGCTCAACGGCGAGCACGCGAGCGTTCGTCACCTGGTGGAGGAGATAGCGCGGCGCGAACATGGTGGTGCGGGAGATCGCGAGCGCACGGTCGCGCAGCATGCCCAGGCCCTCGCAGTAGACCAGGCCCACGGGGAGCCCGGCATCGGCATTCTCGCGGCCGGTGATGCGGTAGATCGCGTCCTCGGTGAAGAACTGCGGCCAGTCCTGCACGCGGCCGGCGTCGAGGACGGCCGCGTATTCCGCGTTGAACTCCTCGATCTCCAGGCGCAGTTCGCGCTGGCCCGCTGGCGCTCGGCCGCTGTCCATGAGCTCAGAGTCCCATGACGTCGCGGTAATGCCGATAGAGCGAGCGGATCGCGGCCTCGGTGATGAGGTGGGCGGCGGTGCCTTCCTCGGCGCCGCCGAGCGCCACCAGCGACTCCTCGGAATCCGAGCGGGTGACACCCTGCTGCACGAAGCGCATGGCCTCATTGTCCTCGATGCCGAGGAAGCCCGAGGGACCCATGAGATTGCCCTGGCGCAGTCGGTGTCGGGTCATCTCGTCGCTATCGCCCTCGTAGCCGAACATGGTCCAGACCATCAGGAACTCGCCGGGACCGCGCGGCACGATCTGGCGCACGCCCAGCGTGTTGAGTTCGCGCTGGACCACAAAATTGGGCCAAATCGTCTGCATGGTCACGGACCAAGGGCTGTCGAACTCGCGGACGTAGTCGAGGAACCTGGGCTCGGCGAGCCGGAGCTCGTCGGAGAAGGCGCGCATCTGCGTCTTGGTCTCGGCGTCGAGCTTCGGCGGCTCGGGCGGCCGCGCGGAGGCCATGGTGCCGTGCCGGCCGGAGGCATCAACCACCATCGCCGATTTGTTGCCGGCCACCAGCAGACCGAAGCTCACCAGGAACGCGTGCAGCAACGTCGCGTGGTAGGGGTCCTTCAGGTTCTCGTGATACATCTTCCAATTGGCGGGCACCGTGTTCCGGTAGTAGCCGAGGATCTTGAGCTTGCGGCCGTCGAAGGTCGCGTCGAAATCGCGGATCATCTCGGGACCAAGATAGTCCTCGAGGCTTGGCATCTTCGGATCGAAGGACGCGAACACCACGCCGCCCCGCGTCGCCACCGTGAGCTTCTTGAGGCCGTGCTCCTCCAGGCGAAAATCCTTGGGCATGCCGCCCTGATTCTGAAGCCCGCGGCGAAACGGCACCGCGGTCAAGTTGCCGGCGAAGTCGTAGGTCCACTGGTGATAAGGACAGATGAGCTCGGTCGCCTTGCCGCCTTGGGGACGGCAGAGCTCGGCGCCGCGATGGGCACAGCGGTTCTCGAACACGTGGACCGCACCCGCGGCATCGCGCGCCACCACGACCGGCGTCGGCCCAACGAAGGAGCGACGGAAGCATCCGGGCTCCGGAAGCTCCGCCTCGAGCGCGACGAAATTCCAGGTGGGCCCGTGAAAGATGCGCTCGACCTCGCGCTCGTAGACTTCCGAGCTGGTGTAAACCCAGTCGGGAATCCGAGTGAGGCCCTCCGCGGGCCAGGCAAAGGGAAAGCCGGGATCGGCGTTGGGGCGTCGCGCGCTATCGGGCATGCGCAAGTCTCCTGATCACGCCCGAGTCTAGTGCCCTTGGCACGCTCCCGCAAATCAGTTTGGGGTTCCCTCAACGTAATTGGAGGAACGAGGCCCGACGGGTGTACTCAGGCGAGGCCCCAGCGTGCATTGGCCTCGTCGAATAGGCGGCGGTTCCGCTCGGTGTCGAACTGCCGCTCCAGGAGCGTCTCTGCGTCCCATTCACTGCGCGGCGTGCCAAAGAAGTCGCCGCCATAGACCTGAAGGGCGCCGGTCAGGCGCGGCAGCGGGTTGGTCACGGAATGGATGATGTCACGCCCGAGCGGCTCGGCACCTTTTGCACAGATCGCCCTTGCACCCGCTGCCTCGACCTTGGTCGCCCCCGGCTCCGCGTCCATGCGGCGCCAGAAGATGTTGTCCTCGCGGCCCGTGTAGACACCGATCACCGCCCACATGCGATGATCGTGGGGCATGAGCGTCATGCCCGGTCCCCAGAGGATGTTGACGATAGTCAGGTCGCTCGCGTGGTAGAGCGACTCAATCCCCGCGCGCTTCGGCTCGCCCAGAGCCTTCAGCACCCCTCCGGGGTCGGAGACCGCGCGTGCCACCACCTCTCGGACCGCCCGATGACTGGCGCCCTCCGCGAGCGCCGCGCGGCAGTCCGCGATGAACTGCTGCAGATCGAACATCTCTCCGCTCCCTGGATGGCACGAGCTCGGCGTAGCGCTGGCTGAAACGGATCAGCCGCCGGAAACAGCGATGCCTGCGCGGACCTCGTTGATGGCTTGCTCGACCAAGCGAAGCGCACGCTCGCGATGGCCCGCCTTGTTCGGCACCGCGTGTTCAAGCGCAGTGTGCGCATCCATCAGGTCGTTGAGCGCCTGCTGCATGTTTGGCTCGATCGCCGCAACGGTCTTCGACATCAATCCGGCGGCAGGCACGGCGATGGCGCCGGCGGCGATCAGCTTGCCGGCGGACCGGCGGGAAATGGTGGGCATCGGATTCCCCCTTTTAATCGGACCGGCGACTCAAGCGTCCCCGGTTGCTCTTCCAGCATTATGCGACGCATGCACCGGCCGGGCAATTAGTCGGAACTCCGGACGTTGCTTCGGAAGGCGCTCTTTTTCTCTAAGGGCGGCTGGGCTATCGTCCATCGGTCTCGACGAAGCGGACTCAAGGGAGCATCGCATGGCGCTCGAACCCCTGGCCAAGCGCGGCAACTTTTTCCACATCTACGATTTCCGGGTGAAGCCGGGCAAAGGCGACGAGTTCATCAAGCTCTTCGATGCCTTCGATTACTCCGACGAGAACCCCATGCACAAGTCGCCGGCGCAGGTGAAGGATGGCGTGCTCTGCCGCGACGTCAAGGACCCCGATCATTTCTATCTGGTCGGCGAGTGGTCCGATATCGAGGTGCACGCCAAGATCCGCAAGATCCTCGCCGAGGAGCTGAAGCCCGCCTTCGTGGGCCTGATCGAAGGCGGCAAGTTCGTGCCCAACTACGCCGAGATCGTCTCCAGCACGCCCCAGCATATTTTGGACGGAGCGTCGAAGCGCTGAGCAACAACGGTGCGTCCTTCGACTCGCGCGCTTAGGCGCGCGGCTAGAGAACAAGGCCTAATCCCGAGCCGCGAAGCGGAGCATCTCCTACCCTCGCGTCGCGTGCGGCGGCTTCCAATCGGGGGCCGTGTCGTGGTCGGGGTGCTGGTAGCCGACGCGCTTTGCTTTCCGCGCGGCCGGCATTTCCGCTTCCATATTCTTGCCGGGCAGCGCGTTGACGCCGTCGAGCCAGTCGAGCCGGCTCTCGACGCCGTATTGCAGCGCGGGACGCGCGTCCTGCGGGCGATCCAGGCTGCCGATCGTGACCGCAATTCTGTCGCTATCGACATAGCGGAAGCTAAGGGGCGTGCCGCAGTCCCGGCAGAAATCCCGCAAAGCCAGCGAAGAGCTGGCGAACGCTACGGGCGTGCCGCGCGTCCAGGCGAAATCCGCGCGCTTGACCGGCGCCAGCGCCGCATAAGGCCCGCCCACCGCCTTCTGGCACATCCGGCAATGGCAGATGTGCACGTTGTGCGGCGGTGCATAGAGAGCATAGCGCACGGCGCCACACTGGCAGCCGCCGGCAAGCAGAGGTTTTCTGATGTCGCTGGTCATCGACCGCTCCCGACCGGAATGATTGCCTGAGTATAGGCGACAGCCGCCGTCATGGCGCACGCCGCGAGAATAGTCCGCAGGCCCACCGCCACATCGCCTGGATCATGAGCCCGCCCAGGGTCAGGCGCTCGGCCGGCGCGACGGTGGTCTCGCCGCGCAGGCGCGCTTCGAGGTTGCGGGCCGTCGTCTCCGCGAGCTCGCGGGCGAAGACCTGCACGATGGGCCCGCGGCCGAACTGCGCGAGCGGTCCGCGGAGCGCATAGGCGATCGAGAGCTCGATCACGCTCGCGGTGGGCCCCTCCTCCGTCACCCGGAAGGTCGCTTCGCCGGTGAGCCGCGTACCGGTGGCGGCGTCACGGCCTTCGCCAACGAGACTGCCTGCATGAGCCGCCGCCTCATAGGTGAGGACGGCCTCGCCGCTGAAGCGGGCCCGGATAGGCCCCAACGAGGCCAGGATCTCGCCTCGGATCCTGCCGCCCTCTTGCGAGAGGATTCGAGCGCCCGGCACGCAGCCGGCCACCAGCTCCGGGTCCTGGACCGCGCGCCACACCACGTCTCTCGCCAGATTGAGCCGGAGCCTTTGGGTGAGACGGTCACCGGGCGCCGTGGATTGCGGTGCCGCAGGCGCCACGGCGGTCGCAAGCTCCGCGATGGCCGCGGCAAAGCGGCGCGCCGGCAGCACCGCGCGCTCGGGCGGAGATATCTCGGGACGTGTCGTGAGAACGCGGCGTATGGCTTTGACGATGCCCACATAGCCGGTGCACCGGCAGAGATTGCCCGCGAGCTCGAGGCGGATGCGCTCGTTGTCAGCCTCAGGCAAGCGCAGCACGATGTCCCGGGCCGTCACCAGCATGCCCGGTGTGCAATAGCCGCATTGCAGCGCGTGCTCTGCCCGGAAGGCCGCGCGCAAGGCGATGGCGACGGGATCGTCGTCGAGCCCCTCGATGCTGCGGACATCGCAGCCCTCGCAGTCGACGGCATAGGCGATGCAGGAGCGCACGGGCTCGCCATCCAGCAGCACCGTGCAGGCGCCGCAGATGCCGTGCTCGCAACCGAGATGCGTGCCTGTGAGCAGTTGGCTCTCGCGCAGGAAATCCGCGAGACTCGTGCGCGGCTCGACCTCCGCGGCGACCGGCGAGCCATTGACGGTGAGGGCGAGCCGCATCAGGCCGCCGCTTGCGCCAACGCGCGCTTGAGCGCCACGGCCTGTTGGCCTCGCTCGATGGCGTCGAGGCCGCTCGCGCCAAGCGCCGTGTCGACCGCCTCCGGGACCGCGCGCTCGGCCTCGAGCACCACCGGCGCCCCGCCGACGGCGCCTATTGCAGCCCTACGAATCCCGCGCGCGGCATCCAGCAGCACCGCGGCCATGGCGAAGGCGAACTCGCCGGGCTTGCGGCAGGCTTTGTAATAGCCCCAGCGCGCGCCGGTCGAGGGGCGCGGGATGCGCACGGCCTCAACGATCTCGCCGGGCTCCAGCACCGTGCGGAAGGCCGCGGTTACGAATGCGGCGAGCGGAATACTTCGGCCGCCGCCGGGCCGCCAGGTCAGTACCGTGGCGCCGAGCGCCGTCAGCGCACAGAGCCAGTCGGCGGCAGGGTCGGCATGGGCGAGGCTGCCGCCGATGGTGCCGCGGTTGCGCACGGCGCGATAGGCAATGCCCTCGGCGATGCGCGCGAGGATGCGTTGTCCGATATCGGGGGTGCGGCCGTCGCCAATCGCGGCGTGGGTGATGCAGGCGCCGAGGGTGATGGCGTCGGCGCCGTCCTCTACCGCGCAGACCTCGGGGAGATGATGGATCGCCACCAGCATCGAGGGTCGGGCCAGGCGAAAATTCAGCATCGGCCCCAGAGACTGCCCGCCGGCGAGCACGCGGGCACCGTCGCCGCCGCGGGCCAACATCGCGCCGGCTTCGCTGAGGTCCTTCGGGCGCGCATAGTCGAACGGGAACGGCTTCATTGGCGGTGCGCCGCCGCGAGCGCCACCAGAATACGCTTGGGGGTGATCGGGAGCTCCGTCAGCTCGACGCCGAGCGGCGCCAGCGCGTCGTTGACGGCGTTGGCGATCGCGGCGGGCGGACCGATGGCACCGCCCTCGCCGATGCCCTTCTGGCCGAAGGTCGTATAGGGGGACGGCGTCTCCATATGCTCGACCCGGATCGCCGGCACCTCGGTGGCGCCCGGCAGCATGTAGTCCGCGAGCGTCGAGGCCAGCGGCTGGCCATGGACATCGTAAGGCATCTCCTCGTAGAGCGCGGTGCCGATCCCCTGCGCCGTGCCGCCGAACACCTGGCCGTCGACGATCATGGGATTGACCAGCACGCCGCCGTCCTCGACCACGGCATAATCGAGGATGCGCACGGTGCCGAGCTCGAGATCTACGGACACGACGGCGGCGTGCGCCGCGTAGCTGAAGGTGCCGCTGTCCCGCACGGCCTTGTAGCCCGCGGTGACGTCGAGCCCGCCGGGTGCCACGCCCTCCGGCAAGTCCTGTGGCCGCAGGTACCAGGTCTTGCCGATCTCGCCGATCTCCACGGAGCCATTGGGTCCGATCACCTTGCCCTCGCGCACGCTCACCTGCTCGGGCGTCGTCTGCAGCAGATGCGCGCCGATGTTCGCAAGACGCCCGGAGAGCTCTCGGCAGGCAGTGGCGACGGCGCCGCCCGCCATGACCATGCACCGCGAACCCCAGGTGCCCGTGCTGTAGGGAGTCATCGCGGTGTCGCCGTGCACCACTTTGATGCGGTCGATGTCGATGCCGAGCACCTCGTGCGCGACTTGTGCCAGCGTGGTCTCAAGGCCTTGCCCATGCGATTGGATGCCGACGCGCAGCTCAAGGCCTCCATCGGGCGTCAAACGCGCCTCCGCCTGCTCGAAACCCGGCACCATCGGAATGCCCCAGCCGGCATAGACGGAGGTGCCATGCGCCGCCTGCTCGCAGAAGATCGCGAAACCCACGCCGATCCGGCTACCGTCGGGCTCGCCGCGCGCCTGGCGCGCGCGCACCTCGGGCAGATCGATCGCCTTGACCGCGCGGCGCAGGCATTCCGGGTAATCGCCGCTGTCGAAATGTTTCTTGGTGATGTTGTCGAACGGCATCTTCTCCGGCGGGATCAGGTTCTCGAGCCGCACCTCGTATGGCTCTCGCTTGGCCTGGCGGGCGATCGCGTCCATCATCGCTTCCATCACGAAGCAGACGCCGGCGCGGGCGACGCCGCGATAGGGTAGGATCGGCGGCTTGTTGGTGGCCGCCGACCAGGTGCGGCAGCGGTAGGCCTGGAAATCGTAAGGGCCGGGGAGAATGCTCGCGACCTGCGCCGCCTCGAGACAGGCCGAGAAGGGATAGGCGGAATAGGCGCCGGCATCGACCGTCGCCTCCGCGTCGATCGCGAGCAAGCGGCCCTCGGCGTCGGCGTAGGCGGTGATGTCGTAGTGATGCTCCCGGCAATTGGCGTTGGCGGTGAGCTGCTCGCGCCGGTCCTCGATCCAGCGCACAGGATGTCCCAGCTTGCGCGCCAGGAACGAGGCGCAGACCTCCTCGGCAAGCAGGATGCCCTTGTAACCGAAGCCGCCGCCGACATCGGGGGCGACCACACGAACCTGACCGTGGTCGAGGCGCAAGCAATCCGCGAGACCGGTGCGCACGATGTGGGGTATCTGGGTCGCGGTGTAGATAAGAAGCTG
>DASZHJ010000205.1:0-2517 GCA_035938015.1 Allostellaceae bacterium
TCGAAGGAGCAGGTGCAGAGTTTCGCCGACCAGATGGTGCAGGCCCAGCCGCTCATCGGCACGCTGGCCGCGGACCCGAGCCTCAGGGGACTGTTCGACGCGCTCGACTTGACGGCGCAAGGTATCGAGCGCGGCGAGGCCAAAGGCGACGAGCTCGCGCATCCGTTTACCGTGTTCGCGGACACGGTCGAGGCCTCGCTGGCCGGCAAATATCACCCGCTCTCGTGGCAAACTCTGCTGACGGGCCTCAAACCCACGGCGCGCGAGCTGCGCAAGTTCGTACTGGTGCAGCCGGTGCTCGACTATTCCGACCTGGAGCCGGGCGCCGATGCCACGGATGCGATCCGCAAGGCCGCGCGGGACCTCGGCCTTACGCCAGAGCGAGGGGTACGCGTGCGCCTGACCGGATCCGTGCCGCTCGCCGACGAAGAGTTCGGCAGCGTGACAAAGGGCACGACGCTCTCGACCAGTCTCGCCTTCTCGTTGATCTGCATATTGCTGTTCCTGGCTCTGCGATCCGTGCGCCTAGTGGTCTCGATCCTGATCACCCTCGCCATGGGGCTGGTGATTGCCGCCGGATTTGCCGCGCTCGCCGTACATTCGCTCAACCTCATTTCCGTGGCCTTTGCCGTGCTCTTCATCGGCATCGCCGTGGATTTCTCGATTCAGTTCAGCGTGCGCTACCGCTCCGAGCGCTACGAGATCGACAATCTCGCGGAAGCGCTGAGGCGTACCGCGCGGGGCATCGGTGGGCCGCTTGCCGTCGCGGCGGCAACGACCGCGGTCGGCTTTCTTTCTTTCGTGCCGACCGCCTACACCGGCGTGTCCGACCTCGGGCTGATCTCGGGTGCCGGAATGCTGATCGCGCTGGTGCTCAACTTGACCGTGCTGCCCGCGCTCCTGGTGCTAATCCGCCCACGCGGCGAGCGACGGGCGGTCGGATTTCACCGGCTGCGCGTCGTTGACCGCTATCTGGTGGAGCACCGCCGTACCGTGGGCTTGGTCGCGCTCGTTGTCGCCTTAGTTTGCCTCGCACTTGTGCCGCGGCTCACCTTCGACTTCAACCCGCTCAATCTCAAAGATCCACGCACCGAGTCGGTCTCGACACTGTTCGACCTGATGAAGGACCCCGACACCACGCCCAACACCATCGACGTGTTGGCCGCGACGACGGCGGACATTGCACCGCTCGCGGGCCGCCTCGAGAAGCTGCCGGAGGTCTCCCACACCGTGAGCTTGGTGAGCTTCGTTCCGGAGGACCAGCCCGAGAAGCTCGCGATTCTGAGCGACGCCGCAGCGCTCCTGGGGCCGACTTTGTCACCGCCCTCTGTGCAGCCGCCTCCCGACCCCGCGGCCGAGCTCGATGCCTTGAAGCGCGCCGATGTCGATCTCGCGCGCGCGGCCGAGCAGAACCACCATCCCGCGGTTGAGCATCTCTCGGCCGTCCTGCATGAAGCAGTGGCGCACGGCGCCGACGCACTCCCCACCCTGCGCGCCAACCTCGTGGGAGGTCTCGGCGCGCGGCTCAACGAGATGCGGCTCGCCCTCTCCGCCGAGCCCG
The DNA here is from genome assembly GCA_035938015.1 of Allostellaceae bacterium. Classification (GTDB taxonomy): domain Bacteria; phylum Pseudomonadota; class Alphaproteobacteria; order ATCC43930; family CGMCC-115725; genus DASZHJ01. Next base: position 1,562 of record DASZHJ010000205.1, read on the forward strand.
TGAGCCTCGATAGCCTTCCACCCGATCTACGCCGCGATTGGGTGGCGCCCGAGGGGCTCGCACGGATCCAGGTCTATCCCAAGGGCGACGACAGTAACAACGAAGTGCTGCGGCGCTTCGTCACCGAAGTGCGAACCATCGCGCCGGAGGCCACAGGCGCGCCGATCTCCATCCAGGAGTCGGCCGCCACCATTGTAGGTGCCTTCCGCACTGCGGGCATATTCGCCCTGGTGGCGATCGCCTTGCTGCTGGCGATCGTCCTGCGCCGGATCCGCGACGTGGCGCTGGTATTGGCGCCGTTGCTGCTGGCCGGGCTGCTCACCGTCGCCGCCAGCGTGCTGGCGGATCTGCCGCTCAATTTCGCCAACATCATCGCGCTGCCATTGTTGCTTGGAGTGGGCGTCGCATTCGATATCTACTTCGTGATGAATTGGCGCGCCGGACGCGTCGACCCCCTGCAATCCGGAACGGCGCGCGCGGTCCTGTTCAGCGCGCTCACGACGGTGACGGCCTTCGGTAGCCTCGCGCTGTCCAACCACCGTGGCACCTCGCAGATGGGCATCCTGCTGACCATCGCGCTGTTCTTCACACTGATCTGCACGTTCTTCGTGCTCCCGTCTTTGATGGGACCTGTGCGCAAGCACCGCAAGCGCAGAGCCTGACGGCGATGCGTTGGCTTGCGATCCCCGCGGTCGTCATGGTGACGCTTGGTCCCGCGGCCGCTGAGCCTTTTCGGATCACCCTGGTGGAGGATTCTCGCGACGTCGAGTCGCAGCGTGGCGAGCAAGGCTTTCGCCTCGGCCTGGACTACGCCACCAAAGGGGCTTTCGCGGTCGGTGGCCGCGCCATCGAACTCTCGGTCGTGGACAGTGGCGGCGATCCCACGGCGGTGGCCCGCCGGCTGACCGAGATTTATCGGGAGAGCCGCGCCGACCTAGCGGTGAGCTTGGTCTCGT
>DASZHJ010000206.1:0-2184 GCA_035938015.1 Allostellaceae bacterium
GCAATCGATCACCTGCCGCCCGGCGAGAATCGTCGCCGAGGCTTCGACGCCGAAGCGGATGGGAATCCCGAGCTCCCCGAGCCGCGCTGCCAGCGCCACGAGTGCCGCCCGCGGATCGAGATGTCCCTCGTCCCTGAAATACAACCCCTGACTGAAACGTCCGGCCAGGTCCGGCTCGAGGGCCGCAAGGTCTTCCGAGGCGAGGGTCTCAAAGTGCCCGGTGCGGCCGGCAAACTGCGCGAGCTCCGCCGCATCGCGGCCATGCGCGACGACCAGCGTGCCATTGACGACGGTGCCGGCGAAGCGCTCCTGCCACCAGGGGATACCCTCCGCACCGAGGCGCGCGATCAGTGGATCGCAGCTCTCCAGCTCACACCACGGCGCAAGCATGCCGCCCGCGACCCAGGAGCACGCGGGCCCGCCGAGCCGCGCGCTGCGCTCGAGGATCTCGACGGCGACGCCGCGCTCGGCGAGCTCCAGCGCGCAGGTGAGGCCTGCGACCCCCGCCCCGATGACGGTCACGCGCACGCCTCAGCGCTCCTGCGGAGCCGGCGCGGGCACGTACAGCTCGCTCCCACCGGCACGGAATCTCGCGGCCATGTCGCGCATACCCTGCGCGCGGGCTTCGGCGCGCACCTCGTGCGAGATGCGCATGGAGCAGAACTTCGGTCCGCACATCGAGCAGAAATGCGCCACCTTGTGGCCCTCCTTCGGCAGCGTCGCATCGTGAAAGGCGCAGGCCGTGTCCGGGTCGAGCGCGAGGTTGAACTGGTCCTGCCAGCGGAAATCGAAGCGCGCCCGCGACAGCGCGTCGTCGCGCGCCCGGGCCCCGGGGTGCCCCTTGGCAAGGTCGGCAGCGTGAGCGGCGATCTTGTAAGTGATGACGCCGGTCTTGACGTCGTTGCGATCCGGAAGTCCGAGGTGCTCCTTGGGCGTGACGTAGCAGAGCATGGCGGTGCCGAACCAACCGATCATGGCGGCTCCGATCGCCGAAGTTATGTGGTCGTAACCGGGCGCGATGTCGGTCGTCAGGGGACCTAAGGTATAGAACGGCGCTTCGCCGCAGGTGGCGAGCTGCTTGTCCATGTTCTCCTTGATCTTGTGCATCGGCACGTGGCCCGGTCCCTCGATCATCACCTGGCAGTCGTGCTGCCAGGCCACGCGCGTCAGCTCCCCGAGGGTCTCGAGCTCGGCGAACTGCGCGGCATCGTTGGCATCGGCGATGGAGCCCGGGCGCAGACCGTCGCCGAGCGAGAAGCTCACGTCGTAGGCACGGCAGATCGCACAGATTTCCTCGAAGTGTTCGTAGAGGAAGCTCTCGCGGTGATGCGCCAGGCACCACTTCGCCATGATCGATCCGCCGCGCGAGACGATGCCGGTGACGCGCCCGACCGTGAGCGGGATATAGGGCAGCCGTACGCCGGCGTGGATGGTGAAGTAGTCCACGCCCTGCTCGGCCTGCTCGATGAGCGTGTCGCGGAAGATCTCCCAGCTGAGGTGTTCGGCGACCCCGCCGGCCTTCTCCAGTGCCTGGTAGATGGGCACGGTGCCGATCGGTACCGGCGAGTTGCGCAGGATCCATTCGCGGATGGTGTGGATGTTTCGCCCGGTAGACAGGTCCATGACCGTGTCAGCCCCCCAGCGGATCGCCCATACCAGCTTGTCGACCTCCTCGGCGGTCGAGGAGGTGACCGCCGAGTTGCCGATGTTGGCGTTGATCTTCACCAGGAAGTTGCGACCGATGATCATCGGTTCGGACTCCGGGTGATTGACGTTTGCGGGAATGATGGCGCGTCCGGCGGCCACCTCGGCGCGCACGAACTCCGGCGTCACGTAATCCGGAATGCATGCGCCCCAGGCGTTGCCGTCCGCCGCGCCCGTGCCGGCGCGGCGCTCGCTTCCGGTGTTCTCGCGCAGCGCGACGTACTCCATCTCGGGGGTGATGATCCCGGCGCGCGCATAGGCGAGCTGCGTCACGGCCGCAGCGCCCCGCGCCCGCAGCGGCGCTCGGCGCACCGGGAACTCCGGCGCGGCCTTCGCTCCGGCGGCCAGCCCATTGTCGAGCGGCTGCACCCGCCGGCCGGCGTAGGTCTCGACGTCGCCCCGCGCGGCGATCCACGCGGCGCGCGTGCGCGGCAGCCCCTGGTTGATGTCGATGGTGACGTCCGGGTCGGTGTAGGGCCC
>DASZHJ010000207.1:0-3422 GCA_035938015.1 Allostellaceae bacterium
ACCAGCGACAAATACCGCGAAGCGCTGGCGCGCCTGACGGCTTGAGGTAAGGGGGGCGTATGACGAGCTCACAGGATGCGGCCGAAGAGGCCGCTGCGGGCGCACCGCCCCGGGCGTGCTCTGCGGCCGAGATGGGCGCCATCGCCCACCTGTACCGCGGTGAGATCTACCGCAGCACCGTGTGGCGCACGCGGCTGGACAGCACCACCAACTGGGCGGTGGTGACGACGGGCATCGCCCTGTCCGCCACCTTCAGCAGTGCGCAGGCCTCACCCCTTCCCATGGCGCTGGTGGGCCTCATCGTGACCATGTTCCTGCTGCTCGAGGCACGCCGCTATCGCTACTTCAACATCTGGCGCGCCCGCGCGCGGCTGCTCGAGACCGACTTCTTCGCGCCCATGCTGCGCGGCGACCCGGTGGCGATGAACGCCGCCTGGAGCCAGCTGCTTGCCCGCGACCTGTGCCAGCCGCGCTACCACGTGAGTCTCGCGCGCGCCGCGGGCCGGCGCCTGCGGCGCACCTATGCGTGGATCTTCCTCATCCAGGCGCTGGCCTACTATGGAAAGCTCGCCATCCACCCGACGCAACTCACGAGGTTGTCGGAACTGTGGGAACGGGCCGCGGTCGGCCCGCTTCCCGGTCACGTGGTGGTGGTCGCGGGTGTGATTTTTCATCTCGGGTGGATGCTGTTCGCCTACGTCACACTGCGCCGCGATCAACGCTCATGGCGCGTGCGGCAGAGCCTGATCGCGATCGGTTAGACTGTGGCCATGCTGCCCGCGTGGATCGCGCCGTCGATTCTGTCCGCCGATTTTGCGCGGCTCGGAGCGGAGGTCGACGCGGTGCTCGCCGCCGGCGCCGATCTCATTCACTTCGATGTGATGGACAACCACTACGTGCCGAACCTCACCATCGGTCCGATGGTGTGCGCGGCGCTGCGCAAGCACGGCGTCAGGGCGCCGATCGACGTGCATCTGATGATCCGTCCGGTCGATCGCATCGTGCCGGACTTCGCCGCCGCCGGCGCCACGTTCATCACCTTTCACCCGGAAGCCTCCGAGCACATCGATCGCACCATCGCCCTGATCCGCGAGCACGGCTGCCAGCCGGGACTGGTGTTCAATCCCGCCACGCCGCTCGACTACCTCGACTACACCCTCGAGCTGCTCGACATGGTGCTCATCATGTCGGTCAATCCCGGCTTTGGCGGTCAGCGGTTCATTCCGACCACCTTGCGCAAACTCTCTGATGCGCGCGCCCGCATCGACCGGGCAGGCCGCGCGGTGCGCCTCGAGGTCGATGGCGGGATCAAGACCGATAACATCCGCTCGGCGGCACAGGCCGGAGCGGACACGTTCGTCGCCGGATCGGCGATCTTCGGCGCTCGCGACTATGCTGAGATCATCCGGGAGATGCGGCGCCAGGCTGCCGCCTGAGGCAAGGGCGCCGCGGCCGCAGGTTACGGGTTGTCCTCGTCCTCGTCGTCATCATCATCGTCGTCGAGGTCGAGCGGGCTGGTGGCCTTGGTGGCCCCGGCGGCCGCTGGTTTCGCGGGCACGATGACCGGGCGGGTCTTCATCTTCGGCCGGGCGTTGAAAACCACGATCGTCTTGCCCGTGGCGCGCAACAGGCCCTGCTCCTCCAGCACCTTGAGCACCCGGCCCGCCATCTCGCGCGAGCAGCCGACCAGGCGCGAGAGTTCCTGACGACTGACCTTGATCTGCATGCCCTCCGGGTGCGTCATGGCGTCGGGTTCGCCGCACAGATCCATGATGGCGTGAGCCACGCGGCCGGTGACATCGACGAAGGCCAGATCGCCCAGCTTGCGGTTGGTGCGGTCGAGGCGCGTGGCCAGTTGCGTGGCGAGCTCAAACACCAGCCCGGGGCTCTCGGCGGCAATCTGCCGGAAGCGCGGGTAAGTCATTTCCGCGAGCTCGCACTGGTTGCGCGTGCGGACCCAGGCGCTGCGGGTGGGCTGCTCGTAGAACAGGCCCATCTCGCCGAAGAACTGCCCGCGGTTGAGGTAAGCCAGCACCATTTCGTTGCCTTCCTCATCCTCGATCATCACTTCCACCGAACCGCTGATGATGTAGTAGAGGACGTCCGGCAGGTCGCCGGCGTGGATGACGACGGTCTTGGAGGGGACCGCGCGGATGCGGCAGTAGCTCAGGAACCGGTTGATCGCGGGGATCTCGCTTAAGGGCTTGATGTTCTCTTCCATACCGGCTCCCGGGAGATATACAACCTTCAGGACTCATCAAACCCAGTAGGCAGTGCCTGTCATGACACGGGCCGTGTGCCGCATGAGCGCGCACACCGGTGCGGGCAGAGGGGCGCCGCCGGCCGCCGCGGCCGCCGCGCCATGCGCGATCTCTTCCGCCCTCATGGTCTCAAGTATCGCACGGCTGCGAGTGTCGCTTGCCGGGAGTCTGTCGAGGTGATCATCGAGGTGCCCCTCGACCTGACGCTCGGTCTCGGCCACGAACCCCAGGCTGGCGCGATCGCCCAGCAGCGCGGCGGCCGCGCCGATGGCGAAGGATCCGGCGTACCAGAGCGGATTGAGGAGACTCGGCCGCGCGCCGAGCTCCTTCAGGCGCGTCTCACACCAGGCGAGGTGATCGGATTCGGAGCGCGCCGCGGCCATCAGCATGGCGCGCGTCGCGGCGGAGCGGGCGACGAAGGCCTGACCGTGATAGAGCGCCTGCGCGGCGAGCTCACCGGCGTGGTTGACGCGCATGAGCGCCGCGCTGGCACGCTGTTCCGCAGCCGGCAGGGGGTCGGGCGCCTGATCCGAACCGCCCGGGACGGGCCGGGATGTCCTGGCCGGCGCAAAGACGGATCGCAGTCCACGGTCAAGGGCGGCGATGGCAGAGTCGAGAAGGCGACCGGACTCCATATCCAAGTCCTCTATTATAGAGGGCAATTATGCCGGGCAAACCTTAGCCGCGGGTCGCGGGGGCCCCCCCGGAGGGCAAGTCCGGCGCCTTTGCATTGGTGCACCTGCTTGAGTACACTTCTCCGCCTTTTTTCGGCCCCCGCCCGGGGCACCGCCGCGAGTGACCTATGAAGACCGTATTTGCCAGGCCCGGTACCGTCCGCGGCGATTGGTTCGTCGTCGACGCCAGCGACAAGACGCTCGGACGGCTGGCCTCGCAGATTGCCCATCGCCTCAAGGGCAAGCACAAGGCTGACTACAGCCCGCACGTGGACATGGGCGACCACATCGTGGTGGTAAATGCGCAGAAGATCCGTGTCACCGGGCGCAAGCTCTCCGACAAGATCTACTACCATCACACCGGCCATATCGGCGGCATCAAGTCGATCGCTCTCGAGAAGCTCCTCAGCGAGCACCCCGAGCGCGTGATCGAGTTCGCGGTCAAGGGCATGCTGCCGAAGAACCCGCTCGGCCGGCGCATGTTCAG
>DASZHJ010000208.1:0-12420 GCA_035938015.1 Allostellaceae bacterium
GCGCCGCTGTTGTACGTGAGCCCTGGGATCAGCGCGATAGCCAGATAAACAATTATAACAAGAAAGTACGCGGCAATCATGCGCCAAGTGTTGCCCCGCATCTTGCGCCACGCCACCCGGAGGCGGAGTGAGTTGCCACAGGCAGCCGCCGGAAACACCAGCGATGCGCGCGTGAAGCACAGGCTGAATATGATCGCGCCCACAATGCCGCCGAAGTAGCCGGCGCGGGCGCCTAATTGGTAGGAACCTCCTGGGGTAGGAGCGATTCGGTTAACGAGCGTCATGACGATCAGCCCAACGGAGATCAAGGCAGTGACGATACTCACGAACACAATCAAGCCGACCATAAGCAGCACGTAATAGGCGAAGACACGCCAGAAGGCGGGCCAGTACCCGACGCTGCTCCGAACATTCTCGCCTGCCTTCAGCACATGGCGGTACCAACTCACCATGAACGCGTTGAGGCAAAGCGTTTGGACTATGAGCGCAACAAACCCGAACACCGTCACCACTAGCGCAGCCTGGAGATTGGAACCCGCGGCGCCGGAAACCGCGGACGCCTGCACGAAACGGCCAACAGAGGTGAATTGTGAGACCAAACCAAAGACGGTCAAGATCAGGAACGGCAGCCAGCCGAGCCGACCCACGGCCCTGAGATCGCCCAAAACCTGGTGGATCGATTCACTCAACGAGCGCCAGAGCGGCACCTTGATGAAGGCAACAAAACGGCTCGGCATCCCCCGCTTTCCCGAGAACGTGCTCGCGGTTCAACGAGACTGCCTGGATTTCCTGAGGCATACAAGAAAAACGGGTGCCGGCGCGCTAGTCTAGCGCCCGGTCTGATCGACGGCGTAGCCGGCGGCGCGGACGGTGCGGATCAGGTCGCGGCGGCCGTCCTCGTTGAGCGCCTTGCGCAGGCGCCGGATGTGCACGTCGACGGTGCGCGGCTCGATCTCGGATTCGCGGCCCCAAACCGCATCCAGGAGCTGCTCGCGCGAGAACACCCGGCCCGGCCGCTCCAACAGCACGCGCAGCAGCCGAAACTCGGTGGGCCCCAGATGCACGGAGGCGCCGTTGCGGGTGACGCGGTGGCTTGCGAGATCCATCACGAGATCGGCGTAGCGCAGCATCTCGGCGCCGGCCGCGGGCCGCGCGCGGCGCAGCACGGCCTTGAGCCGCGCCACCAGCTCGGTCACGCCGAAGGGCTTCACGACGTAATCGTCGGCGCCGCCTTCGAGACCGCGCACGCGGTCGGCCTCCTCGCCCTTCGCCGTCAGCATGATCACCGGAAGCGTGCGCCACTGCGGCGTGCGGCGGATGCGGCGGCAGATCTCCAGGCCCGAGACCTGCGGCAGCATCCAGTCGAGTAACACGGCGTCAGGCGTGCGCTCGGAGAGCTGCAGCAGCGCCTCCTCGCCGTCATGCGCCTCGGCGACCGAGAAGCCCTCCTTCTCGAGATTGTAGCGCAGCAGCGTGGCGAGGGCGGGCTCGTCCTCGACCACGAGGATCAGTGGGTTCATTGCTGGCTATCCTCGGGGCCGTGACCGTTCTTGCTGTTCGAGCCGACCTCGCCCGCGAGCGGCGCCGAGGTGGATGTGGTGTGGTCGCGCTTCGGCCGCGACATCGTGAGCGGCGTGCCGTGCACCATGAAGTAGAGCGTCTCGGCGATGTTGGTCGCGTGGTCGCCGATGCGCTCGATGTTCTTCGCCATGAAGAGCAGGTGCGTGCAGGCCGTGATGTTCCGTGCGTCCTCGATCATGTAGGTGAGCAGCTCGCGGAAGAGGCTCGTATACATCTCATCGAGCTCTTCGTCGCGCGCCCAGACCAGGAGCGCCTTGTCGGCGTCGCGCTCCACATAGGCGTCGAGCACGTCCTTGATCATGGCCTGGCCGAGCCTTCCCATGCGCGGGATCGAGAAGGCGGGCTTCACCGGCGGCGTCTGGTTCAGCACGATCGAGCGCTTGGCGACGTTGGTGGCGTAATCGGCGATGCGCTCCAGGTCGCTCGCGGTCTTGAGCGCGGCCAGGATCTGGCGCAGATCGACCGCCATCGGCTGCCGCAACGCCAGGAGGCGGAGCGCCATTCCCTCGATGTCTTCCTCCAGCTGGTCGACGCGCGCGTCGGCCTCGACCACGTCGGCGGCGAGCCGACTGTCGCGCTTCATCATCGCCTCGATCGCGCTCGCGAGCTGCGTCTCGGCGAGACCGCCCATCTGGGTGATCGCATTGTCGAGCCGGCGCAGCTCCTCGTCGTAGCTCTTGATGATGTGTTCGGAGACCATTTGCATTCTGCCCTGTCGATCAGCCGAAGCGGCCGGTGATGTAGTCCTCGGTGCGCTTGTTCTTGGGGTGCGTGAAGATGACCTCCGTCTCGTCGAACTCGATGAGCTCGCCCAGGTACATGAAGGCAGTATAGTCGGAGCTGCGCGCGGCTTGCTGCATGTTATGCGTGACGATCACGATGCAGTAGTCGGTCTTGAGCTCGTTGATGAGCTCCTCGATGCGCTGGGTGGAGATCGGGTCGAGCGCCGAGGCGGGCTCGTCGAGCAAGAGGATCTCGGGCTTGACCGCGATCGCGCGCGCGATGCAGAGCCGCTGCTGCTGGCCCCCGGAGAGGCTAAGGCCGCTCTGCTTGAGCTTGTCCTTGACCTCGTCCCAGAGCGCCGCGCGCCGCAGCGCCGACTCCACGCGCTCGTCGAGCTGGGCGGGCGGCAGCTTCTCGTAGAGCTTGATGCCGAAGGCGACGTTGTCGTGGATCGACATCGGGAACGGCGTCGGTTTCTGAAAGACCATGCCGATCTTGGCACGCAGCAGGTTCAGGTCCTCGCCGGGATCGAGGATATTACGGCCATCGACCAGCACCTCGCCCGTCGCGCGCTGCTCGGGATAGAGCTGGTAGATCCGATTCAAGATGCGCAGCAGCGTGGATTTGCCGCAGCCGGAGGGGCCGATGAAGGCCGTGACACGCTTGTCGCGCAGACCCAGGTTGATGCCTTTCAACGCCTCGTACTGCTTGTAATAGAAGCGCAGGTCGCGCACTACGACCTTCTCGGGCGAAGCCGGCGCCTTGGCTTCCGCGCTCTGACGCGCGCGCTCGGCGATTACCGCGGCATGTGTGGGCACCGCGCCGCCAGTGCCGCTGGGCGGCGGCGAGCTGAACCGGACCGGACGGTTGGGCTCGTTCGGACGGAGGGAGAGGTCGCTCATTTTGCGAAGCTCTTCAAGTTGGCGAGGAGTCGGGCGGTGATGTTGAGCACGAGGATCGCGACCGTAATGAGCAAGGCGCCACCCCAGGCGAGGCTCTGCCAGTCCTTATAGGGGCTGAGCGCGAATTGGAAGATCACGTACGGCAGGTTGGCCATCGGAGCATTCATGTTGGTGCTCCAGAACTGATTGTTGAGCGCGGTGAAAAGCAGCGGCGCGGTCTCGCCGCTGATCCGCGCCACCGCCAGCAGCACGCCCGTCAGCATGCCCTGGATCGCCGCGCGATAGGTGACCATGACGATCACCTTCCATTTGGGCGTGCCGAGCGCGAAGGCGGCCTCGCGCAGGGTGCTCGGCACCAGATTGAGCATGTCTTCGGTGGTGCGCACCACCACGGGTATCACGATCATCGCCAGCGCCATGGCACCCGCCCAAGCGGAAAAATGCCCCATCCTGGCCACCATCAGCTGATAGACGAACATGCCGATGATGATCGAGGGTGCACTCAGCAGGATGTCGTTGATGAAGCGCACCACGGACGCGATGGGATTGCTGCGGCCGTATTCCGCCAGGAAGGTGCCGGCGAGGATACCGATCGGTGAGCCCACGACCGTCGCGACAGCCGTCATGACAACGCTGCCATAGATGGCGTTGAGGAGCCCACCCTGGCTCCCGGGCGGCGGCGTCGTTTTGACGAAGAGATCGACACTGATCGCGCCGATGCCGTTCCGGAGCAGCGTCCAGAGGATGACGGCAAGCCAAGCCAAGCCGAAGACCGTCGCGGCAAGGGACAGGCCAAGCACCAGGGAGTTGGTAGCGCGGCGGCGTGCGTAAGGGCTCATCGGCTCACCGTCCCGCCTGCTGCTGCAAGCGAAGCAGCAAGGTTTTTGCTGCCGCCAGCACCAGCAGGGACATGCAGGAGAGGACGAGAGCTTGTGCTATGAGCGACGAGATATAGGTATCGTCCACCGCTTCGGTAAACTCGTTCGCGAGCGTCGCGGAAATGGTTGTGCCCGGAGCAAGTAGCGATGCCGAGATGCGGTGCGAGTTGCCGATCACGAAGGTCACCGCCATGGTCTCGCCGAGCGCGCGGCCGAGCCCCAGCATGATGCCGCCGATCACGCCGACACGCGTCGTCGGCAGCACGATATTCCAGACCACTTCCCAGGTGGTGGCGCCGATCCCGTAGGCGGATTCCTTGAGCACAGTCGGCACGGTCTCGAACACGTCGCGCGTCACGGATGTGATGAAGGGGAGCACCATGATCCCGAGGATGAGACCCGCGGTCAGGATGCCGATGCCAAGCGGCGGCCCGGCGAATAGCGAGCCGAGCCCCGGCACGTTGCCGAGCGTGTTGATGAGGAGCGGCTGCAGTGTCGATTGCAGCACCGGCGCGAAGACGAAAAGCCCCCAGATGCCGTAGATGATGCTGGGAATCGCTGCCAGGAGCTCGATCAGCGTGCCGATCGGCCGCTTGAGCCAGGGCGGACACAGCTCGGTGATGAAGATCGCGATCCCAAGGGAGACGGGGATAGCGATCAGCATCGCAATCGCCGAGGTCATCAGCGTGCCGTAAATCGCCGGAAGAGCACCGAACTTTTGCGTGACCGGGTTCCAGGACGAGCTGGTGATGAAAGACCAGCCGAACTCCTCGAGCGCGGGCAGCGAGCCCGCGATCAGGGAGACGATCACCCCGGTGAGGATGAGCAGCACGAAGACGGCGAAGAACCAGGTGGCGCTCCGGAACACCACGTCCAGGGCGTGCTGGCGCGCGCCGGTCCCGGCGTCCCTCAAGGCGATGTCGGCCAAGCCTCTGTTCTTTCTTTCCTACGCGAAAGCGGAATCGGAAGGGAGGGCGGTGACACTCTCCCTTCCGCGCTGTGCGTCAGCTCAAGAGGACGGGCCGGTCCAGACCGGCTTGCCGTCCGGACCCTTGATATCGTTCTTCCAGGTATCCTCGACCAGGCTCACGACGCTCGCGGGCATCGGCACGTAGTCGAGCTCCTCCGCCATCTTGGCGCCGTTGGCGTAGGACCACGCGAAGAAATCGAGCACGGCCTTGGCCGTCGCGACGTCCTCCTGCTTCTTGTAGACCAGGATGAAGCTCGACGCGGTGATCGGCCAGCTGTCCTTTCCGGGCTGATCGGTCAGCAGCAGGGCGTAGCCGGGCGTGCCCTTCCAATTCGCGTTCGCCGCCGCCGACTGGAAGCTCGCGGCGCTCGGCGCCACGAAGTTGCCTTCCTTGTTGCCCATCAGCGCGAAAGTCATCTTGTTCTGCAGCGCATAGGCGTACTCGACATAGCCGATCGAGCCCGCCGTCTGCGAGGTCACCGCCGAGACGCCCTCGTTGCCCTTGCCGCCGAGACCCGTCGGCCATTCGACCGAGGTGTTGACGCCGACCTTGTCCTTCCACTCCGGGCTCACCTTGGCGAGGTAGTCCGCGAAGTTGTAGGTGGTGCCCGAGCCATCCGAGCGGTGCACGACGGCGATCGCCTGGTCGGGCAGCTTGACGCCGGGATTGAGCTTGGCGAGCACGGGATCGTTCCACTTCGCGATCTTGCCCAGGAAGATGTCGGCGAGGATCGGACCCGTGAGCTTCATCTCGCCGGGCTTGACGTCCGGCAGGTTTACCACCGGCACGATGCCGCCCATGATCATCGGGAACTGCGTCAGGCCGGCCTCGTCGAGCTCGGCGGGCTTGAGCGGCGCGTCGGAAGCGCCGAAATTGACGGTCTTTTTCTTGATCTGCTGGATGCCGCCGCCGGAGCCGATCGATTGATAGTTCATGCTGACCCCGGTCTTGGCCTTATAGGCCTCCGCCCATTTGGCGTAGATCGGGTAGGGGAAGGTTGCCCCCGCGCCGGAGATTTCGCCGGCATTGGCGGCAAAGCCGAGCGTGCCCAGCCCGGCCAGCACCGCCCCTAGAATCAGAATGGTTTTTGCCTTCACGAGCCTGTTCTCCTCCAATTTGAGTGGGGCTATGGGGAACGGCCGAGAGCGCCGTCCGTGTCACACCGCCGTCGATAACCTCTGGCTGGCGACGACCTTATGACAGCCTGATTACGGTTTTGTGACGCACGAGGCGCTGCTTGCGCGTTAGACGCGCGCTGCTTCCGACGACTCGACAACCGGCAGGTGAACCGTGAAGACCGACCCCTCGCCGAGCTCGCTGTCGATTTCGAGCAAGCCTCGGTGGTGGTTGACGATGTGCTTCACGATCGCAAGGCCCAGGCCGGTGCCGCCGAGCTCGCGCGAGCGGGCCGGATCGACCCGGTAGAAGCGTTCGGTGAGACGCGGGATGTGCTCGGTGAGGATCCCCTCGCCGTGGTCGCGGATCGCGACCTGCGCCGCGGGCGCGCCAGCGAGGCGCTTGGGCGAGGCGCCCGCGCTCACTTCCACGCCGGTGCCGGAGCGGCCGTATTTGATCGCATTGTCGATCAGGTTCTGGAACACCTGGGCGAGCTCGTCGGGATCACCGACAACCTCGGGGAGCGTCTCCGGCAGGGTGACGTCGATCCGCATCTGCCGCTTCTCGGCCCGCTGCTCCAGGCTGTCGGCGACCGCCATCAGCACGCGCCGGAGGTCGACCCGCTCCTTGGGCGCCAGGTGCTCGTTGAGCTCGATGCGCGAGAGCGAGAGGAGATCGTCGACCAGCCGCGCCATCCGGCTCGCCTGCTCCGCCATGATCGAGAGAAACCGCTCGCGGGCCGCGTTGTCGTCGCGGGCGGGTCCACGCAGCGTCTCGATGAAGCCCAAGAGCGTCGCGAGCGGGGTGCGCAGCTCGTGGCTCGCGTTGGCGACAAAGTCCTGCCGCATGCGCTCGCTACGCTTGGTGGTGGTGATGTCCGTGAGAGTGAGGACGGCGGCCGCACCCTCGGAGGTCGGCGGCCGAAGCGGCCCGACCTGGGCGCTCAGATGGCGCTCGACCGAGCCCGGCAAATCCACCTCGACCGTGCGGCCGTCGCCCCCCGCGAGGACGGCGTCGGTCGCTTCCAGCACCGCCGGGACGCGGAGCGCGGCACCGAGATCGCGGCCGGCGAGCCTTGGCCCCAGCAGATCGAGCGCCGAGGGGTTGGCGCTGACGATGCGGCGCTCCGAATTGATCAGCAGCAGCGGCTCGGGAAGCGCCGACAGCACGGACTCCGCGCTCGCCCTCGCCTCGGCGCTCTTGGCGATGGTCTCGCGAAGCGCGCGGGCAAATCGGCCGACATCGCGCCCGAGCTCGCGGGCGGTCGGGCTCAGCGTCACGATGTCGGGCAGCGTGGTGGCGCCCTGGGCCAGCCCTTGGAGGGCCGCCTTCACCTGGTTGAGCCCGGAGAACAGCGGACCCGAAAGCAGCGCCACGCCGAGATAGATGGCGACGGTCGCGAGCGCCGCGCTGTCCGGCGCCAACATGTCGGTCCAGGCCAGCACGGCCAGCACCACCGCGGCCGGCAGAGTCAGAACCAGCGAGCCCAGGAATATGCGAGCAAACGGCGGCGCCCGACGCATCATGGTCGGGCGTCGTCGGCGATCATGCGATCGCTTCGTGGGCGGCCAGAGCCGCGAGATTGACGAGGTCGGAGACCGTGGAGCCCATCTCGACGATCTGAGCCGGCTTGGCAAGGCCCATGATGAGCGGGCCCACATGCACGCCGCCGCCGAGCTGCTCCAGGAGCTGGGAGGCGATGTTGGCCGAATTGAGCCCGGGCATCACCAGCACATTGGCGGGCGCGCTCAGCCGGCAGAAGGGATAGCGGTCGCGCATCAGGCGCATGTCCAGTGCCACATCGGCGCTCATCTCGCCATCATACTCGAAATCGAGATTACGCTGGTCGAGCAGCGTCACGGCGTCACGCACGCGCCGAACCTCCTCGCGGGGCGGGTTGCCGAAATTCGAGAAGGAGAGCAACGCCACCCGCGGCTCTTGCCCCATCTGCCGCGCCTTCGCCGCCGACTGAACCGCGATGTCGGCGATCTCCTCGGCGCTCGGATAGGCGTGCGCGGTGGTATCGGCGATGAACACCATCTTGCCCTTGGTGAGCAGCATGGCGATGCCGCAGACGCGATGGCCGCTCTTGGCGCCCAGCACGCGCTGCACCTGCTCGAAGGTCTCGAAGTAGTTGCGCGTGGCGCCGGTGATCAGCGCATCGGCATCGCCGCACGCGACCATGCAGGCCGCGAACACGTTGCGGTCCTGGTTAACCATGCGCTGGCAGTCGCGTTGCAGCGCGCCTTTGCGCTGCAGCCGGCCGTAGAGAAAATCCGCGTAAGCCTTGTTCGCCTTGGAGAGCCGCGCATTGTGCATCTCCAGATCGGGCGGCGCCTGCAGGCCCATCTGCGCCAAGGTCTCGCGGATGCGCTCCTCGCGGCCGATCAGCACCGGCATGCCGTAGCCGTTGGCGCGGAAGGCGAGCGCGGCGCGGATCACACTCTCCTCTTCCCCCTCGGCGAAGACCACGCGCTTGGGGTGCGCGCGCACCTGGTCGAAGATGCGCTGCAGGCTCGCGGCGGTCGGATCGAGCCGGCCGCGCAGGGTCGTGCGATAGGCGTTCATGTCCTTGATCGGCCGGCGCGCGACGCCGCTGTCCATCGCGGCCTTCGCGACCGCCGAAGGCACCGCCCAGATGAGACGCGGATCGAACGGCGTCGGCACGATGTACTCGGGCCCATATTGCAGGCGATTGCCGGAATAGGCCGCCGCCACCTCGTCGGGCACGTCCTCGCGCGCCAGCATCGCCAAGGCCTCGGCGGCGGCGATCTTCATGGCGTCGTTGATGGTGGAGGCGCGCACGTCGAGAGCGCCGCGGAAGATGTAGGGGAAGCCCAGCACGTTGTTGATCTGGTTCGGATAGTCCGAGCGCCCCGTGCAGATGATAGCGTCGGAGCGCACCCGCTTCACCTCCTCGGGCGTGATCTCGGGGTCGGGATTGGCCATGGCGGCGATCATCGGCTTTGCCGCCATCGCCTTCACCATCGCGGGCGTCACCGCGCCCTTGGCCGAGAGACCGAAGAAGACGTCGGCGCCCTCGAGCGCTTGGGCGAGTGTGCGCTTCTTGGTCTCGACCGCGTGGGCCGACTTCCACTGGTTCATGCCTTCGGTGCGGCCCTGGTAGATCACGCCCTTGGTGTCGCAGAGGATCGCGTTGTCGTGCGGCAGCCCCATGGATTTCAGGAGCTCGACGCAGGCGATCGAGGCGGCGCCCGCGCCGTTCACCACCAGCTTGATCGATTTGAGATCGCGGCCCGTCAGGTGCAGCGCGTTGATCAGCGCCGCGGTCGCGATGATCGCGGTGCCGTGCTGGTCGTCGTGGAAGACGGGAATGTCCAGGAGCTCGCGCAGGCGCTGCTCGATGATGAAGCATTCCGGCGCCTTGATGTCCTCGAGATTGATGCCGCCGAAGGACGGATGCAGATAGCGCACGCAGTTGACGAACTGGTCCACGTCCTTGGTGTCGATCTCGAGATCGAAGCCGTCGATGCCGGCGAAGCGCTTGAACAGCACCGCCTTGCCTTCCATCACCGGCTTCGCCGCGAGCGCGCCCAGATCGCCGAGGCCCAGGACCGCCGTGCCGTTGGAGATCACGGCCACCAGGTTGCCCTTCGAAGTCAGGTCATAGGCAAGCGCTGGGTTCTTCTGGATGTGGAGGCAGGGAAACGCCACGCCGGGCGAATAGGCCAGCGAAAGATCGAGTTGGGTCGCAAGCGCCTTGGTCGCGGCAACCGCGAGCTTCCCAGGCTGGCCCTCGGAGTGGAAGCGAAGCGCATCCTCCTCGCTCACTCGGACGACGGAGACTTCCTTGGTCGACACGGGCGTTTCCCCTTGAGATGCAAGGGGTAAGCCACAAGGCGCCCCCGCTCTGGCTATTCCAATACAGTTTAAGGGAGAGCCGACGGGAGCGTCAAAGCGCGATGGGGTCGCAGCGGCGCTGGCGGAATTTGCGATTTGGCGCCACTCGTTCGAGACTGGCGCTTCGGGTCAGCCGCAGGAGCATCGCATGTGCCGCAACATCAAGACGCTGCATAATTTCAAGCCGCCGGCGACCGAGGAGGAGATCCGCGCCTCGGCGCTGCAGTTCGTGCGCAAGCTCAGCGGCTTCGCGCGGCCGTCCAAGTCGAACGAGGCCGCGTTCGACCGGGCGGTGGACCGGGTCGCCCAGGCCGCGCATGAGCTGCTCGACGCTCTCGTGACCAACGCGCCGCCCCGCGACCGCGAGGCGGAGGCCGCGAAGGCGCGGGCCCGGGCGGCGGAGCGGTTCGGCTCCTCCGCTTGAGCGGGGCGCGCAGGCAGTTCACGGCTGGGAAGGCGTCGCTGCGTCCGTCGACTCGGGAACTGGCCTAGCGGTCGGATTTGTTCGCGGCTGAAAGGACCGGAGAGAGGCTCACCAGGGCGCGGCGGACGCTCGCGGCGTCGTCATAGATCCAGACGGCGACGCCGCCGCAGTCCAGGGTCCGACTGGGTGCGCCGTAGTGCAGCGCGATCGCGCCCTCGTCGAGGCCCGCCATGACGATGTAGTTGTACTCGGGCGCTCGCGCCCCATCGTGGATGTCGTGCCCATACCAGAAACGGTCATTGCCCCAATAGAGGGCGGCACCCACTCGATCGATCTGATCGACTTGCAGGCGCCAGTCGCTCGAGGCCTCGACGGTGCGCGCGCGCCAATAATCCGCGAGGCCCGCCTTGAGCCCTGCGAAGCGCTCGCCCTCGACGAGGCAAGCCTCGAGCGGTCGGGGCAGGCTCAACAGCGCCGGCACATGAGGCCCTGGCCAGAAATAGGCGAAGGCCAGCACCACCGCGACGCCGCCCAGGGCGGTCGCGACGACGGAGCCGCGCGCCCAGCCCGCCCAGCGCGTGAGACCTGCGGCTGCCCAGATAGGAGGCCACCACAACAGAGCGGTCGCGTAGCGATAGCTCGCGAGGTCCTCGTAATGGAGCGGCATCGCGAGGACGCTCGCGAGCACGCTGCCGGCGGATGCCACCCACCAGAATTCGACGGCCTCGATCGCGCCGTCTCCCTTGCTCTTTCGACCGGCTACCAGTGGGTAGACGACGAGCGCCATGAGCGGCACCGCGTCGGCCAGCAGGACCGTCAACGGCGCCCCTGCCGCGAGCTCGACCAGGCTGGAAAGGAAGGCGTGTGCCCGCGCCGGGACGCTCTCCCAGTCGATGGCGGGCATTGGTTCTCGGATCAGCAGGCGGTCGAGCCCGCGAGCGCCGGCGATACCGACAGCCAAGCACCCCAGCATCAACCCGAGCCTTGCCAGTCCGATCCTGCGCCGGAGGCTCATCCAGGCAAGCACCGCGAGCAGCGCGCCGACGCCGGTGATGACGAACAGCACGTCCGACAGCACGCCTGCGATCACCAGGCCGAGCAGCACGACGAGCGTTGGGCCCTTGGGTTGCATGAGCCAACCTCGCGCCACGCTCAATGCCGCGAGCGAGAGTATAAAACTTCCGCCGTGATGGCTCGGCAGGAGCAGCACGAGGTGCCGGGAGGCCGCGGTGATCGGCAACTCCAGCAGGAGGACCGCGAGCGCCAGCAAGAGAGCCGCTTGCGCGCCGGCGCGCCGCGCGCAGCCGGTGATGTCGCGGACGATGAGCCCCGCGAGCGCGGCAAAGGCGAGCAGGCTCGCGCCGCCATAGCCGAGCGAGGCAAGCCGCCAGCTTCCCGTGGCCAGCTGGATCGCGCCGTAGACCAGCAGATCCGGAACGATGCTGGGCGCGCGCGCCAGCTCCAATCCGGCCCACGCATAGTCGTGACTCGAATAGTCCCATACGGCCGACGCCAGCTGCAGGCTGTCGCTCTGGATTGCCGCATCGAGGAACGACTTGTTGTCGAAGAGGACGAGGCAGCCCACGGCCGCGCCCGCGACCACGAGGCCGGCGCCCCACACGGACGAGACGAAAGCGCTCGTGGCGCTCCTTTCCGGAGACAACCGGCGCATGGTCGGCGTCTACGTCTTGCCGAGGCTCAGGATTTTCGCTTGCGCGCGGCGCGAGGCTTTGATGTCGAGGGACGCGGCTTTGCGGCGCCACCGCGATGGCCGAGCTTGCCCTCGACGATCATGGTGCCGAGAGCGTCCAGAATGACGCGGGCGGCGAGCTGCGCCGTGTTGTCGTTGACGTCATAGGGCGGCGCCACCTCGACGACCTCCATGCCGCAGAGACCCTCGCGCGCGATCAGCCGCACCATCTCGAGCGCCTCGCGCGGCAGCAACCCGCCCGGCTCCGGCGAGC
>DASZHJ010000209.1:0-9175 GCA_035938015.1 Allostellaceae bacterium
TCCCGAACGTGCTGAGATTTGGTATCGGAAGGCTAGCGAGGCTGCGGCCAGGGAAGCGAGGCCCACATCTGACGGCGCTTCACTCCACCCAGAGGAGCGATGATTGCAGCCCGACTTTCTCGCGCATCACCCCGGCCAAGGGCGAGCGAGTGAACTGAGTACGGCATGCCGACGCTGGGCGATAGCGAGCTGCGGATGATCGCGGATGTCCTGACCGAGCTCGCCCGCTCCCGAGGCTTGGCCTTCGACAAGACCGCCAGGCGCCACGCCTTCGCACGCGCCGCGCTCATTGATCCTGCATTCAGGGCGCGTCTAGCCGAAGTGCACCGCCGCCTCGAGGAGCGGCGCGCGACGAAGGAACCGCGCAAGATGCTGGCGCCGATCGCTCCACTGTTCCGCGACCTCGAGCGCGAGGCCGAGGTGATTCTCGGCCGTGAGCAATAACGTGCCGACAGGCCACACCACGCCGCTACCGCTTTGGACCTGGGACCGTGACACGCTCCGCTGTCGCCAATCGGCGGAGATCATCAGCGACACCGTGCGCTGCGCATCATCAGGGGGAGCGGTCGGACGTCGCTCGCCATAGGCTATCTCAGCGGCGTTGCGCGCCGGTAGATCCCGGTCACCAAAACGGCGATGGTGGCGGTAGGCAAGTGGCGAGGGATCATCCGGCGGGGCTTTGGAAGGCTGTCGGGGCGGCTGAGTGAGGCTCCCCTCGCCGACTCCCATATTCGAGTCGCGCCAACCACCTATGCCGTACATATGCCGTACGGCACCTAAGCAGTGAGCCGAATACCCAGTAACTCATTGTTATCATTGGCGTCCCCAGGGGGATTCGAACCCCCGTTACCGCCGTGAAAGGGCGATGTCCTAGGCCTCTAGACGATGGGGACGAGGTGGAGACCGCGTCGGCCGCCAAGGGTCTAAAGAGCGCGCGGCGATAAATCAAGCATGGGGACGCGTAGCGCCGACACCCGCACTCAAGCGGGCGCGGCATCCTCGATCAACAGCTGCACCTCATTGCGGCCTTGCCAGCCGTCCGCCCGCAGGTGCCCCGCGACGTGAAAGCCGTGCCCTCGTCCATTCAAGAGGGCGCGG
Source organism: Allostellaceae bacterium (assembly GCA_035938015.1). Classification (GTDB taxonomy): domain Bacteria; phylum Pseudomonadota; class Alphaproteobacteria; order ATCC43930; family CGMCC-115725; genus DASZHJ01. The sequence goes on from DASZHJ010000209.1 coordinate 1,099, forward strand.
CCCAGGTCGGTCTCGAGGCAGCGGAACGCGATCGCCTTGAGGCGTTGCGGTCCCGCCGCCTCGCCCAGGATTGCCCGCACGTGCTTTTCGCCGACCACCTCTGCGCGCTGCACAACCATGGCCGGGAAGGCGAACCGCGGCTCGGAATTTCCGGCGCCGAAGGGCGCCAGACGTTCAAGCAGTCCTACGAATGCCGGCGTGGCCGCGGCCGGCATCAGGGCACCGTCCAACCCGAGCTCGGGCATCAGCCCATTCGCTCCGGCCACGACGAGCACGCGCTCTGCCAAGAAATCGCGAAATGCCTCCAGCCGCGACCCCGAGACCGTGAAGCCCGCCGCCATGGCATGACCGCCGCCGTTGAGCAGCAGCCCCGCCTGACGCGCGGCGATGATCGCAGGTCCGAGTGCGAAGCCGGTTACCGACCGTCCGGAGCCCTTGCCGATGCCGTCGGCGAGCGCCACCACGCAGGCCGGCCGGTTGTAGCGGTCCTTGAGCCGCCCGGCGACGATGCCGATCACGCCGGGATGCCAGCCCTCGCGTGCCACGAACGCGATCGGCAGCGACGTCTGCGCGTGCTCGATCTGCTCGATCGCCTCGGCAAGGGTGCGCGCTTCGATCTCGCGCCGTTCCGCGTTCCATTGGTCGAGCGCCAGGGCGAGCGCGCGTGCTTCACTCGCGTCCTCCGTGGTGAGCAGCCGGGTTCCCGCATCGGCACGCCCGACCCGCCCGCCCGCATTGACGCGCGGCCCCAGGATGAACCCGGCGTGATAGGTGTCGAGGGCCTCGCTGACGCCTGCGACCTCGGCGAGGGCGGCCATGCCAAGGTTGCCGAGACGGCGCATGACCTTGAGCCCTTGAACCACCAGCGCTCGATTGATGCCGGTGAGCGGCACCACGTCGCAGATCGTACCGAGCGCGACGAGGTCCAAGAGCCGCAGGAGATCGGGCTCCTGGCGCGTGGCGTACCAACCGTCCTGCCGAAGCGCGCGGTTGATGCCGACCGCCAGCAGAAACGCCACGCCGACGGCCGCCAGGACGCTGTACGGGTTTTGCTCGTCCAGTCGATTGGGATTCACCACCGCGACCGCGCGCGGCAACTCGGACTCACCGATGTGATGGTCGACCACGACGACGTCGAGACCCGCCGTCGCCGCGGTGGCGAGCGGAGCATGGGCGGTGATGCCGCAGTCCACCGTCACGACGACGGCAACGCCCTCCGACTGCAGCTTCAACAGCGCCGGCGCGTTGGGGCCATAGCCCTCCCTGAGTCGATCCGGCACATAGACCATGACCCGCGCGCCCACGGATTCCAGGAAGCGCCGCAGCAAGGCCGCCGATGTGGCGCCGTCGACGTCATAGTCGCCGAAGATGGCGATGAGCTCACTGCGCTTGATCGCGCGGACCAGGCGCGAGACGGCGACGTCCATATCCTTGAAGCCGCTGGGATCCGGCAGCTGCTCGCGCAGGGTGGGGCTGAGAAAGCGCTCGGCGCCCTCCACATCGACGCCGCGGGCCGCGAGCACGCGGCCCAGAATCTCCGGAACAGACAGCCGCTGGGCAAGCGCGAGCCCGATGCGGTCGTCGGCGAGCCGCTGCCGCCAGCGCCGCCCGCTCAGCGAGTGCTCAACCCCGAGAACCCCCTTACCTTCTCCCATCGGCTCGATACCGGCCCGCTAGCTGACGAAGGCCCCATAGTGAGTCTTGCGCTCAAAATTGTGCTGCGCCTCGATCACTCGAACGGTCCCGCTTTTGGAGCGCATCACCATGGAATGCGTCACCGCCCCACCCGGGAAGCGCCGCACGCCCTGGAGCATGGTGCCGTTGGTGACCCCTGTCGCGGCGAACATGACATCGCCTCTGGCGAGGTCCAGCAGCCCATATTTTCGGCTGAAATCCGTGATGCCGAGGCGCTTCGCACGGCCGCGCTCGTCGTCGTTTCGAAACAGCAGGCGGCCCTGCATGTGGCCGCCGATACAGCGCAGTGCCGCCGCCGCCAGCACACCCTCGGGCGCGCCGCCCGAGCCCATGTACATGTCGATGCCGCTCGCCGGACGTGAGGTCGCGATCACGCCGCTGACGTCGCCGTCGGAGATTAGCATGATGCGCGCGCCGGCCTCTCGCACCTTGGCGATGAGCTCGGCATGGCGCGGACGATCGAGGATGCAAACCACGAGGTCCGACACGTCCGCCTGCTTGGCGCGCGCCAGGCTCTTCAGGTTGGCGGCCGGCGACTCGTCGATGTCCACGACCTCGCCGAGACCGGCGCCGATCGCGATCTTTTCCATGTAGACGTCGGGAGCGTTGAGGAAGCCGCCCTGCTCCGCCATGGCGATCACGGAGAGCGCATTGGAGCCGCCCTTAGCCGTGATGGTCGTGCCCTCGAGAGGGTCCAACGCGATGTCGATCTTGGGACCCTGGCCCGTCCCGACACGCTCGCCGATGTACAGCATTGGCGCCTCGTCCCGCTCTCCCTCGCCGATCACCACCGTTCCGTCGATCGCCAGCGCGCTGAGCACTTGCCGCATGGCGTCCACGGCGGCCTGGTCAGCGGCCTTCTCGTCGCCACGGCCCATGAGCCGCGACGCCGAGAGCGCCGCCGCCTCGGTCACGCGCACGGCCTCCAGCGCCAGGTTGCGATCGGTCCATCCGGTCTCGGGCATGTTTCCTCCCGGTCGGCTTGCATGAGCATTCTCGCCGAAGTGGATACCGGTTCGGCGGAGAAAATGCGACTAAACTAGGTAATCTAAAGCAACTCGATCCGAATCATGCGCGGCGGCTCGAGAACTGTCGAGAGGGCACCGATGCGCGAGAGCGCACGGCGCATGGCGGCCTCCTCTGTCTCGTGGGTGGTGAGCACGACCGGCACGGCCTCGCCGGGTGAGCGCCCGCGTTGAATCATCGCCTCCATGGAAACTTGCTCGTCGCGGAGCGCCGCGGCGACATCAGCGATCACGCCCGGACGGTCCACGACCATCAGCCGGACATAATAGGCGCCACGGTGGCGCTCCATGGGCGAGGCGGGTAGGGCGCGAAGCCCGGCGGCGGCGACCGCGAAGCTCGGCGAGCGCCGCTCGGCCGCGATGTCGAGGAGATCGGCAACCACCGCGGATGCCGTCGGCTCCGCCCCGGCGCCCCTGCCCTCCAACATGATCCGGCCACAGAAGTCGCCCTCCACCATGACCGCGTTGAACACACCCTCCACGCTCGCGATCGGTGTCGCGCGCGGCACCATGCAGGGATGGACCCGCTGCTCGATGCCGTGCTCCGTCGGGCGCGCGAGACCCAGCAGCTTGATCCGGAATCCGAGTTCGGCCGCATATTCGATGTCGAGAGCCGAGATGTGACGGATGCCCTCTACATAGACTCCGGCGAAATCCACCTCCGTCCCGAACGCGACCGAGGTAAGGATCGCGAGCTTGTGAGCGGCATCGACGCCGTCGATGTCGAAGCTGGGATCGACCTCGGCGTAGCCGAGCTTCTGCGCCTCGCCGAGCACTTCGCCGAACTCGCGCCGGCTTTCCCGCATGGTCGTGAGAATGAAGTTGGAGGTCCCGTTGAGGATTCCGTAGACGCGCGCGATGTGATTGGCCGCAAGCCCCTCGCGCAATGTCTTCACGATCGGGATCCCGCCGGCAACGGCCGCCTCGAAGGCGAGCGCCGCGCCTTTCGCTTCGGCGAGGCGCGCGAGCTCGGTGCCGTGGTGTGCCATCAGCGCTTTGTTCGCGGTGACGACATGCTTGCCGTGCGCGAGCGCGCTTTTGACCACGTCGAGGGCGACGCCGTCCGCGCCGCCGATCAGCTCGACCACCACGTCCACGTCGGGCTCAGCCGCCATCGCCGTCGCGTCGGCGAACCACCGCGCGGCGGAGAAATCGGCGCCGCGGTCCTTCCGGCGTTCTCGCGCGGAGACGGCGTGCACAACCATCCGACGCCCGCTACGCCCCGCGAGGAGATCCGCATTGTTTTGCAGCAGACGGAGCGTGCCGGCGCCGACCGTGCCGAGGCCGGCCAGCGCGATCTTGAGAGGAGGCTTCACGGAAGTTGGGCTTCGCTCATTGCTCGAGCGAAATCTCGACCACGCCGCCGGATTGGCCGGGCGGCGGCGGAGAGGCGCCGATCTCGACCGCGCGCAGGGGAACCCCGTTCTGCGTCAGCGCCGCCGCGACCGCGCGAGCGCGATCGAGCGCCAGGTTGAAGCTCGCGAGCTGCGGCGCCATCGTGTCCTGATCCCCTTGCGGCTCCGAATAGCCCGTGACCCGAACGGTGCCGCCGCCGTTCTGCTGGCGTAACGCGGCCACCTCGCGGACCTGCGCCAGAAGCTCGGGCGAGAGCTTGGCGCTGCTGCCATTGAACGCAATCGTCCCCAATGTCACGCCGACACCGGAGGGCAGCGCGGCCCCACCGCCCACCAAAGGCGGGTCTGGCGGCAAGGTCGCGGTCTGCTGTGGTGGCAGTTGTGCCGGCGGCGATGGCTGAGTCTGTTGAGCCTGCGCTCGTGCGGGCGCGCCGGCGGGCGGTGGCGGCGCGGGCCTGGGTGTCTCACCCTGCGGAACATTCCGCACGCTCGGCGGGGTCAGTGACGATTCCTGGGGCGGCGTCTCGGTGCCGCGACTCGCGCGCGGTGTGGTTGCGGGGGATGCGGCGGGGGCAGCCGACGGCGACACCGGGGTCGCTTGGACCGGGGCAGCGGCCTGTGGCGATGTCGCCGGCTCCGGAGCGTTCAGTGGCGGGCTCGGCACGTCCTTCGGCGGCGCGGCCACGTATTGATCGTTACCCTCGACATACTTGGCGTTTGCACGATCGGCCGCGAGGCTGTTGCGGAGTTTCTCGCGCTCGACGGAGCTCAGGGCATTGGTCGGCGGCGATGGCACGGACGCAAGGTTGGGATAGGGCTGCTCCCCACCCTTCGCGAGATTCTGCGTGTTGCGCGCGTCGGGCTTGGGATCGTCCTTGGAAACGCCGGAGACATCGCGGTACCACTCGACCGGATTTGCCCAATCCGGCACGGAACACGCGCTCAGCCCAACCGACACCGCGAGCATCGTTGCGGCGGGCCATGCACTACGCAGTCCTAACAAGAGTCCACTCGTCGCTGCTCGATGCCCCATCGCGACCGTCGAATTCCCCACTGGCCCACCCTGCCCCTCCTCTGGAACAGGCGGCGCATTATATAGAGCCTGCCACCGGGGGCGCCTCTGGTGTATGACAACGGTGTATTCAATCAGCCTTCGCGCGTCACTAAGATTCCATAACTCCAGCCCGCATGCAGGTCACCCCCTGATGGCCGATCCTTCCGGTCAGAAGCCGAGCGGTCAAGGCCCGGAGGCCCGGATCCCTGATCCCGTGCAGCTCTCGCGGGATCTCGCCGATATTGCCGAGCGCAGCCAACGCCTCGTGCTGGACTTCCTTCAGCGCCAGCGGCCGGAAGGGCTCGGCATGGCCGACCCCTTCAACGTCGGTCAGGCGTTCCTCGAAATGACGCAGCGGTTGATGGCCGACCCGAGCCGGCTGGTGCAGGCGCAACTCTCACTCTGGCAAGACTACCTGAAGCTCTGGCAATCCACCACGCAACGGCTCATGGGCGGGCCGACGGAACCGGTGATCGAGCCGAGCTCGGGAGACCGACGCTTCAGGGATAACGCGTGGACCGAGAACGCGGTCTTCGATTACATAAAGCAGAGCTATTTGCTGACCGCGCGCTGGATGCAGGCGACCGTCAAGCAGGTCGATGGGCTCGATGACAAGACCGCGAAGAAGATCGACTTCTATACGAGGCAGTTCGTCGACGCCATCGCGCCCTCGAATTTCGTGCTGACGAACCCCGAGGTGCTGCGCGCGACAATCGAGACCGGCGGCGAGAATCTGGTCAAGGGGCTCGACAACCTGCTGAGGGATCTAGAGCGCGGCAATGGCCGGCTGATGATCAAGATGACCGACCTCGACAAGTTCAAGGTCGGCATCAACATCGCGGTGACGCCTGGCAAGGTCATCTACCAGAACGATCTCATCCAGCTCATCCAGTACGAGCCCGCCACCGAAAAGGTGCACTGCCGCCCGCTGCTGATCATCCCGCCCTGGATCAACAAGTTCTACATCCTCGACCTGCGGCCCGAGAATTCCTTCATTCGCTGGGCGGTCGAACAGGGTCACACCGTGTTCGTGGTGTCCTGGGTCAACCCCGACGAGAAGCTCGCGCAGAAGACCTTCGAGGACTACATGCTGGAGGGGATATTCGCCTCCCTCGACGCGATCGAGCAGGCGACCGGCGAGCGCGAGGCCAACGTCATCGGCTACTGCCTCGGGGGCACGCTGCTGGCGGCGACGCTCGCTTACATGAAGGCCAAAGGCGACGACCGCATCAAGAGCGCGACATATTTCGTGGCGCTGGTCGATTTCAAGGAGGCGGGGGAGCTCTCGGTATTCATCGACGAGGAGCAACTGCATTTCCTCGAGCAGCGCATGCGGGAGCATGGCTATCTCGAGGGCTCCGATATGGCGACCACCTTCAACATGCTGCGTGCGAACGACCTCATCTGGTCCTTCGTGGTGAACAACTATCTTCTGGGGAAGGAGCCCTTCCCGTTCGACCTGCTCTACTGGAACTCGGATTCAACGCGCATGCCTGCGGCGATGCACAGCTTCTATCTCCGCAACATGTACCAGGAGAACAAGCTCGTGGTGCCCGGCGGCATCTCGCTTGCGGGAGTCCCGATCGACGTCACCACGATCGCGACGCCGAGCTTCCTGCTCTCGACGCGCGAGGACCACATTGCACCCTGGAAGTCGACCTATGCGGCGACACAGCTCTACCGCGGCCCCGTCAAGTTCGTGCTCGCGGCCTCCGGTCACATCGCGGGTGTCGTCAATCCTCCCGGCAAAAGCAAGTATGGGCATTGGGAGAACGCGAAAAATCCGGAGACGCCCGACGAATGGCTGGCAAGCGCCAAGCAGTATCCGGATTCATGGTGGCCGGCTTGGGAGAAATGGATCGGCAAGTTCGCGGGCGGTGAGGTGCCCGCGCGCAAGCCCGGTGACGGCAAGCTCAAGCCGATCGAGAGCGCGCCGGGCTCCTACGTCCTGGTGAAGGCAAGCTGAGCGAGGCCTCCCGCTCCCTATTGGCTCGGCGTGGTCCAGGGCAACGCGAGCAACGCGCCGATCGCGGGCTCCGGAATGTTTGCGATGATGGCGCCGTCCTCGAGCTTGAGGTCATAGCGCATGGGATCGTCGTGCGAGATGCCGACGACGCGTCCCGCGAGCTTCACGCCGAACTGGGTGAACTCCACCTGGGCACGGAGGGGAATCCCGCGCTCCTGTGACAATGACATGACCTGAGGAGTCATCTGCACCTCCCGGCGAAATCTGCTCGAGTGATATGGATCGCGTCCTCTCTGTCGGCTCCCCTGAAATCTACCTAAGTCCAGTGGGTCAATGCTGGAGATGCGCGCCGGAATCTACCGAGACACTCCCGGAGTGTCTGGCAATGTACCGACACATGGCTTCGATTGACGCTTGGGGCCGGGCTCTGTAGTGTCACCCCCCATGAGCACGCGCCTCGTATTTATGACCCTCACTTGTTGGTGCCGAAAGCATTCGCTTTCGGGGCCGGAGGGGATTTGCGCACGCTGACTTTCGTGTAACAGGCAAACCATCTCGAGGCCCCGCCGGATCTTGTCGGGGCCTTTCGCATTCCAGGACCCCGAGCCAGCCGGTTGAGCCTCCGAGAAAAGTCGGAGGAGCACCATGAGCAGCCTAGGACCGGACGGCGGCTTCCGGGAGCGGGACGACGCGAGCGGGGACGTTGCATCGGCAAGCCCGTCGCCACCAGGCGCGTCCGGCGGCAATGACGCGCCCGCCTCGCTGTGGGCAGCGTTTCGGGACCGCTACACGCGCGCGAAGGAGCGCAGCCAGCTCAACGAGGCCGGCGAGTGGGTTGCGCCCGACGAGGAGCTCGCTTGCCCGATTCCACTGCACCCCTGGGAGTGCCGAGGCGCGTAGTCGCTTTATAAGAATACTGCTCCGCAAGCTCTGCGTAGCGCTCGGGCAGGGTCTCGATGTAGCGCGCCTCCTCGGGCGTCAC
>DASZHJ010000210.1:0-9119 GCA_035938015.1 Allostellaceae bacterium
CTGGCTCGTGAGGAGATCATAGGTAAGCCCGAGCTCTCGGTAAGGCTCGAACTCACGCATGCCGGCGGTCAAGGTGGCCTCGTTGGCATAGAGCCTGAGCGTGCCCTTGTCTGAGCGACCGTGCTCGATCCCGGTCTCTCGCGCTAAGGCGTCGTAGGCGTCACGGCTGTAGATCGCGAGCCGGAACACCGCGGCGGTGTTGCGATGCCAGCGCTCGCGCCGGCAATTCGCCAGGAACGCCAGTCCCCACCGCATCATGCCCGGCACCGCCGAGAGGCGCAGCAAGAGCGGCGCATCTTCGCGCCCAAGCCATTTCAGGAGCTTCATGGGCGCATCGGGCGAGGCCCATGGATCGGACTGGCTCGGCACAACCAGCCCGCCGTTGGCGAAGCTCGTCTCCAAGGCCGGCCCCGGCTGGCGGTCGACGACCGTCACCTCATGGCCGCGCCGGGCGAGTTCATAGGCTGCGGTAACGCCGGCGATGCCGGCTCCAAGAACGACGCTGCGCACGGGGCCTCGCGGGTTAGTGCGGCTTGCCCGTCAATGCTTGCCCTTGCCGATGTGTGCGTAGGCGACGATCTCGATCAGCGCGCCCTTCACCATGAGGCCGGCAACGAGCGTCGCCCGGTTGGGATAGGGCTTGCGGAAGTATTTCTCATAGACGGCGTTCATGCCGGGGAACGCGTCGGGCGAGGTGAGGTAGACCAGCACCTGCGTCACGTCGTCCATGCTGCCGCCGGCCGCCTCGACCGTGCGCTTGAGATTGTCGAGCGTCAGCGTCGCCTGCTTGGTGATGTCGCCGGTCTCGATCGAGCCGTCCTCGCGAATCGGGATTTGCGCGGTGTAGAGGATGCCGTCGGCGGTGGTTGCCCACTCGATCGGAACTCGCTCCGAAGGCAAGTGCGTCTTCACGGCCTGGCGCATCTCAAATCCTCCCGTTCGGGGTTTCCCGGGCGAGCATCGCCCTTGGTCGTCGCTTGCGAGACTACATCAGATAGGGCCGGCCTTCATCCGCCGCGATCGCTCTTGTCATTGCGCCGATCGACCCACACGATACCGGCGCGGATTCGATCGCCGAGGAGAGGGACGTGAGGCGCAGCGAAGCAACCGGTGTCGGCGTGGAGAGGAATGCCCGAAGGACAAGAACGGGGGCATCGAAGATTCACCTCCATATAGAGAATACGAGCGCGCTCGGGCCGGTGTTCGAGGCGACGCCGGAACGCGTGGCGCGGGCGCTGCGTCAGCATTCCCCGCTCAAGGGCAAGCTCAGGATCACCATCGGCTATGACGGGGACATACTCGAACGGTCGATCGCGACCGCCGATACTCTCTTCGGGTGGGAATTCGCCCGCGAGAATCTGTCCCAGCGCGCCCCGCGACTGCGCTGGATCCATGCGCATGGCGCGGGCGTCAGCCATCTGATGCCGCTCGATTGGTTGCCGCGCGGCGCCGTGCTGACCAACAGCCGGGGCGTGCACGGCCCGAAGGCGGACGAGTACACGGCCATGGCGATCTTGATGCTCAACAACAACCTGCCGCTGTCGGTGACCAACCAGCGGAAAGCGAAATGGGAGCAGCCGTTCAACACCTCGATCGCGACCAAGACGTTGTTGATCCTCGGGGTGGGCCATGTCGGCGGCGGCGCCGCGCACTGGGCGAAGCGTTTTGGCCTGCGCGTGCTTGGCATCCGCCGGACGGGGCGGCGCCACCCCTACGTCGACGAGATGCACCGACCACAGGCGTTGCACAAGCTGCTGCCGCGCGCCGATTTCGTGCTCGTCACGGCGCCTTTGACTGTCGAGACTCGTCACATGATCGGCGCGCGGGAGCTCGATCTGATGAAGCCCGGCGCCGGGCTGATCAATTACAGCCGAGCCCATCTCGTCGACTACAAGGCGCTGGCGCGGAAGCTTCGAGCGGGCGAGCTCAGCGCCATCCTCGACGTCTTCGATCCCGAGCCGTTGCCGAGTTCCTCGCCGCTCTGGAAAGTTCCCAATCTCATCATCACGCCGCATTGCTCGTCCGACGACAAAGAGCAATACACGCCGCGCACGCTCGATCTCGTGTTCCGGAACATGGAGCGGTTCATCCAGGGGAAGCCGCTGCTCAATCGGGTGGACCCGCGTCTTCAGTATTAGATTGCGAGATGGCAGATCAGGGGAGAGACCGATGGCTGATCGCGTGAAACGAACCGAGGGGCAACGCTCGCCGGCCTCCAGTGCGCGCGACCTCGCCGGCTTACGGCGCTCGCTGGAGGAGCGCGGGGTCAAGTTCTGCCTCGCCTCGTACGTCGACGTGCACGGCATACCCAAGGCCAAGGCCGTGCCCATCGACCATTTCGAGCGCATGATGCGGGGATCCGAGCTCTTCACCGGGGCGGCGATCGATGGCTTGGGTCAAGGGCCCGGCGACGACGAGCTCGCGGTCTATCCCGATCCCGACGCCGTGACCGTGCTACCGTGGCGCCCGGAGATCGCGTGGGCACCGGGTTGCCTGCACTATCACGAGCAGCCTTGGCCGATGTGCTCGCGGAATATCCTCCGCCGGCAGATCGAGCGTCTCGCGACCCACGGACTCAAATTCAATCTCGGCATCGAGTGCGAGATCTTCCTGGTTCGGCGGGAGGGTGATGCGTTGCGTCCTGCCAATCCCTTGGATGTGATGCCGAAGGCCGCTTACGACGTGGTCGCCCTGCTGGAGAACCTGCCGTGGCTCGATCAGGTGGTGGGCTATATGAATCAGCTCGGTTGGGAGGTGCATTCGCTCGATCACGAGGACGCCAACAGCCAGTTCGAGTTCGATTTCGCCTACGCCGATGTCCTGACCATGGCCGACCGCTTCGTGCTCTGGCGCATGATGATGAAGGAGGTGTCGCGGCGGTTCGGCTGGGAGGCGACATTCATGCCCAAGCCCTACGCCGATCGGACCGGCAGCGGCGCGCATTTCAACATGTCGATGGCCGACATCGCGACGGGCAAGAACGTATTCGGCGACGCCACGGACCGGCGCGGCTGCGGCCTCTCGCGGACCGCCTACCAGTTCCTCGCGGGCGTGCTGCGCCATGCGCCCGCGATCGTCGCGACCACCTGCCCGATCGTCAATTCCTACAAGCGCCTCATCAAGACGGGATCGATGACCGGGTACACCTGGGCGCCGATCTTCATTTCCTATGGCGGCAACAACCGCACGCACATGATGCGCGTGCCGATGGTGCGTCCGCACATCGAAGGAAACGGCGCCGCGCACAAAGGCGTCTATCTCTCGGGCGCGCGTGTCGAGTGCCGCGCGGTCGATCCCGCGATGAACCCTTATCTCGCGGCCGCGATGATGCTCGCGGCTGGGATCGAGGGGATCGAGAAAGACTTGGACCCCGGCGAGCCGAATAACGTCAATATGTACGAGCTGAGCGAGGCTGAGCTCAGCGATCGGGGCGTCAATAGTCTGCCGCGCACGCTTCTCGCGGCGATCGACGCTTTCGCGGCGGATCCGTTGTCTCGCGAGGTGTTCGGCGCCGATCTCCACGCCTCCTATATCGATATCAAGCAGCGCGAGTGGTGGAGCTTTCATAACGCCATCTCGAAATGGGAGCTGGACAACTACCTGACGAAGTTCTGACCTTGGATCCGGAGACGCGTCATGACGATTGCCGAGAACATCTTCGATCCCGCGCACTATGCGAAAGCCCGTTTGCCGGTGCTCGACGCCGAGACCTTGCCACCCTGGTCCTACACGTCGCAGCAATTCTATGACCGGGAAGTCGAGCGGGTCTTCAAGCCGTCGTGGAATTTCATCGGCCGCGAGGACGAGCTGCCGAATGCCGGCGATTACGCGGCCTATGATCTCGTGGGCGAGCCCGTGCTCATCGTCCGCGATCGCGGCGGCGCGCTCCGGGCTTTCGCGAATTCGTGCCGGCACCGCGGCACGCGGTTGCTCGACGGCAAAGGCAATTGCCGCGGCATCATCTGCCCCTATCACGGCTGGGCCTACGGGTTGAATGGCGACCTCGTCGGCGCCGCGGGCATGGAGGAGACCCGCAGTTTCGACAAGCGCGCCTACGGTCTGCGTCCGATCCGGCTGGAGACCTGGGACGGCTTTGTGTTCATCAACTTCGACGCCGAACCCGGCACGCTCCGGGAATATCTCGGCGATCTCCCGCAGACGCTAGAGTCCTACCATCTCTCCGACATGGTCTGCGTCCGCCGACGCGACTACGACCTCGCCTGCAACTGGAAGATCTATCTAGAGAACGCGATGGAGGACTACCACACCCCGATCGTGCATCGGCAGTCGATCGGCGTACAGCATACCGTCCCTGAGGTAAGCCGAGGCGCCTGGGGCGGCGTCCACATGGCCGCGGAGAAGACCATCGCCGTGCTGGCCGAGGATCTCGGCCACGCCTTTCCACCCATCGCATCTTTGAAGGGCAAGGCGGCGGCCGGAACCTATTTCCTGGTGGTCTATCCCAGCACCTTCCTCGCGCTCACGCAGGATTGCATGTGGTGGCTGCAGCAGTTCCCGCAGGGACCCGCTCGAACCAAGGTCGTGATCGGGTCTTGCTTTCCGCGCGCCACTGTCGCGCGCGCCGATTTTGCGGAGAAGGCGAGCTTTTATTATCGGCGCTGGGACAAGTCCTTGCCCGAGGACAACGCGATCTCGCAACGGCAACAGGCGGGACTTCAGTCCTCGTTCGCGAGCCCGGGTCGACTCTCCGTGCGCGAGCCGATGGTCCGCGACATCGCGAACTGGATTTTGGACCGTGTGCTCGATCAGTGAGTGTCGAGGCGCGGCTCGGGCCTCCGGATCGGCGCCGAACTCGCGGGCGAAAGCCCCAGCTGCATCAGCTTGAGCGATACGGCAATGAAGTTTTGCGTGATCGCCGTGGCGTGCGCCGCCTGCGCGGCGAGCACCTCCATGGGTGATTTGCAGCGCGCGAGCCGGGCGCTCGTTTCCAGGTTCTGCCGCAGGGTCGCGCTCGCGAAGCCGGCCATGGCCTCGTAAGCGGTTGTTGGACTGGCGACGGTCGCGCCTTCCCGCGCCGGCAGCGCCGCGGGTTTCGACTGAGGTGACGCCGCGGGTTTCCGTACCGCCTCACGCTTTGCCTTTGATGCTGCGCGAGGTGGCTTCGCCGGAGGCTTCGATGGCGGCGGCGGACCTTGAGGCCGCGGTGCGGCTGTGATCGCCTCTCGAGCGGTCCCGACCAGGCTACGACGTTTTGGCATGACCAAGCATCCTCCGAACAACGGCTGCGAGCGTTTGAATATCGACGTGGGCGTCGCTGTTGCGAGCATAGGCGCCGATCCACTGTCCCGCGGTGAAGCAATCGACGAATGCGGTTCTCTGTCGCACCATGGGCGCCACCGGCTCGCCGAATTCCAGCAGCACGGCCTCGATCTCCTTGCCGGCTGCGGTCCGGCGATCGACGCGGCTGGGCACCAGGAGTGCCTTCGGGCCCTTGTCCGGGCGCTTCTCACGCGCTCGCCGGATCAGGCTCAGCGCCTTCCCGGTCGCCATGATGTCGGCGGTCGAGGCGAGCGCGGGGATCAGGATCACGTCCGCCACGTCGACGATCGCGCGCGTGGCATCGCCGATCTGCGGCGGAGCATCGATCACCACCAGATCCACATCGAGCGCCGTGATCTTATCCGCCCATGCATTGGTGTCGCTTCCCACGGCGGAGGTCTTGAGCGCGATCGGATATTTGCCACGCCCGACCCAATAAGTCGCGGTGCCCTGCTCGTCGGCATCGACCAGCGCGACGACAGCGCCGCCGGCCGCCAATTCGCAGGCCAAGTTGACGGCGATCGTGCTCTTGCCCGTGCCACCCTTGAGGTTGGCAACTGCCGCAATTTTCGCCACCGGCTCACCTGCGCACACCAGAGCGCCACTATCCACTATATCGCGGTGAAGACCGAGCTTAAAGCAGCGCAGGCCGTCGCTGCGACGATCAATCGCGCTGGCGCGGGTCGAGGATGTCGCGAAGCGCATCGCCCAGCAGGTTGGTGCCGAACACCACGAGACTGATGGCAAGGCCGGGGAACACCACGAGCCACGGCGCGGTGCGGACGTATTCGGCCGCCGACTCCGACAGCATGCGACCCCAGGAAGGATGCGGCTCCGGGATGCCAAGACCGAGGAACGACAGCGAGGCTTCCGTGAGGATCGCGGAGCCAAGTTGCGCGGTTGCCAGCACGATCAGCGGTGCCAGCGTGTTGGGCAGAATATGGCGCATGACGATGCGGAACTCGCTGGTGCCGATCGCGCGCGCGGCATCGACGAACGGCTGCTCCTTGAGCGAGAGCGTATTGGCTCGCGCGACCCGTGCCGCGTAGGGGATCAGCGGGATGGAGATCGCGATGATCGTGTTCTGCAAGGACGGCCCCAGCGCCGCCGCCATCACCAAGGCCAGGACCAGGAGCGGCAAGGCCTGGAGCATGTCGACGAGCCGCTGTGCCGCGAGATCGACCCAGCCGCCGAGGTATCCCGACAGCAACCCGAGGGCCACGCCCAGCACGCCGCCCAGGACTGTCGAGCCCAAGCCCACGGCGAGCGAGATACGGGCGCCGTAGACGATGCGGCTATAGACGTCGCGGCCCATGAAGTCCGCGCCCAGCGGATGTTGCGCGCTTGGCGCGGCGAGCGACAGGCGAGCGTTGGTGGAGACCGCGTCGAAGGCGGTGAGGACGTCCGCGAATACCGCGGCGAGGACGAACACCGCCAGGATCGCCGCGCCGACCGCGCCCAAGGGATAGCGGCGGACCAGGAAGACCAGCCGTGCCCAGCGCCCCCGGGACATCGCTCCCGCTCTGGTCAGCTCCGCCTGGAAGTCGAGACTTTTCATGTTGGCTAAGCGCGCTCGCCCGCGAGCTTGATCCGCGGGTCGAGGGCGACATAGAGCAGGTCGACCGCGAAGTTGACGGTCACCACGATGAGCGCGGTGGCCATGACCAGGCTCTGGACGATGGGATAATCGCGCCAGCGGATCGCCTCCACCAGGAAGCGCGCGACGCCGGGTATGTTGAAGACCGTCTCGGTCACGATCAGCCCGCCGATCAGGAACGCGGCCTCGATGCCGAGCACCGTCACCACCGGCAGCATCGCGTTCCTGAGCGCGTGGTGGTAGTTGATGCTGCGCTCGGAGGCGCCTTTCGAGCGCGCGGTGCGGATGTAATCCTGGCGCAGCACCTCCAGCATGGCCGAGCGCGTGAGCCGCATGATCAGGGCCGAGCTGCGGAAACCGACCGCGGCCGCCGGCACGCTGTACATCAGCAACGCTTCCCAGAGGCTCTTGGGCTGGTCGTTGTAAATCGGGATCGTGCCGAAGGCCGCCACGAATCCCATGAGGATCAGAAGCCCCAGCCAGAAGGCGGGCATGGAAAGGCCGCTGAGGCTCACGACCCGCAACAGATAGTCGAGGGCGGTGTCCTGGCGCACGGCGCTCACAACGCCGAGCGGCACGCCCAGCAAGATCGAAAAAGCGAGCGCCAGGCCCGCGAGGGTGGCGCTGATGGGTATGCGCGGCGCGATCTCCTCGAGCGCGGGCCGCTCGGACTTATAGGAATAGCCGAGGTCGCCGCGCAGCAACCCGCCGACCCAGGCCGCGTATTGGACCGCGATCGGCTTGTCGAGGCCGAGCTCTTTCTCGAGCTGCACTTTCTCGGACGGGTTGATGAAGCCCGCCGCGTCGAACAGGATGTCGGCGATGTCGCCGGGCACCACGCGCAGCAGCACGAAGATGATCACGGAAATCCCGAACAACGTCAGGATCATCAGCGAAAAACGCCGGGCGAGGTAGGCAGCCACAGCTTCAGGCCTTCACACGTCGCGCGCCAGCGACGACGTTACCGGTCGAGCCACAAATCCTCGTAGCGATAGCCGTTGTAGGAGCTGTTCACCATGATGGTGACGCCCTTCACCTCGGGGTGCCAGCAGGTGCCGGCGCGGATGTGGAAGATGATCGGGCGGGCCACATCGTCCTGCAGCTTCTTGTCGATCTCCCAAACCAGCTTCTTGCGCTGCGCCACGTCGGTCATTTGGGACTGCTGATCGAACAGCTTCTCCAGGTCCTTGTTGCAGTAGTGCGTGTAGTTGCGCTCGGAGCCGCAGGAGTAGTTCTCGTAGAAGGTCTGGTCGGGGTCGTCGACGGCGTTGCCGGTGAGGTTGAGACCCACGGAATAATCGCCGCGCGCGATCTTCGAGAACCAGGTGCCGGTCTCCACCACTTCGAGCTCGCCCTCGATGTAGATCTGCTTCAGCTGATCGATCAGGATGACGGCGGGGTCGCGGTAGACCGCGATATTGCGGGTCGACACCTTGATCTTGAGCGGCTTGTCGGGGCCGTAGCCGAGCTTGGTCATGATCGTGCGCGCCTCCGACCGGTTCGTCTCGACGTCCGGCCCGTAGCCCGGGATGGTCGCCAGCATCTCCGGCGGCATACCCCAGACGCCCTCCGGCGCCGGCAGCAGGGAACCGCCGATGTCGGCTTGGCCCTCGGCGAGGATGTCGGCGAAGGCCTTACGGTCGATCGCTAACGCCATCGCGCGCCGCAGGTCCGCATTGTCGAACGGTGGCGCGTCCCGGTTGATGATCACGTTGTTGGCGACATTGCTCTGCTCGAGCTCGCAGATCGCCTTGGGGTCTTGCGCTTTGACATCGCGGATCAGCGGCACCGTCACCTCGGTCGGAAAGGTCATGTCGAATTTGCCGGCGACGAAGGCGAGGATCGCGGTCGAGCGGTTCGGGATGATCGTGAACTCGATCCCGTCGAGGTAGGGCCGGTCCGGTTTCCAGTAATCGGTGTTGCGCGTGAGCTTGATCGAATCGTTCTGCTTGAACTCGACGAATTTGAAGGGGCCGGTACCGATCGGATGCGTGCGCATATCCGCGGGCGAGACGTGGCAGGGATAAACCGGCGAATAACCGGAGGCCAGCAGCGCGAGCAGCGCCGGTTGCGGCCGCTGGAGCTTGAAGGTCGCTTCGAGATCGCCGTTGGTCGTGACCTCCGTCACGTTCTCGTACCAGGCCTTGCGGGGGTTCTTGCGGAACTTGGCGCTGGATTTTTCCATCACCATGTCCCAGGTGCACTTGACGTCCTTGCTGGTGAAGGGCTTGCCGTCGTGCCA
>DASZHJ010000211.1:0-17544 GCA_035938015.1 Allostellaceae bacterium
GAGCCGTCTCGCACCGGCCAATTCGCCGCGCTTGCCCGGCTTGCTGGGCCGGTGGTGTTGGCGCGCGCGGGCAATACGGTTTTGAACGTCACGAACCTCGTGATCATCGGGCATGCCGGGGCCGCGGAGCTCGCGCGGCAGAGCGTGGCGTATTCTCTGACGAACACCCTGCAAATGATCGGGTTCGGCCTGCTCACGGGCACGCTGGTCACGGTCGCCGTCAGTTTTGGCCGAGAAGACTTCGTCGAGTGCGGCCGGGCCTGGCGGCGCTCGCTCTACTACGCCGTGGTTCTGGGCATCCTGGGCGCGGGCCTGAGCGGCTTTGCGGCCGAGCTTCTTGGAGCGATGGGCCAGCCGCCGGAATTCGCCGCCGCGGTCGGCCGCGTCACGCTCATCCTGGGCTGGTCGCTCCCGGCGCAGCTCCTCTTCATCGCGACCTCGTTTTTCCTCGAGGCGATCGGGCGGCCGCATCCCGGCATGATCGCGATCGCCTTGGGCGCCGCGGTAAATGCGCTCCTCTGCTGGGTTCTCGTCTTCGGGCACTGGGGTTTCCCCGCGCTCGGCGCGGAGGGCACCGCGATCGGGAACCTCATCGTGCGCGTTCTCCTGGCAGCGGGCCTGATCGTCTACGCCCTGTCGTTCCGCGATGCCGCGCGCTTCGGCACGCGACGATCGGGCACCGGCAGCTGGCGAAGCGGCGCCAGCCAGCGACGGATCGGTTATGCCGATGGGCTGAGCCTCGGCATCGAGTCCGGCTGCTTTGCCGCCATGAACCTGTTCGCGGCGACACTCGGTACCTCCTCGGTGGGTGCCTACGCCATCGCGCTCAGCCTGCTCGGCATCATCTTCACCTTCGCGCTCGGGCTCAGCGCCGCGACGGCCGTCCTGGTCGGACGCGCCTATGGCCGACAGAGCGCGCGCGGCGTGGCGTTTTGCGGCTGGCTGGGGATCGCCGTGAATAGCGGTATCATGGTGCTCGCGGGCATTCCGCTCCTCCTGGCGCCGGCCTCGATCGTGCGGCTTTATTCGACGGACCCGGTCGTGATCGCGACCACGGTGCCGCTCGTCCTGATCCTCTCGCTCACCATGATCGCCGACGGCGGGCAGCGCGTGGTCGCGCAGGCGTTGCGGGGCTGCCACGACGCCTGGTTCCCGACCGCGCTCCACATGATCTCCTATGTGGTCATCATGGTTCCGCTCGGATGGGCGCTGGCGTTCGGATTTGGGCTCGGCGTGACCGGGCTGCTGCTCGCGATCGCGTTCGCGAGCTTCGCCGCGCTCGCGGTGCTCTCGGCGCGCTTCGGCTGGATCGCTCGTGCCTTGCGGGCCCAATGGGCGCGATTGTCATAGGCCCTTCATGCCCGCCGCTTGCATTCGAGCGCCGGCCGCGCGACCCTTACGCGGTCGGTAAACAGGCGAGGCAGCCATGGACGATGTCATCCCGAAGGATACGGTGAAGCCCTTCAAGTGGGTGGGGACCCGGCCGATTCGCCCGGACGGCGTGCCGAAGGTAACGGGAAAGGCGCAATACGGCGCCGATTTCAACATGGCCGGCATGCTGGTCGGCGCCATCCTGCGCTCGCCCCACGCGCACGCGAAAATCCGGTCGATCGATACCTCGAAGGCGAAGGCGCTGCCTGGCGTCAAGGCGGTGGTGACGTCCGCTGACTTCCCCGAGCAGAAATTCGAGTATGTCGGCCCCGAGCGCGTCGCCGTGAATTTCTGGCACGTGACGCGCAACATCATGGCGCGCGAGAAAGTGCTCTACGAGGGTCACGCGCTCGCCGCCGTGGCGGCAACCAGCAAGTCCGTCGCGGAGGAGGCACTTGCGCTGATCGCCGTCGATTACGAGGTGCTGCCGCACGTGATCGACGTCGACGACGCCATGCGGCCGGACGCGCCGCTGCTCTTCTCCGACATGATCACGCGCGGCATCGATCCCGCGCCCGCGAAGCCCTCCAACATCTCCAAGCGGCTCGAGTTCAAGATCGGCGACGTCGAGGCGGGCTTCGCCCGGGCCGACGAGATCGTCGAGATGGAGTTCAAGACCGCCGCCGTGCACCAAGCCTATATCGAGCCGCACGGCTGCGTCGCCCGCTTCGACGCCGACGGCCAGGGCGAGCTCTGGAGCTCGAGCCAGGGGCATTTCGTCGTGCGCGCGCTCACGGCCCAGCTCCTGGGCATGAAGCTCGGCGATCTGCGCGTTTATCCGGCCGAGATCGGCGGCGGTTTCGGCGGCAAGACCGTGGTCTACCTCGAGCCCGTGGCGACCCTGCTCGCCCGCAAGACCGGCCATCCCGTCAAGATCGTGATGAGCCGCGAGGACGTGTTCAAGGCGACGGGGCCGACCTCTGGCTCTTCCATGAAGGTGAAGGTTGGCGTCACGCGGGACGGCACCATCGTCGCCGCGGACGGCGTCTTCAAGTTCCAGGCGGGCGCATTCCCGGGCTCGCCGGTGATGAATGCCACCATGTGCGCCTTCGCGCCCTATGACATTCCGAATGCGCGCTCCGTCGGCTACGACGTGGTGTGCAATCGGCCGAAATCCGCGGCATACCGCGCGCCAGGCTCGCCGATCTCCGCTTTCGCCGTGGAGAGCGTGCTCGACGTGCTCGCAAAAAAGCTGGGCATGGACCCGCTGGAGCTGCGGCTGAAGAACGCGGCGAAGGTGGGCACGCAGATGGTCTACGGACCCAAACTCTCCCATGGCGGATACGTGGAGACCGTGCAGGCACTGCTCCGCCATCCCGCCTACAAGGCGCCACTCAAGAAGAACCAGGGGCGCGGCGTTGCCTCCGGCTATTGGTTCAATGGCGGCGGCGAGTCCAGCGCCACCGTGCATGTGAACGAGGATGGCACCGTGGTGGTGGCGACCGGCAGCCCGGATATCGGCGGCTCCCGCGCCTCCCAGGCGCTCATGGCGGCGGAGACGCTCGGCATTGATTACGCCCAAGTCCGGCCCATCGTCGCGGACACCGCATCGGTCGGCTACACGCATGTGACCGGCGGCTCGCGCGTCACCTTTGCGACCGGCATCGCCGTGGTCGATGCCACCAAGAAAGTCATCAAAGAGTTGTGCCGCCGGGCCGCGATGATTTGGGACGTCGATGTCGAGGGCGTGACCTGGGAGGACGGCCACGCGAAGCCCGCGAGCACCAACGTCGGCGATTTCAAGCCGCTGTCGCTGAAGGAAATCGCGGCGAAGCGCGCGCTGACGGGCGGTCCGATCGGCGCCTCGGCATCGGTCAACCCGGGCGCCGTGGCGCCCGGCTTCGCCACCCAGTTCTGCGACGTCGAGGTCGACCCCGAGACCGGCAAGGTGACGGTACTGCGCTTCGTTGCGGCCCAAGACGTCGGCCGTGCCATCCATCCGAGCTATGTCGAGGGGCAGATCCAAGGCGGCGTCGTACAGGGCATCGGCTGGGCCCTCAACGAGGAGTACATCTACAACGCGAAGGGGCGCCTCGATAACGCGGGCTTCCTCGACTATCGCGTGCCCGTTGCCTCCGACCTGCCGATGATCGAGGCGATCATGGTGGAGGTGCCGAATCCCAGCCATCCCTACGGAGCGAAAGGCGTGGGCGAGGTCAACATCGTCCCGCCCATGGCGGCGATTGCCAATGCCATCGAGAACGCCATCGGTCGTCGCATGACGGAGCTGCCGATGTCGCCGCCGCGGGTGCTCGCGGCGATCGACGACGGCAAGAAGAGCTGAGCCGATGGGCGAGGCGCCCGCGCGCGTCGTTCTGACCGGCGGCCTCAGCCGGCGCTACACCGGCGGCGTCCAGGAATTCTCGATCGAGGCGAAGAACCTGCGCGGCGTCATCAAGGCCATGGATCGGCTTTATCCCGGGCTCGGCGAGCATCTCGAGGAGGAGACTACCGTCGCGATCGACGGCGAGATCCACGAGGTCGGCTATTACCAGCTGGTTCGGCCGGGCTCGGAGATCTATTTCATTCCGAAGCTCGAAGGCGGGTAGCAAGCGCCCGCTGGTATGACGTCCGGGAGGGATTGAGGCGCGGTTGTCGCATCCGCTAATCTCGATCATCGTGACCGCCATGAGCTCGCCGCCCTCGATCGCACCGCATCTGCATTTCTCCGAGGCCGAGCTTGCTGCTCGGCGTGCGGTGACGATCAAGCAGCTCGTCAAGGACGGGCTCGACGGTCTCCTGATGTTTCGTCAGGAGAGCATGTACTACCTCACGGGCTACGACAGCTTCGGCTACGTCTTCTTCCAGTGCCTCTATCTCGGTGCCGACGGTCGGATGGCGCTGCTGACGCGCGCGCCTGATCGGCGCGTGGCGCGCCATACCTCCGTCATTCCGGAGATCCGCATCTGGGTCGACCGGCCCGATGCGAGGCCTGCCGAGGATCTCCGCCAGATGCTCGACGAGCTCGGCTGCCGCGGCCGACGGCTCGGCGTCGAATGGGACGCCTATGGCTTGACGGCGCGCAACGGACGCGCGCTCGCGGAGGCGTTGGCGGGCTTCTGCGCGCTGGAGGATGCCTCGTACACGGTGACACACCAGCGCGCCGTCAAGCGTCCGGCCGAGATCGCCTATGTGCGCAAGGCGGCGGCGCTCGCGGACAAAGCGCTCGCCGAGGCCGCGCCGCTCATCAAGCCCGGCGCCTTCGAGGGCGACATTCTCGCGGCGCTCCAGGGCGCGGTCTTTCGCGGCGACGGCGATTATCCCGGGAACGAGTTCATCATCGGCTCCGGCCCTGCCGCCACCCTCGGCCGCTACATCTCGGGCCGTCGCACGCTCGGCGCCGACGACCAACTCACCCTCGAATTCGCGGGCGTCTATCGCCACTATCACGCCTGCCTCATGCGCACGATCAAAGTCGGCAAGCCCGCGCAGGCGCAGATCGACATGCACGCTTGCGCGCTGGATGCACTCGAGGCCTGCGCCGAGGCGCTGAAGCCCGGCGCGCGGGTAGGCGCCGCTTACGCCGCATACATCCGGACGCTCGAGAAGGCCGGCTATCTCGAGGACAACCTCAATTCCTGCGGCTACAGTCTCGGCACCACCTTTTCGCCCAACTGGATGGATTGGCCGATGTGCTATCGCGACAATCCCGTCGAGATCCAGCCGGGCATGGTGTTCTTCCTGCACATGGCGATCACCGCCAAAGGCCTCAACGTCGCGCCCGGCGAGACTTTCCTGGTGACGGAGCGCGGCAGCGAGCGCCTCGGTGCGGCGCCGATCGCGCTCACCCTCACTTGATCGATTTGACCAGCGTCTTGCTGCCATCGCGGAGGTGCTTCGTGAGCCAGGTCAGGGCGCGCTCGGCATCGCGCTTGCGGCAGGCGGCCAGGAGCTGGCGGTGCTCGGATTGGGAACGGGCCCGGTAGTCGAGGTTTGACAGCAGGATGCGGACGTAGCGGTCGCCCGCGTTGTGCTGCGCGTCGATGAGCGCGAGCAATCGCGCATTGCCGCAGGCCTTATAGAGCGCCAGGTGAAAGGCGCGGTTGAGCGCACCCCATCGGCCGACATCCGGCTCCGCGTCGATCTGGTCCAGCACTGCGCCAGCCTCCTCGAGCGTCTCCTCGGTGAGGTTCGGCAGCGACAGCCGCAATGCCTCTGCCTCGAGAACCTCGCGGACCGCATAGATCTCGGCAATTTCGGTGCGATCCATCTTGGCAACGAAGGCGCCGCGGGTCGGGTGGATCGAGACGATGCCCTCGGCCTCCAAGAGACGCAGCGCGTCGCGGACGGGCATGCGGCTGAAGCCGAAGCGCTGGGCCAACTCGTCCTGACGGAGCGGCGTTTCAGCCGCCAGCGAGCCCTCGGCAATGGCCTCGCGCAAAACGTCGGCGACGTGATCCGCCGCGGTTTGCGGCTTGCGCATCGTCGCGCGGGCGAGCCCGCTTAATCGATCCATTCCGCTACCTCCAAACTCTGGCCGGCGCAGGTCCTTACCAGGAAAATTCTTGCGCGTATTCTCGTATACCGGTATCCATCGCAAGTACAGAGGAGGATCCGATGCCTCGCTCAATGGCCACGAACCGGCGGCCCGACGGCAAGCCCGTCGAGGCGATCGTGATCGGCGGCGGAATCGCCGGATGCACGCTCGCTTATGAATTGGCCTCGCGCGGCGTCAAAGTGGCGCTGCTCGAGCAAAGCGCTATCGCGTCCGAATCGTCCGGGCGCAACACGGGAACGGTCCTGAGCGGCCCGCAAAAGGAGGTCGTGGAGCTGCTGGATGCGTGCGCCGGCATCTACGACGAGATCTCCGGCGGGCCGGTGCCGTTCGAGTTCGCGAAAGTCGGCCATCTCCTGATCTCGGAAGACGAGGCGAGCTACGCGGCCGCATCCGCCGTCGCGGAGCGCTACCGCGCGGGCGGCGTGGGCATGGAGGCCGTATCGGGAAAGGTCCTCGCGCGCGACTATCCGCGATTGGGCTTCAAAGTCGCCGGAGGATATTTCGTGGAGCGGGCGTGGACCCTCGAGCCTATGGGCGCGACGCACGCTTTCGCCCATGCCGCGCGAGAGGTGGGGGCCGCGATCAAGACCGGCCTTCGCGTCGCCCAGATCGTCTCTCGGAGCGGCAGGGTCGAGGGGGTCCTGACCGACCAGGGCATCGTGTCGGCGGATTTGGTCTTCATCGCCAACGGGCTCTGGATGACCGATCTGCTGCGCCGGACGGTCGGCGACGGGCCGTTGCCGAGCCTGCCGTTCACGGCGGGCCGCGGCTGGCTGATCCAGTTGGGCAAGCTCGACTTCGAGGTTCCCTGGATCGTCGAGGAATTGACCTGGCCCGATCAGGAGGAGCTGGGCAGGCGGATGTCGCTCGAGGGACTTGCCGATATCGCGGAGCGCAAGGACGACCGGCCGGCCGTCGAGGCCATTTGCCTCAATCCCATGCGTGGCGGCGACGCGCGGTTGGGCGCCTCCGTGCAACCGGCTCTGCGCGATCTCGTGCGCAACACGGATATGCCGAGCCGGATAGCGGGCCGGGCGCTGCGGATGATCTCGGGGCTCGGATCGCTATCGGTGAAAAACGCCTATCCCGGTAATCGACCGATGGTCTCCGACGGTCTGCCGGTGGCGGGCAAGACTCGGATCGAGGGCTTATACGTGCACGGCGGAATGGGATCGATCGGCATGGCGGCGGCGCCCGCCACGGCACGGTGGCTGGTCGACGCCGTGATGTCCGGTGACGGGAACCCCAAGCAGACTTGGCTGTGGCCGAGCCGCTTCCCCGGCTGGAGCTGATTTACGGAAAGTATCGCTTGCTCGCGATCTCGGTTTGGGCTTGAGCGGGATCGACCAGGACCACGACAAAGATGTCGGGCTGGTAATCGAGGAGCGTGACGTTCGGCTCGTATTTCTCGGTCTGAATCTTCGCGTAGACGGTCTGGCCGGGCCCCACGGTGACCGTCTTGTCTTTATAGGGGTAGATCGCGGAGTAGGGCACCGAGATCAGGTATGTCCCCGGCGGCACGTCGCGGTAGGTGACACCGCCGTTCTCAGAGATCACCACGGGATCTCCATTGAGCGCGATGAACGGCCGCTGGTCGCTGTCGTAGAGCGAGTAGTCGCGATAGAAGAAGAACCGCGCGCGGTCCGCCGGCACCGGAGGCACTTGCGCCGCCACCGTCGCAAACCGGGTACCCGGCGGCTCTCCGCCTCCGACGCACGCAGAGAGCCCGAGCAGGGCGGCGACGATTAGGGTTCGGGCGAAAGGCTTTCTCATCCGGGCGCCTCGATGGCATTTGCGTCTGCCGTAATCATCCGCCGATTGGCTCGGCATGCAATTAATTCTTCTGTCAAAGACTTCACGAAATCTGGATCAATCGGCGGCGGGCCGGCTCAGCCGATGCCAGACATGGCATAGGACAGCAGTACTCCCTGGGGGTCGAAGGTGAGCGTGACTTGGCCTGTGACGGTATCCGTCGTGCTGCCGATCGGGCCGAAACCCGGCGCGAAGCTCGCGATCGCGCCCGTCTGCATGTGGATGTAGCGATAGGTCAGGACATGCCGGCCATCGGGCATGGTGGCATCGGTCAATGGCGGCCCCCACCGGGTCGCAAGCTCCGCACTGGTGGTGCGTCCCACGTCCAGCTCGGAGAGTTGGTCGCGCTGGATCGTGCCCTGGCTCGCGCAGGCCACGAGCCAGATCACCGCCAGCAGAACGGTCCAGAGCCTCATGACGGCCTCCCGAGCGCGCAGGGAGTGACTTAGGTCCGCTTCGGCTCGTGCGCAAGGATGAGCCTGGAATGCTCATTC
Organism: Allostellaceae bacterium; assembly: GCA_035938015.1. GTDB lineage: Bacteria > Pseudomonadota > Alphaproteobacteria > ATCC43930 > CGMCC-115725 > DASZHJ01. The sequence continues at coordinate 8,236 of DASZHJ010000211.1, forward strand.
CGGGGGTCCGGGCTATACTCGCGTCCGAGCAAAACAAAATCGGAGCGGACCCATGAACGACACCGTCCTCTACGAAAGCGAAGCCGGCATCGCCACGCTGACTTTCAACCGGCCGAAGGTCATGAACGCGTTGGACGGCGTCATGCGCGAGGCGCTCGAGGCGACCGTCGACCGCATCGAGTCCGATCCGGGCATCCGCGCGGTTGTGCTCAAGGGCGCGGGCGGCGGATTCATGGCGGGCGGCGACATCAAGTTCTTTACGGAGCTCACACCTCTCGCGCCGGCGGAACGCAGCCGGCGGTTCGAGAAATTCATCCATCATGTGCATCCGCTGATCCTGCAGCTGCGCCGGCTTCGGCCGCCACTCATCGCGAGCGTGCACGGACCCGTCGCCGGTATCGGCATGAGCTTCCTCATGGCCTGCGATCTCGCGATCGCGGCCGACGACAGCTTTTACACGCTTGCCTACTGCCATCTCGGCACCAGCCCGGACGGCGGCTCGACCTTCTTCCTGCCGCGCACGCTCGGTATGAAGCGCGCGATGGAGGTGGCGCTCTTGGGCGAGCGCATCGACGCCAAGACCGCGCTCGCCTGGGGCCTCGTCAACTGGGTGGTGCCGGCGGGCGAGCTCGCCGAGCGCACCGCCGTGCTGGCGCGGCGCATCGCAAGCGGCCCCGCCGAGGCTTATGCCGGCACCAAGCGGTTGCTCGGTCAGTCTCTGGGGTCCTCGCTCGAGACACAGCTGCAGGCGGAGGCCGAAAGCTTCGCCCGCTGCACCGGCACCGAGGATTTCGTCGAGGGGGTCGCTGCCTTCATCGCCAAACGCCCGCCCAAATTCCAGGGCCGGTGACGCTCAGGGAGTGGCGAAGAGCGGATCGGTGCGGATGAAATCGGTCTTGGGTATCGGCTGGTGCGCGGAGGGGAAGGCGCGGTGCGCGCAGTCGCCACGCGGGCAGGTCCGGCAGGTGACGCCGATCGGGTCGGCGGCGTCCTTGCCCTCGAGCGCGAGGCCGTCCGCATAGACGATGCGCTCGGCGTGGCGGGTCTCGCAGCCGAGCGCGATCGAGTACTGCGCCGCGCGCAGTGGCCCTTTGCGCCAGGGCTTGGAGACCGTGCGCGCGATCGAAAGATATCGGCTGCCGTCCGGCATCTCCGCGAGCTGGGTCAGGATCTGCCCCGGTGCCTGGAAGGCGTGGTGCAGGTTCCAGACCGGGCAGGCGCCGCCGAAGCGCGCGAAATGCAGGCTGTTCGCGCTGAAGCGCTTGGAGATGTTGCCGGCGGCGTCGAGCCTGATCATGAAAAACGGCACGCCGCCGGCGCCCGGCCGCTGCAGCGTCGTGAGGCGATGGCAAAGCTGCTCGAAGCTGGCGCCGAAGCGCGCGCCGAGCACGCCGAGATCGTGCCGGAGTGTCTGGGCCGCATCGGCGAAAGCGGCATAGGGCAGGAGCACCGCGCCCGCGAAATAATTGATGAGCCCGATCCGCACCAACGCGCGGGCGTCTTCGTCGTTCGACGCGAAGCGACCGAGCAGCGCATCGATGGTGGCGTGGTGCTCGAGGAGCGCCAGCTCGCAAGCGAGCTGAAAGGCGCGGCCCGACGCGGGCAGCATCTCCGAGAGTAGCACCCGGCCGCGATGGGGATCGTGCCGGCGGATCATCGCGCCCATAATGCTCTGCGGCATCAGCTGCACCTTGAGTCGATGGCTCGTCTCCAGATAGCGCGCGAGCGAGGCGTAAAGCGCCGCCGCATCGAGGCCAGCGCGCCGCCATAAATCCTCGGCCGCCGCCTCGAGCTCGGGAAAATGATTGAGCCCAGCCTGGAAAAAATCACGCGCGGCCTCGCTGGGCGAGGCCCGATGCGTCGCGAGATCGGAACCGCCGGCGGCGTCCGCGATCGCCTCCAGCTCCTGCCGCGCCTGGCGATAGGCGCCATAGAGCGTGGTCATGGCCTCCGCGATGCCGGGCGCCACTGCGGCGAGCTCGCGCAAGTCTTGCTTGCCGAGATCGGTGCCGCGGAAGAGCGCGTCGGTCAGGACCTCGCTCAGCCCACTCACCAGGCGCGCCTCGTCGTCCTCGGCGAAGCGCTGCAGGTCGATGCCGAAATTCTGCCCGAGCTTCAGCAGCAGCGTCAGGGTCACCGGGCGCTGGTTGTGCTCGATCAAGTTGAGATAGCTCGGCGATATGCCCAACTGCTCCGCCATCTGAGCCTGCGAAAGCGCGGACTCCCGGCGCAGCCGCCGCACCTTGTGGCCCAGCATCAGTTTCTGACCCATGGAGCCACTCTCCGATGGTTGTGCGGTTTTCACAAGGGTCAGTTTACAGACAAGCGTTGTAAAGATTTTACAAGTGCACGCTTTTCCATGATTTTTTCGGGAGAACAAGAGTGCAAATGGGCGTTATTCCCCCGATATTGCGGCGCAGCGAACAGCCCAAGGAGACCCCATGAGCCCGCTCGACCAAGGTACGTCCGCAAAATCGAAGGCAGCCGGCCGCTTCGAGGGCATCCGGCGCGATTACAGCGCCGAGGATGTCGCCCGGCTCAGCGGCTCCATTCGGATCGAGCACACGCTCGCCGAGCTCGGCGCCCGCCGGCTCTGGGAACTCCTGCACACGCGCCCTTATGTCGCCTGCCTTGGTGCGCTCACGGGCAATCAGGCGATGCAGATGGTGCGCGCGGGTCTGGAGTCCATTTATCTCTCGGGCTGGCAGGTGGCGGCGGATGCCAATCTGGCGGGTCAGGTCTATCCCGATCAGAGCCTCTATCCCGCGAACTCGGTTCCCGCGGTGGTGAAGCGGATCAACCAGGCGCTCGAGCGCGCCGATCAGATCCAGACCATGGAAGGCAAGGGCGACACCTGCTGGTACGCGCCGATCATCGCCGATGCCGAGGCGGGATTCGGTGGGCCACTCAACGCCTTCGAGCTCATGAAGGCGATGATCGAGGCGGGCGCCGCGGGCGTCCACTTCGAGGACCAGCTTGCTTCCGAGAAGAAGTGCGGCCACCTGGGCGGCAAGGTGCTGGTGCCCATGCAGAGCTTCATCCGCACGCTCAACGCGGCGCGGCTCGCCGCCGACGTCTGCGGCACCTCGACTTTGGTGGTGGCGCGCACCGACGCCGAGAGCGCGCAACTCATCACGTCGGACATCGACGAGCGCGACCATGCGTTCATCGACCGCGAGGCCCGCACGGCCGAGGGCTTCTATCGGATCAAGCGCGGCGTTGGTGTCGACTATTGCATCGCGCGCGGGCTCGCCTACGCGCCCTATGCCGACATGCTCTGGTGGGAGACCTCGCGGCCGAATCTGGCCGAGGCTCGGCGCTTCGCCGAAGCGATCCACGCCCGCTATCCCGGCAAGCTCCTCGCCTACAACTGCTCGCCGAGTTTCAATTGGAGCGCCAACCTGAAGCCGCAGGAGATCGAGGGATTCCAGAAGTCGATCGCTGCCATGGGCTACAAGTACCAGTTCATCACGCTCGCGGGCTTCCACAGCCTCAACTACTCGAGCTTCGAGCTGGCGCGCGCCTTCCGCGAGCGCGGCATGGTCGGCTATTGCGAACTACAGCAGGCCGAGTTCGCCGCCGAGCGACACGGCTATACGGCGGTCAAGCATCAGCGCGAGGTCGGCACCGGGTATTTCGACGCGGTGAACCTCGCCATCTCCGGCGGTCGCTCGGAGACCACCGCGCTCAAGGGCTCGACCGAGGCCCAGCAGTTTCACTGATCCCGCAGCACCGTTCGAGGAGAACTGAAGCCATGAGCCAAGCCAATGAGGACATCACCCGCAAATCCCGCACCTTCCACGAGAAGTTCCGGGATCGGGAGCTCGACGATTATCTCAGGAGCCTAACGCGCCGGCTCGAGGATGCCGACACGCTCTATCATCACTTCGGGCACCTGTTGAAGCACGTGCGCGCGAGCGTGGCGCATCCGGTCCGCCCCAAGCACCTGCAAGGCGCCATCGAGACGGCGGAGCGCTGCCTCAAGCGCTTCGAGGACCGACAGGACTGATCGGCGGCAAGAAGCTGCTTCAGGGGCCGGAGAAAAGTCGCTACCCTCTCTCGCGGGACAGCGGGAGAGCAGCGATGGCCGATCTCAAGGGCAAGACCCTCTTCATCACCGGCGCCTCGCGCGGGATCGGCCTTGCGATCGCGCTCCGTGCCGCGCGCGACGGGGCCAATCTCGTGATCGCGGCCAAGACCACCGAGCCGCATCCCAAACTGCCCGGCACCGTCTTCACCGCCGCCAGGGAGATCGAGGCGGCGGGCGGCCAGGCCTTGGCGGTGCCGACCGACATCCGCTTCGAGGATCAGGTGCAGGCGGCGGTGGAGGCCGGTGTGAAGCGCTTCGGCGGCATCGACATCCTCGTCAACAACGCGAGCGCGATCAGCCTCACCGGCACGCCGGAGACGCCGATCAAGCGCTTCGATCTCATGATGGGGATCAACACCCGGGGCACTTTCCTGTGCTCGCAGGCTTGCCTCCCGCACCTCAGGCGCGCGGCCAATCCGCACATCCTCACGCTCTCGCCGCCGATCAACCTGAACCCACGCTGGTTCGCGCCGCACGTCGCCTACACCCTTGCGAAATACGGCATGAGCCTCTGCGTCCTCGGCATGGCGGAGGAATTCCGCCGCGCCGGCGTGGCGGTGAACGCGCTCTGGCCGCGTACCATCATCGCCACCGCGGCGCTGCAGATGATCCCGGGCGTCGATGTCAGCCGCGGCCGCAAGCCCGAGATCCTCGCGGATGCCGCGCACTGGATCCTGACTCAGCCGAGCCGGGAGCTTACCGGCAATTTCTTCATCGACGAGGATGTGCTCGCCCGCGCGGGCGTCACCGACCTCGCTCCCTACGCGGTGGATCCGACGCAATCGCTCGCGACGGACATATTCCTGGACTAGCTCAGGCGGCGCGAAGGGTCGCGAGGAAATGGTCGACCTCACGGCGCAGCGCCTCGGACTGCTTGGCGAGCTCGTCCGCATCGGCGAGCACTGCGCCCGCGGCTTGGCCCGCCTTGTCGACGGCCGCGCTGACGCCGGAGATGTTTTTCGAGACGTCCTGCGTGCCGCCGGCGGCTTCGTGGACGTTGCGAGTGATCTCCTGCGTCGCCGCAGTCTGCTCCTCGACCGCGGCGGCGATCGACGAAGAGATCTCGTTCACCTCCAGGATGGTCTTGGAGATGCCTTGGATCGCGTCGACGGCCGAGCGGGTCTCGGCCTGAATCGCCGCGACTTGCGCGCGGATATCGTCGGTCGCCTTGGCGGTCTGGTTGGCCAGTGACTTGACCTCGCTCGCCACCACGGCGAAGCCTTTCCCGGCTTCGCCGGCTCGCGCGGCCTCGATGGTGGCATTGAGCGCCAGGAGGTTCGTCTGGGAGGCGATGTCGTTGATGAGCGCCACCACCTCGCCGATCTTCTGCGCGGATTCCGCGAGGCCCGCGACGGTGGCATTGGTGCGCTCGCCCTCGTCCGCGGCTTTCTTCGAGACAGTCGAGGCCTGCACGACACGCTGGCCGATCTCGGCGATCGAGGATGAAAGCTGCTGGGAGGCGGACGCAACCGTCTGCACGTTGCTGGTCGCCTGGGTGGCGCCGGCGGAGACCGCGGTCGACTGCTGACGCGCGGTGTCGGCAATGGCGGACATGGACCGCGCCGTCGATTGCATCTTGCCGGCGGCGTGCGCCAGCGCGTCGACGAAGCTGCGCACTTTGCTCTCGAAGGCATTGGCGAGATCGGTCATCGCCTGGCGCTTTTCCTGCTCCGACTTTCGCTTCAGCTCTTCTTGTTGATCCTGCAGGTGCTGCATCTGCTGGGCGTTTTCCTTGAACACCTGCACCGCGCGCGCCATCTCGCCGACCTCGTCTCGCCGGGTTGCTTCGTCGATCGTCACCGTGACGTCGCCCTCCGCCAGCTTCTCCATGTGGCTCTTAAGACTCGTGAGCGGGGAAGTGATGTTGCGGCTGATGACGAACACCGCGCCCACGACCAACGCGAGCAGGAACAATGCCGCGAGACCGATGTGCAGCAAGCCCGACCGGAATTCGGTCTCGAGGTCATCCGTATAGACGCCCGTGCCGAAGATCATGTTCCATGGCTTGAATTTCTTCACCAGACTGACCTTCGCCAGCGCCTCGGTCTGGCCGGGTTTCGGATAGTAGTAGTCCACCACGGCCTCGTCGGCGTTCCGCAGCGCCTCGATGAAAGAGCCGGTGATCGGCTTGCCGTTGACGTCATTGAGACCCAGGCGGCTGGTGCCCTCCTGCTTCGGGGCGGCCGCATTGGCGATGGAGATGCCGTCCATCGAGTTCACGAACAGATAGTCGTTGTGACTATCGTACCACATCGCGTGAATCTCGCTGCGAAGCCGCGCGACCGCGTCGTCGCGGCTCATGTGCCCCGACACGACCTCGTCGTCGAGCGCCTGCGCGAGCCCCATGGCCGTATCGACGATGCCCCGAAGCTTGCCGATCCGCTCGTCCATCATCTTCTGGTGCAGCACCGAGGCGGCGAACGACACGGCGATCACGAGCGAGATGGCGGTCAACCCGAGCACCACCATGAGCTTGGCTTTGATCTTGAGGCGATTGAGTAGGTTCATAAAGGGTCCCAGCTCTGGAGAGGACGGCACGCGCAAAATAGGGCAACTCCGTAAAGGCCCGGTAAAGCCGGATCGGCGAGATCCTGGCCGAAACCGCGGAGCCATGCGCCGACCGTGCACTGAAAAGAAACGGGCGCCGCGTTCGCGGCGCCCGTTTGCGGAACTTCTCGACGCGGCAGCGCTATTGGAAGGCGATCTCGACCATCCGGTTGCGCGGCTCCCGAACGCCCGGCGGCGTCGGAATCGGCGGCTCGTGGGAGCCGACCGAATGCTCGCTGATCCGATCGGGCGCGATGCCGCCCGCGACAAGCGCCGCGCGCACCGTATCGGCCCTGCGTTGCGCGGGGCCGGGGCTGGCGCGATCCGTGCCGGCGATATCGGTCTTGCCGACCAGCACGACGACCTTGGCGCTGGGGTCGCGGTTGGCCTCGGCGATCACCTGGGCGACCAACTGCCGGGCTTCGGGCGTGAGAGTGGATTTGTCGACATCGAAGTAGACGTTGAACCGATGTTGCGCGGCCGCCGCGGCTCCGCCGACGCCCCGAGCGTTGCCGTTCGGGCTCGGACCCGAGCAGCCCAGCAGGGACAGGGCCGCAGCGATGACCGCCGAATAAGCCAAACTCCTGTTGGTGCTTAGCATTGTTGTTTCCTCCTCCTGAAACCCGAGTATCGGGGCCTGGATGCCGAAGCAGCGGCAGTGAGAAAGGTTGCATGAGGATTTGGGGACTACATGGCCGTACTTGGGCGGATTTGTGGCGCGGTCCGGAGCCACGCTTTTGCCGCAGGAAGACCCCTTCGGACGATAATCAGGAACGGTGCGGGCTACCCCGAGTAGGGCGTGGTTGCCCACGGAAACACGCAACGGTAGAGTCGATGGCGCGGTTGAACGGGGCAAATCGTGAAATTAACGCTCGCTCTGGCTGCTCTGGTCCTGCTCGCGTGGTTGAGCCAGGCGGATGAGGCCTTTCACTGTCCCGACCCGGGGACCGTGATGACATTCAGTGATGGGGGTTCCCTCACCTTCACGACTCAAGAGGGACTGACGTGCCGGGCGCGCACCAACAAAGGCAGCTTGGTTTCGCAGTTTCTCGGGCTCGCCGTCGCCGTCTCAGACTCTGATCTGGAGAAAAACCATGGCGAGCGCTTGTTCCCGTGGCGAGTTGGAAACCAGATCGACTTCATGACGTCCGGGACAACCGCAAACGCGACCGGCGATCTCGTAACGACGATCAAGGACGTTTATTTCGACAACACCATTAAGGTCGTCGGCCAAGAGAGGCTGGTGACCGCCGCCGGCAGCTTCGACACCTTCGTGGTCGAATGGCACCGCCAGGTGAAGGGCAGATGGAGCGGCACCTGGCTCACCACGGTCTGGTTTGCGCCCGAGCTGGGCTATACCATCAAATCCAAGCATGAGACGCGGCAGGGCTATGGACCCGACACCTCCTACGAGATCGCGTCCATTGCGTTGCCCAAAGGAAGCACCGCGCCTGCCGCCCGCGCCACGCCGGCGCCGCAGCCACCAACCAGGTCTGCCGCTTTGCCGCCAGCGCCAATGCCGACCAACGCGGCTGCCATCGATACGATCAAGCTCGAGCAAGGAAACGGCACCTTTCTGGTGCCTGTTCAGGTCAACGGCAGGCTCACTCTGAATTTCGTCCTCGATAGCGGCGCAGCGGACGTCGCCATCCCCGCCGACGTCGTGCAGATACTCACTCGCGCGGGAACCATCTCGAATTCTGATTTCATCGGAACGAAAACCTACGTGCTGGCGGACGGATCAAAGCTCCCGAGCGAGGCCTTTATCGTCCATGAATTGAGAGTCGGAGACCACGTTATTAGAAATGTCACCGCGAGCGTGACGCCGATCCAGGGCAAGCTCCTGCTCGGTCAGAGCTTTCTTTCCAAGTTGCCCGCATGGACGATCGACAACAAGCAGCACGCATTGATCATCACGGGCGATCCAGCGGGCTCAGGTGGCTCGGCCGGCGTAGAACCGGTGGCGATGGCGCCCCAGGCTTCCGTGGCGGTGCCGCCGAAAGCGGCTCCGGCGCCGCAGCCTGCCAAAGTCGCTCAGCCGCCGGCACCCGTTGCATCCGTCAACTCCAGCCCCGCGACACCGCCTGTGGTTGCCGCGTCCGCGCATGCCGTCGGGGCTGGCACGACCGGGGAAACGGGATTTCGATGCCCCCACGCAGGTACCTTCGTCCAGTACAGCAACGGCGCGACACTGAAGTTCGCGGGCGAGAGCGGTTTCCGCTGTGCCTATGTCGATCAAAATTACCGGGACGCCGAGAAATTCGCGGGCTTCGCCGACGATGCGAAGTTTCTCGATGCGGGCCTCGACAAACTCTGGCCGCTGACGACCGGCAAGCAACAGGCGATCTCGGTCAGCATAAGCGGCGCGTACCTGACCCATCGCTTCACGGTTCTGCGCACCGAGACGGTCGTCACCCCGGCCGGAACCTTCGATGTCTTCGTCATCGAGCAGGAGGAGACCGGGACGGGCAGTCAGTGGGCCAAGCGCTTATTTTGGTACGCGCCCGAGACCGGATTGATCGTGAAATCGACGTTCAGCCTTCTCAAGACCGCCGATACGGCGATCCGAGGGGGTAACGCCGCCGCCAGCCTGGTTCCCGGGGACTACCAAGCGGTGCGCATTGAGGGATCGAGCGGCAAATCGCCTCAGTGAGTGCCGCTCGACTGTCGTA